>JADGDJ010000003.1:32602-71072 GCA_016744925.1 Spirochaetaceae bacterium
CTTGATAAATGAACAGCAAAGTGATGTTATACTTTTTACAGGTGATTTGGTAAACAATGTAGCCGAAGAAAAACAACAGGCCTCTCGCGTTCTTCTGGATCTGACCAGGCAGGGAAGCGAGACTGTGGCTGATACAAATAAAACCATACAGGAGACAGCGGGCCGTATCGATGCCATCAGGGATATGCTGGACGTGATCAATAGTGTAGCCTCTCAGACTAACCTTCTCTCCATGAACGCCGCAATTGAAGCAGCCCATGCAGGTGATTCAGGACGGGGATTTGCTGTAGTGGCCGATGAAATCCGAAAGCTGGCTGAGTCGACTCAGGCCAATGCTTCGGCAATCGGGAAGGATCTGGCAGAAATAGTAGGCCATATAAAAAGTACAGAAGAATCAGGAAAGAAAAGTATGGATGCTTTCGGACGTATCGAAGAAGAAGTAAGTATCTTCGTAGATGCTTTTCAGGAAATTTCGGTCAGTACCAATGAACTATCCGCAGGCAGTGCAGAGATTCAGAACTCCTCTCAACATCTCATGGATTTAACGAATATGATCAACAAAGATGCCGTTACTGTCCGCCATGAATCGGATCAGATAAACAAAGCCTTGCTGGAAGTAAAAAAATTCGGTGAAGAAGATTCTCATAGCCTGAAAGATATTGCCGGCAAAGTTGAATCTTCTAAAAACATGATCAATAACATTGCCCTTGTGGGAGATCAGAACGCAACCAATATGGAAGCCATGATGACCCGGGTTGATGTGTTCAATCTGGGAGATTCTGAAAAAGGAATCAATACGTCCCGTACGGCTATGCAGATAAGCAAAGTTCTACTGCAGCATAAGAACTGGATTTTGAAAATACGATTGTTTATGGATGGTCGGGTTGAGGAAGCCCGTCTTGCAATAGACGATCCCACCCGATGTGACATGGGTTGTTGGTTACTGGAGAAAGGGAATGAGATATTTGAAAAGTCCCAGCTTGAGAAACTTCATTCGATTCACAACAAAATTCACGAAAAGGGAAGAGATTGTATAAGTGCATTCCAGGATAGTGATATAGAAAGGGCAGAAGAGATCTTTATGGCACTTAGCAAGCTCTCTTCAGACCTGGAAAGGACAATCAAAAATAGAGACATGCTCCTCAATGATTAAGTGCCCTCGTAAATTTACAGGGCACTTAATCATCAAAGATAAAATCCACAACACTCTATTGATCAGTCAAACCAGAGCAGTGATTTTTCAGTCTCACAATCGAAGAACTGAAAAGTGGTGTTATCCATATCCAGTCCAATGACATCACCGCATCGGTGTTTATCTTTAGGATCTGCGAGAATAGATATGTCTTCTTTACCCATTCGACACTGAAGCAGGTCATCTCTACCGAGAGGCTCAACAAGTAGCACTTCCGCTTTTAAATCTGAATCGGGATTGATACTGATATCTTCCGGGCGTATGCCAAGGATGACCTCTCTACTACCCTCTTTCGGCTGCCTGTCCTTCGCCAGGGGAAGAGTGAAATGAGAATTGACACCCTTTAGAATTCCATCAGATGAAACTAATTCTATATTAAAGAAATTCATGGGAGGATTTCCCACAAAATGGGCAATAAATTTTGTACGCGGTTTTTCATGAAGTTCGATAGGAGGCATAAAAGCCTGCAATTTCCCATCTTTTATCACAGCTACTCTATCAGCCATAGTCATGGCTTCCACCTGATCGTGAGTCACATAAATACTTGTAATATTCAGATCTTTCTGCAGCTTTTTAATTTCACTTCTCATTGTAATTCTCAGCCTTGCATCAAGATTGGAAAGAGGTTCGTCAAAAAGCAGTAACTCAGGTTTTTTGATAAGAGCTCTTCCCAGGGCAACTCTCTGCTGCTGACCCCCGGATAACTGACCGGGTTTTCTTTTAAGGAGATCTCCGATCCCGAGAAGCCCCGCCACTCTATCGGCTTCCCGGTTCATTTCATCCTTGGACTTTTTCTTCAGCTTCATGGAGAAAACGATATTTTCGTATACAGACATATGGGGATATAGAGCATAACTCTGAAAGACCATCCCTATATTTCTGTCTTTGGGCTGCACTTTGTTCACCAGCCTGTCACCGAATATAATTTCTCCTCCATCAGGTTTGTAAATACCCGCTGTCATGAGAAGAGTCGTTGTTTTCCCGCACCCCGATGGTCCGAGAAAAGCAACAAATTCACCGTCCTTAATGTGAAGATTCATATTGTCCACGGCCGTTTCTGTACCGAATTTTTTAGTCAGGTTCTGTAGTTTAACTTCCATATTATATTGCTCCTAAACGCCACCGTGGCTACCGCCACTGAAAATTTTCATAAGATATTTCTGTGTGAATGAGTAAAAAAGCAGAATAGGGATCAGCTGAAACAGTCCGATCGCCGCAAGGACTCCATATTGAATAGAGACCGTATCACTGCTCATCATGGCATTCAAGTACGTGGATAACACCGCTTTATTTCCCCTGGTGAGGAAAGTATAAGGGATTAGAAAAGAACTCCACCCTGTCATAAATGAAAAGATAGAGAGAGCTGCCAGTCCGGGTTTAATCTGGGGAAGCATAATCTGCCACCAGCAGCGCCAGCGGGAACTGCCGTCAATCAGAGCCGCCCTTTCGAGATCCCAGGAAACGCTATCAAAAAATCCTTTCATAAGCCAGATGCCCAGAGGCAGCTGAAGAGAAATGCTGATCAAAACGACTCCCCCTATTGTATTGTATCCAAAGAGAAATCCCAGAAGAGGAACACCGGAGATAAATCGGAGTACAAAATATAGAGCGATGAGCAATGTGACACTCGGAAAAGCGTGAAGGATCAGTGTCATTGAAAGAAATGTCTTTCTTCCTCGGAAATTTATCCTCGACAGGGCATAACCGGCCAATGAGGATATGAGCAACACTCCAAAGGTCAGGAAAGACGCCATGAGAAAGGTGTTCATGGTGATGATCCAGATATCGGGATCACTGAGGAACGCCCAATTTTTCAATGTTAAGCCGCCGAAATTCCCATCTAGATCAACAGGTTTCAGTCCATATGTTCTTTCGGAAAAGGTCGAAATGAACAACCATAAATAGCCCAGAATAATCGGAGCCGTAAATACGATCAATACAATATAGGATAACCATGAAAAGTTATCTCTTTTCTCTTTCATTTCATGTCTCCTATAATTGGTCTATTTTCGGTTCCTGCACTAATGCACCGAATCTGAAATATTTCATATAAACGATTCCCAGTATCGTTCCTACAAGCACGAGGACTACAGCCAATGCCGCCCCGAATCCATACTGGAAATTTCCCCAGTAATTATTTAATGCCTTGTGATAGGACCACAAGGACCAGACTTCCGTATTAAAATTACCATTTGTCAAAACCATGATGTATTCAAAAGATGTCAGCAGAGACAATGTCTGATAGGTTACGACAAAAAGAAGAGGCCACCTGAGCTGGGGGATAATTATATATCGGACCCTCTGCGTGTATGATGCGCCGTCTACAAGTGATGAAACCATAATGTCCTTGGGGATAGCCTCAATAGCGGAATTAAAAATAATCATTCCGAAGGAAGCCCCGATGTACCCATTCACGAGAACGATAAAAAGGAATGCATACTCGGGCACCCAGTTTCCTGTAGAAAGCCCGAACGGGATTCTGAAAAGCTGATTGAAGACTCCATAAGGGGCATCAGCTGCGAGCATAGACCACATGAGAACATACACAACAGGGGGTGTGATTCTCGGAAGAAGCCAGGCCGATCGGAAAAATCCACCTGCTAATTTATTTATGTGGCTTGTGATAAGCGCAATCAGCAATCCCAGTCCCACATTGAAAAACACCAATGTTAACGAGACATATTTTAGCGTTGTTATAAAATTATTCATGGAATCGGGGTGCTGTGCTATTTTCACATAATTCTTCAGTCCCACCCATTTCCATGCGTCAAATCCAGTGACAGAACTCATATCTGTAGCGGATATACCCAATGTCATCAATACGGGTATAAAGAAAAATACTATTACCAATATCAACGCCGGCATTATGAACCACAATCCAGTGTGGCTCCGATGCTCTTTTTCCAATGTATTCTCCTAATTAAAAAACTTCCGGAAACTTTAAAAATCTAAAGTATTCCGGAAGCGTAAGATAATAAAAAAGTCTGATTATTTAACGATCAGCTGATCTTCAATTTCCACTTTCATAACTCTGATGGCATCATCTGCAGCCTGCTCGGGAGTTTTTGTTCCCTGCTCGGAAGCAACCATTCCATTCCAGAATGCATCGAACCAGAGTCCGTACATCACATGGTTTGGCTGATAAAAGTTATTCTCCAGCAAATATGTCACGTCTGAAAGAAATTTGCTCTCTTTATAGGGAGCGAAATCATTCTGCGATTTAAGGATTCCAAGGTGTCCACTCTCAACTGCATGTCTTGTGTTTTTTTCTGTTTCCGTCATAAGAGCTGTCAATCGAATAGCCAGATCCTGATGAGTATTCCCTGAAGCTTTCTCACTGGAAATGAGGTATACAAGAGGATGAGATAAGGTCACTCCTTTTTCTCCACGGATTCCTGAAGGCTCATATCCGAAACCAACATTCGCCCATAGAGTTTCTTCTCCGCCCTGTGCATAGTTCTTAGCCCAGTCAGCCCACATCCATGTACCACCGTTCCAGAACAAAGCTTTGTTGTTTGAAACAACATCATGCCAGATTTTCCACTCAGTTCCGATATATTTATCAGGAGTGATTCCAGTTGTAACTGTTTCTCTCTGAAATGAATAAAAATCGATAAGAGCTTTTTTATCGATGATCAGTTTATCCTGTTCAGCATCGTAAAGATCTCCGCCGAAAGCTTTGTAGAATTGAACAAAGTCTCCACCCTGTCGAGGTCTGTGCCAGTAACCGTATCCCGGCGCCACAACACCTTTTGCAATAGCTTCTTCTGAAGTGGCAATAAGATCTGAAAGTGTAAATCGACCTTCGGCCATTGCAGCGGGAAGATCTGCTATTTTAGCATCGTCCCAGCCCATTTTTCGTAAGTTTGTTTTACTGAAATACATAGGTCTGGCTTCTGTGTCCTGAGGAACACCCCAAACTTTACCCTGCCATGTAGCCGCTTCCCAGAGGCTGTCAA
This sequence comes from Spirochaetaceae bacterium, assembly GCA_016744925.1. Classification (GTDB taxonomy): domain Bacteria; phylum Spirochaetota; class Spirochaetia; order DSM-2461; family DSM-2461; genus Spirochaeta_F. Next base: position 37,754 of record JADGDJ010000003.1, read on the forward strand.
AGACATCATCAAACTGAGGAGCAAGATTTTTCACATCCTGTACGGAATCGGCGAAAGGCACGATTAAACCGGATCGGCTCCACACAGCTATGTCTTCATGTCCTGATACAATAATTGCCGGAGCTTCACCTGAATCAGCCGCAAGAGAATATTTCTTTTTGAAGTTTCCCCAATCTCCTTCGTCTAAATATGCTTCCACCTCAACAGTAATGTCACTGCCTTCAGCTTTCAATTCTGCATTTAATTCTTCGGCCGCTTCCACTGCAAGATCTGCGCGCCAGTGATTGATGCCGCCCTCTCTGGTCCATACTGAAAACTTTACAGTCTGTGGTCCACTGGGTGCTTCCTGTTCTCCCGTTGCAAAGAGGGGAAGACCCATCATTGCAATGATCAAGAATATTGCCGTATTTTTCATAAACTCTCCTTTTTCGCAAACATAATTAAATTTATTGCATAATGTTTGCATTGCATGTATTATCATATTTGCACTACATTAGTTGTATGTCAAGGATTTATTATGGATAAACCTGTGCGGTTAAAGAGCATAGCTGATAAACTGGGAATATCTCTGTCGACTGTTTCCCGGGTATTAAATGACAAACCGGGGATCAGCCAGAAAACCAGAGATCTTGTATTAAATGAATTAAAACAGAGCAAAGGTGAACTCGCTCCCGTTGTGCGTTCTTTATTACCTGTGAATGGTAAATTTATCGGGATTATCGGGAGGCAACGCTCGGGCCAGCTAGATTCTGTCTATTTCCATCATTCAACGATCGCTTTTGATGAAACGTTTAGACAGTCGGGATACCAGAGTCTGATAATTCCTGTAACAGATGATGATATGAACAATCCTTTAAAGATCCCCGCTCTTCAATCTTCCAGCTGTGATGCTTATATCATCAGAGGCCAAAGCCTCAGCCCTCGTTTCATAATGGAAATCAAATCTCTTGGAAAACCAGTCGTTCTCCTGGAAAACCGTTTATATGAAAATTTGACAGATAGTATTGTCTGCGATGATTACAATGGTGCAAAAAATGTAACTGAGCATTTAATTGGTAAAAAGCATAAAAAAATAGCTCACATAACAGGACCGGATTATTGGTTTAATAACCGTGAGCGTCTGGAAGGATATAAATCCGCAATGACAAATGCCGGCCTGGAACCGATCATAATCTTTAAAGACGATACGACGATCAATACAGGAGCTGATTCTCTCCGGGACTTACAGAGAAGTTATCCCGATTGTACTGCTGTTTTTACCGCCAATGACGCAATGGCTATTGGTTTGCTCAACCAAGCCAGGAATGAAGGAATCAAAATTCCAGATCAACTGGCCATTGCCGGATTTGATGATATCCCCTGGGCGACTATGACATATCCCCCTCTTACTGCACTACATATCCATATTGAAAAGATGGGAGAGCTGGCAGCCATTCGAATATTGCAGTTGATCAAAGATCCAGAATCACCACCGGTTGAAATGAAAATGCCGGGACACCTGATAATTAGAGAAACAACATAATCAAGGAATACAAATGCTTATAATCGGACACCGGGGAGCCGCAGATCTGGCTCCGGAAAATACACTGAAGTCAATACAGATAGCCTTGGATTCCAAGGTCGATATGATAGAAATTGACATTTCTTTATGCAAATCCGGAGAAGCTGTTTTAATGCATGATGACAAAGTAGACGCTCAAACTGATGGACATGGTTATATCAGTGATTTTACTCTTAGTGAGTTAAAAAAACTCAATGCCGGTGATGGAGAACAGATCCCGACACTACAAGAAGTTATAGACTTAATTGATAGTCACTGTCCTTTGAATATAGAGATTAAGGGACGAGGTTCTGCTGAAGAAGTGGCGAGGATTCTTCATGTAGAGTTTTTAGATAAAGCAAGGAGTCATGAGGATTTTCTAGTCTCTTCTTTTGATCATTGTGAATTGCACAGATTTAAAAAACTATGTCCGGAGATACGAATCTCTCCCATTATCAGCTGCCATCCTCTCTCTCTTTCCTTGCTTGCTGAGGAAATCGGAGCCTGGTCTCTCAATGTGAAACGAGAATACATAAGCCGGGAGATCGTTGAAGACGCCCATAAAAGAGGTATAAAGATACTGGTTTATACTGTTAATTTACCGGAAGAGTTGAGTAAACTGAAAGAGTTGAACGTCGATGGCGTGTTCACCAATGACAAATACAGGCTTACGGGAGAAAAAAGGGTTATTTAGCATATGTGCTACCAGAGCAATTGTGTCCGGGTTATTGCTTAAAAACCAATTACCAGAATCATAATATTGCTGACATATTTAAGCCGGCTTATCATATTTTATCATTCATTTACAAAATTGGGAGAAAGCAGATACATGGCACTGACATTATTTAATTCATCAAAAAAGAAACGTATATTTTTGTCTTGAATCAGGTAATAACTGGATTGGGATAATTTATATAAAATCCCTGATTTTATATCTCCATTTAGATTTCCCAATTCGATAATGCTTTCGGGTTTACCATAGGCATCTATAACATCATCAAGTGAACTCCCCACATGAATCCCTTCTGAATTGGTATACCCGGGATTATGCAATCTCAATTCATCAATTCTGCCGGTTTGAGTATTTATGATGGGATAAAATTTATCGGGATACTGCATAGTCATCCTCTGACCATTTGCATAATAGGTCAATTTTCCCGGTATTCCGAATATGGATTGGATTTCATCTTGCCCATCTGTTTCAATATTTATTAGAGAGATTTTTTCCGGAAGAGTTGCTCTGAATGCTAAATCTGTTTCTGATATTTCAACTTCTTCATTGACAACGTCTTTAACGACACCATGATCCTTTGAGCTTGCAGAATTTTCAGAGCTTTCTGAATTTTGAGAACTTTCTGTCGATTCAGAAATACTCTCATTTTCCTGAAATCTCCCTGCTGGTATTTCGGGAATAGTATTCCATTTAAGAGATTCAGAATGAATAATCAATCCTGTCCTCTCCGATTCATTAGAAAAATCACCTGGAAAAAAAAGTATTATTATCCCTTCTATTCTTTTAACCTTACTTTTTTCAACTCTTTTGATGATTCCACCATCACCACGAATCAAGTCCCCTTTGACCATAAAGGAAGATCCATCAGGTGGATTAAATAGAGAAAACATCCCGTCAAACTCCGATGAATAAGATAATTGGACATAGAGATAGCGATTGTCCTGAAAAAGTTCAATCGCACTATGAGAGATCCATGAACGTTTCTCAAGAACATTGTAGTCCGGTGTAAATCCACTTTGATTAGAATCAAGAGTCTTTGTCGTCGTCATACACCCCATCATTAAAAACAAAACAATTAGGGAAACTAAACTTCTGTAGATATTAATCATTGGTAATTCCTCTAAGAATATATTTATAAAGCCTTTTAAATTGTAGTGAACTGTATTCCTGAAAAACAATAGGAATATGTCTTATGAGAGATTCAGTATGTTAAAGAAAAATAAATTTGACTGAAAACCTATTGTCCTTTAGAATAAGTGTACGTTAACGCATAGATAGGATTTTCCAATGATAACAATAAAAGACATTGCAGAGATCGCAGGTGTTTCAATTGGAACTGTCGATAGAGTTCTCCACAACCGTGGCAGAGTTTCTACAACGACAAAAGCATCCATTCTCTCTATAGTAAAAGAAAAAGGTTATAGAAAGAATATTGTCGCCAGTCAATTATCCAATAACAAAAGGACTGTTTTTGCTGTAATAATGCCCCTTCCCCATCAGAATGATTATTTTTGGGATCTGATTAAAGAGGGAATTGAAACCGGGAAAGAAAAGCTTGGATTCTTCAAAATTGATCTGCAATATTTTTTTTACGATCGTTTTGACAAACACTCTTATGAAATAGAATTTAAAAAAGCCATTGCTATCCATGCCGATGGTTTTCTCATTGCTCCGGTTGTGGCTGATCAGGCTATTAAATACAAATCCTTAATAAGAGAAGATCAGAAAGTGGTTCTCATTAACTCCGATCTGCCGAACTTTTCCAGAATTTCCCATATTGGACAGAATTCTTATGATAGCGGGCGTACAGCTGCGAAACTGATGTCACAAATAATAGAAGAAAGCGGAACAATAGCTGTTATTGAAGTGGAACCGGAAGATTATCATATAAACATCCGGGCACGTGGATTCAAAGAATACATCCGCAAAAATACAGATTCAACTGTTAAAACATACATGCTGCCGGTGGAAAACCATCTGGCTGAATATGAAAAAACTGTAGAAAAAATGACCTATGAAAACAGAGATCTTATCGGATTATTTGTCCCCAATTCATCGGTCCATTATTTCGCGGAAATGCTAAAGGATATCAAAATTATCGGATATGACCTGGTTGAGGCTAACACCAGGATGCTGGAATCGGGAAATATTGATTTCCTGCTAAATCAGCAGCCGGCTAAACAGGGAGAATTGGCTCTTGAGTCTCTATTCAAGAACATTGTGCTGGTGGAAGATGTGAAAGAGTTTCAATTTCTTCCTATCGAAATAATCTGCAGAGAAAATCTCGAATCATATAAATTAGGTGGAAAAAATGAATGATAATGTAATAAACCAGATTAAAAATGGTGAGACATGCCTGGGTATTGAAATGGGTTCAACAAGAATCAAAGCAGTCCTGATAGATAAAGACAATAATCCCATAGCATCGGGCGGATTCGCTTGGGAAAATACATTGACTGATGGAGTCTGGACATACGCTCTGGATGAAGTGTGGGTCGGGATTCAGTCATCCTACAAAGCGCTGAAGAGAGATGTTCAGAAAAAGTTTAAGATCACCTTAAAAAACATCAATGCCATTGGTTTCAGCGGCATGATGCACGGTTATCTGGTTTTTGATAAAGAGGGTTCCCTTTTAACACCCTTTAGAACATGGAGAAATAATTTAACAGAAAAGGCTTCTAAAGAACTGACAGGTTTATTTCAATACAATATCCCCCAGAGATGGAGTATCGCCCATTTGTATCAGGCCATAGTCAATGAAGAGCCCCATGTAGATAAAATTGATTTTTTAACTACACTGGCTGGTTATGTCCATTGGAAATTGACAGGTGCTAAAGTTTTGGGGATAGGTGAAGCATCGGGTATGTTCCCCATAGATTTAAATGATAAAGGCTTCAATAAAAAGCATATGGACAGTTTCGATAAACTGATCGGCAGTAAAAACTATGATTGGAAACTCGGTGATATTCTGCCGAAAACGCTCACGGCAGGGAAACAAGCTGGAGAGTTGACTACAGAAGGAGTCTTGCTATTAGATCCTGATGGAGATCTCTCCGCTGGAATACCTCTATGCCCCCCTGAAGGGGATGCAGGTACTGGAATGGTTGCGACCAACAGTGTGGCAAAACGTACAGGAAATGTCTCCGCGGGTACCTCGGTTTTTGCCATGCTGGTTCTTGAAAAAGAGCTTTCAAAAGTCCATCCCGAAATAGATCTGGTGACCACTCCCGACGGAAATCTTGTAGCTATGGCTCATTCCAATAATTGTACATCCGACTTTAATGCCTGGGTCTCTCTGTTCGGCCAGGCGGCAAAAGCTCTTGGGCAGGATATCTCCATGGATACACTCTATGAGACATTTATGAATCTCGCCTTAAAAGGGGATTCCCACTGCGGGGGACTTCTCTCTTATGGATATGTTTCAGGTGAGCATATGACCGGCTTCAGCGAGGGAAGACCGCTTTTTGTTCGATCAAGTCATAGTGATTTTACACTGGAAAATTTTATGAGAACCCATCTGCAATCGGCTTTGTGTGCCCTCAGAACAGGTTTGAATATTCTCTTTGAAGAGGAAAATGTCCAGGTTGATGAAATCAGAGGACATGGGGGTCTTTTCAAAACACCCCTAGCCGGGCAGAAAATTATGGCGGCAGCTACAAACACTCCTATATCGGTTATGTCTACAGCCGGTGAAGGCGGGGCATGGGGTATCGCACTTTTGGCATCTTATATGAGACAAGAGGATTCAAGTGCAACTCTTCCGGAATTTCTCACAGAGATTTTCAAAGAGTCCATGGGTGATCTGGTAGCTCCCGATCCTAGGGATGTTGATGGGTTCAATGAGTTCTTTGAGAGATATCACAAAGGTCTGGCAATTGAGCGGGCAGCAGTAGAGTCTTTGGACTAGAAAAGATAAGGTGAGCAATATAACTTGATAATTCTTAAGAATTATCCTATAATGTTTACGCAAACATAAAATAAAGACAGGGAAATTATATGTCAAAAGAACAAAATATCTACCTGGGGCAACAGTCCATTAAAATCAAAAAAAACGATATACAGGAACAATTCATTGAGAAAGATGGAGAGACCTACTATAAAATAGAAAATTATCAGGCCATGGCGCCCTTTTTTATGACAATTTCCAGTGATACCAATCACTGGATGTTCATATCCTCCACGGGAGGCCTGACTGCAGGTAGAGTAAACTCCGAGTCTGCCCTCTTTCCCTATTATACTGATGACAGAATCACTGAAGATTCAGTAAATACTGGTCCCAAAACCCTGATTCTGGTAGAAAAAGACAATAAAAGATTCTATTGGGAACCATTTAATCAGTCCATGACGATTAGCTATGACATCCTGTCAATTCTCTATAAAAACATTAGAGGCAATATGTTGATCTTCGAAGAGATCAATGAAACGCTGGGACTCTCTTTCTCCTATAAGTGGATGAACAGTAAAAAATACGGATGGATCAGAAAATCCTCTCTTAAGAATATGAGTGAAAACCCTTTAAAAATGGAGATTATTGACGGTCTTCAAAACATTCTACCTGCTGGTATAAGTTCAAAGGTTCAAAATACTTTCAGCAATCTGCTCAACGCCTATAAAAAGTGTGAAATCGAAAGTTCCACAGGTATGGGAATCTTTGCTTTAAGCGCCACCCTGACAGATTTGGCAGAACCCAGCGAATCTCTGAAAGCCAATGTGCTTTGGAGTTGTGGAATAAACAATCCAACATATCTGCTTAGTGACAGACAGTTAGAGGCGTTTATCTCCGGTACAACCATTTGCGAAGAAGAGGAAGTAAAAGGAGAACGATGCGGGTATTTTATCCATACAACTTTTGCTCTTGATAAAAATGAGGAGAAGACCTGGTACATTGCCGCAGATGTAGATAAAGATCACAAGGCGATCAATGACCTGAATAAAACTCTTCTCGATAATACCCTGAACGGACCTCTAATCATTGAGGACGATGTCCGAAAAGGCAGTGAAAGACTGGATGCCATACTGGCTCAGAATGACGGGATTCAGAGTTCTGCCGGAAAGATGAACTGCGTTCATCATCAGGCCAATGTGATGTACAATATTATGAGGGGCGGCTATTTCTACGATTCATACAAAATATCCATCCCAGATCTGAATGATTTTATCTATACCACGAATCGATTTGTCGGAGAAAGATTTGAAGAGGTTCTTAACCGACTGGGAGAGGAAGTGGATTACAACAAACTTCTCACTACAATCGTCAATGAAAAAAACAGCAACCTGACCAGGATCTGGTATGAATACCTTCCTCTCACATTCAGTAGACGTCATGGAGATCCCAGTCGTCCCTGGAATATTTTTTCTATTGAAACTGAAAAAGCAGACGGATCTCCCAAACTGGATTATCAGGGGAACTGGAGGGATATTTTCCAAAACTGGGAAGCTCTCAGTTACTCCTACCCCTTCTACATACGTCACATTATCGGGAAATTCCTGAATGCGACAACGGCCGATGGTTACAATCCCTACCGCATATCCCGCAAGGGAATTGACTGGGAAGTTCTCGAGCCGGACAATCCATGGTCAAACATAGGCTACTGGAGCGATCACCAGATTATTTACCTCTTAAAAATGCTGGAGATGTACAAACAATTCTTTGGAGGAAAAATTCTTTCTGAACTCAATGACAGAGAGTATTCTTTTGCCGATATTCCCTATGAAATAAAACCGTTCAATGAGATTCTTCAGGATCCATACAACACAATTGTCTTCAACGAAGAGAAGCATAATCAGATCAAAACTCGAGGTGAAATGATTGGAGCCGAAGGAAAAATGCTCCATTCGACCAATGGTTCAATCACTCTTGCCAATATGACTGAAAAATTCCTGATCCTTCTACTGACCAAACTGGGAAATTTTGTTCCTTACGGCGGGATATGGATGAATACGCAAAGACCTGAATGGAATGATGCCAATAATGCCCTTGCGGGAAAAGGCTTATCTGTGGTGACTCTCGCCTATGTCAGAAGGTATATCTCTTTTCTGATGGAGCTGTATGGAGAATCCAATGAAAGTAAATTCATTCTCAGAACTGAGATTCTGACATGGTTCCAGGCAACTGGAAAAATTTTAACAAAGATGGATCAATCAGCGGGAAATCCTATGAACTCCCGAGAATTGTACAAAATCGTTGAGTCTCTGGGGACCGCTTCGGGAGATTACCGTAAGAAATTGTACATAGAAAATTTAAATCAGGGATCGGAGACAATCAACCGCGGGGAAATGCTGACATTTCTCACAACATCACTCCGCTGCATCGATGCCTCCCTTAAGGCGAACAAAAGGGAGGATAACCTCTTCCACTCATATAATACGCTTGAGATCGGAAAAGGAACGATGAGAATACATCCACTCTATGAAATGCTGGAAGGACAGGTTGCCATACTCTCTTCGAGACTGCTTTCAGGAGAAGAGACATTGAAAACAATCGATGCTCTCAGATCAAGCGCCCTTTTCCGAGAGGATCAAAACAGCTATATGCTTTATCCCGACCGCAATCTGCCTACCTTTCTCGAGAAGAACAATATTGATCCGGAAAAATACGCTTCACTGGAACTGTTGAAACAACTCGTAAAGGAAGATAATCGAGATTTGGTAACCTGTGATGCATCGGGACTTATACACTTTAATGGAGACTTCCACAATGTCCGTCAGGTTCAGGAGGTTCTGGAAAAACTGAAAGCCAGACCACACTATACGCATTTGATAGAAATAGAGGGAAGTACAATCGAAAACCTCTTTGAGGAGACTTTCGATCATCAGTCCTATACAGGACGATCGGGAACCTTCTTTGCCTTTGAAGGACTGGGAAGTATTTACTGGCATATGGTGAGTAAATTACTGCTGGCTGTTCAGGAAAATCTCTTTAGGGCTGTAGATGAAAAAGCACCGGAAGCACTAATAGAAGGACTGAAAGACTATTATTACCAGATCCGGGAGGGGATTGGATACAATAAATCTGCAAAAGTTTACGGAGCCTTCCCTTTTGATCCCTATTCCCACACACCGGCAGGGAAAGGGGCCAAACAACCTGGAATGACAGGACAAGTAAAAGAAGAGATTATTACACGACTGGCGGAAACGGGAATTCGAATCATAGATGGTAAAATTTCTATGAATGGAACACTAATCGATGATGGAGAGTTTTACAGTGAAGCCGTAACGTGGGAAATAAGAGGATGCAAGGGAGACAAACAGAAACTCAATCTTCCCGCCCGATCGCTCGGAGCCACATTCTGTCAGACACCCTACATTGTAAAAAAAAGTGCTGAAAAATCTGTGACTGTTCACTTTGCCGATGCTTCCAAAGAGACCCTAACAGGGGCGATTGTCCCGGAAAAGATCTGTCGGGCAATATACAGAAGAACAGGTGAAGTCCGGTTGATTGAGTTTATAGTATGAGAAAAGGAACTTTCAACTGGGGACTCGTTTGGGCACCGGGATCCGGATTAACGTAAATCAGCTATGCTTTTCCCGGGATTGAGTGATACGGGGAAAATCATTTTTTCGGAGGGACTCTCTCCATTTTCAATCTGCTCTATTAAAATTCGAGCGCATTCTTCACCCATCTTTTCAAGAGGCTGGTAAATCGTTGCAAGAGGCGGATTGGTGTAGTTACAGATTTCATGTCCGTCGAAACCGATAAGGGAAATGTCATCGGGAATGTTGAATTTGCCGCTCGTCATTTCTTCGTAAACTCCGAGAGCCATAAGATCGGTCGATGCCAGAATAGCACTGGGCTTATCCTGCAGATTTATATAATAGCGAAAGGCTTCCCTTCCCGATAATTTTGTAAACGCACCGGGATAAATCAAGTCCTCAGGGACATGAAATCCGGCATCGAAAAGAGCTGTTTTGTACCCGTTGAAACGGTCGGTAGCATTTTTTGTCCACAGATTTCCATGAATATAGGCAATCCTCGAATGATTTCTCTCGATGAGATAACTTGTAGCGTCATACATACCTTTGAAGTTATCTGTATCTATGTAAGATATCTGATCCGATGAAGGCCTGTCTCCCACAATAACACAGGGTATTTTGTCCCTGAGTATTTTTTCGACCTGTTCATCCGTCGGATTCGCTCCCAGCAGAGCAATCCCATCAGCTTTTCTCTCATAAAAAGGTTTTAGATAATCAAATGAATTTATATCTCCTCTCTGAGTTGAGAGAAGAAGGTCATAATTCTTTTTAATGCACCACTTCTCTATACCGATGAGAAGGCGCCTGTAATAGGAGGTCTCCTCGATACTCACATTTTGGGGGACAGGGGCCTGTATGGCTAAAGTTCTCACTTTATTGAGATTCAAACCCTGAGCGATGGAATTAGGATAATAATTGAGTTCTTTTATGGCAGCGAGTACCCTTTTTCTCGTATCTTCTTTAACGTTTCCCATATCGTTGATCACGCGGGAAACCGTGATAAAGGAAACATTGGCTAATTTTGCCACATCTTTCTGGGTTGCCATAAAGTACTCCTGGGAAATTAAAAATCCACTCCCGCAGGAGCGACCGGCAAAGATATATTATACAGTGTCCAATGGGAAATTAAAAGTCTGGAAAGTTCTTCTGTACACAGGGCATAATCAAATCGATACAAAGTCCTAGAATGCTGTATATCGATATGAAATGCCCCTGCAAACATGCTCCGAGAGCAACTATTTCTGGAGCTTGTCTGTTACCATTTTGTTAATCCATGTCATACCAAGTATAATAACGAATAGAATCCAGGCAATGGCCGAAGCTTTACCAAATCGGTTGAAACTGAAACCCGTTGCCAGGAGATAATAAGCGCTGGTCAGTCCGGCGTTATTGGGACCACCCATCTGCTCATATCCTCTCATAAGAACGAATGGTTCTTCAAAGAGCTGCATGCCTCCGATAATACTCAATGACACAGCGAAAAAGATAATCGGCAGTAATAATGGTACAGTAATATGGAGATGTTTTCTCAACCCCGAAGCACCATCAATCTCAGCTGCTTCATAGAGACTTTGGTCGATCGATTGCAATCCGGCCATGTAAATTATAGTATTCCATCCGATAAATCGCCAGTTTACCATTATGGCAATACTCGACCGGATAGCTCTGGGATCCTGAAGCCATTTGACTTTTTCTCCACCAAAAACATTCTCAATAATATAGTTTAACCAACCATAGTTATGATCGAACATCTGACTGAATATTAAAGCTATTACAACAGAGCTGGTAATATAGGGGAGAAAATATAACAATCGGAACGAATCGCCACCTTTAAGGCTTTTGTTATTGAGCAGAATAGCCAAAGGTATGGCAAAAAAATGCTGTAACAATGAACCAAAAATCAGCAACAGAAAAGTTGTCCAGAGAGAACCTACAAAAAAAGGATCTGTTGTTAAAAGTTTAACATAATTACCGATGCCGCGAAATTCCTGCGGACCGCTGACTGTCCATTTAAATAGCGATATAGTTATGGAATATCCGATAGGAAAGACTCCAAAGACAAGAAACAAGATAAAAAAGGGGCTGAGAAAAAGATACGGAGCCCATTTTTGACTTCTATTTAACATAATTTACCCCTTTACGCTTCCCGCGGTCAGACCTGAGATGATCTGCTTATTAAAAATGATAAAGACTACCATAAGCGGTAAAACAGCCAGCACCGTACCAGCCATCAATCCCCCCCGGTCTCCATCCATTTGCATAAATAGTTTCGATAAAGCTACGGGAAGTGTCGTTTTATCTGTATTGGGAAGCATAATCAATGCTCCCAGAAAATTATTCCAGCTATTGATAAAAGTAATAATCCCCAGAACACCTATTCCGGCGCGAGAAAGAGGAAAGGCCACTTTCATAAGTATTTGAAATTCTGTAAGACCGTCAATTCTCGCCGCATCAAGGAGAGCTGCGGGAATGGAGTCTTTAGTGAACTGTGCCATCATAAATATTCCGAAGGCATTTGCCATTCCCGGAACAATCAGAGGCAACCAGGTTCCATACCAGTGAAAGGCTACCATCATCTTAAAAAATGGAACTATATTCAAAAAAGGAGGAATAGCCATAGTGCTCAGAATAAATATAAAAATTGCTTTTTTCCCTTTAAAGTCATATTTAGATAAGGCAAAACCACCCATTGTACAGAAAAAAATGACAGCTACTGTGGATATTGTCGCAATAGCGGCACTGTTAAAAAAATTTACAAAAAAAGGAATATCATCCAATAAGGCTTTGACATTCGTCCAAAGAGAGTCCTTAAAGAAGAGATGTGGCGGATAGCTAAATATTTTTGTTCCCGGTACAGTTGCTAAAACAAACATATAATAAAAGGGAAATGAAAATATAAAGGCAAATATCACGAGAAAAAAATACATAACACTTTTTTTCCCGACTGAAGTCAGTCTGTTAGGTTGTAAACTCATTGTTATACCTCAATAGAATTGAGGCAGTCTAAAATGAGAACAGCCTCAATTCTGAAACTACCACAACAGTAGTTTCAGAAATAAAGATTTAAGAATAAAAGGACAATACCCCACGATGAGGCATTCCTTCTATATTTTACTTAGTCCACTATTGCACGGATTTCATTGAGAGCTTTATTGTAGGCATCTTCAGAACTGGAGCCGTTCACAAGTACATCTGTTACGGCATTGTTGAAGATTGCAAGAACAACTGCGTCATACTCAGAAACTTTAGCACTTGGAATATTGTTGGCTACATCAGCATAGAGCTGCCTAATTTTCTGACCACCGAAATAAGGAACATCTTCATTCATGATGTCATCATCATATACAGTAGTCAGTGCCGGATAAGCGTCAATTTGTTCAAATGTTGAAAGTTGGGCATGACTTGTTGTTGTGAGATACTTGATAACTTCCCATGCCGCCGCTTTATTTTCCAGAGGAACCTGTTGGGGAATTGAAAGGTATGTCCCTCCCTGAGAAGCATACAATCCTCCGGGAAGAGGGGCGACTCTCCAGTCTCCTGCCAGATCACTTGCGACCCAAGCTTTCAGAGCCCCACCCCACCAGGCACCATTGACAATACTTGCGACTGTTCCATCGGCAAAAGCCTGAATCCAGGGACCACTCCAGGCTCCGAGATCTCCATCAATACCAGCTTCTCTGATTTTCTTAACCAGATCGAGGGAATCCATGAATTTCTGCTTGGGCTGTAGAGGATTGTTGTCTTCATCAAACCAGCCGCCTTTTCCACCATTGAGAGGCATCATTGCTACTTCCGAAGCATGTGGCATAGCGAACTGATCGATAACTCCGTCACCGTCTTTGTCGATAGTGAGCTTTTTACCGGCTTCTATATATTCATCCCAGCTTTTGAGATTATCCAGAGAAACGCCCGCAGCATCAGCCAGACTTTTTCTGTAAAATAATACAGCAGGAGCGATATCAACGGGATAAGCAACCAGTCTTCCCTCAGCTGTTGTCGCATTGGACATAGCAAAAGGCACGATATCTTTTCCTTCTTCAATACCATTGAAAGGAGCGGCTGCAAGGTTTGTCAGCCCGCCACCTTCAACAAACTTAGCAATAAATCCAATCTCCAGAGCTTCTATATCATTAGTAGCCTCTCCGGCAGCCAGAACTGTCGTCAGACGATCATGATGACCTCCAAAATCGGCCATCTGATATTCAAAAGTAATGTTCGGCAGTGCCTTTTTGAATTCTGCTGATTCAAAAATGGTTTTATAGGCTCTTTCAAGGTCTCCGTATCCACCGAAACTGAGAGAATACTCTTTTTCCGGATCAAATGCGGGAACCGGATCCGATTCTCCTTGCTGGCCTGTGGCAAAAATACTAAATGATAGCGCAAACATTGTTAAGATTGAAATTACCTTTTTCCTCATGTTAGTCTCCTTTACATGTTTCTTCTGATTTATTTATTGTATTCTCCTATAGAAAATTCATTCTGTCAATCATAAATGTTTGCGTAAACATTTATGATTGTAATATCCAAAAAAAGTGATTTAATTCACATAAATCATTTACCTTATCATATAAAGATCTTCGGCTCGCATGATAACAAGATATTTTCCCGGCCTACCTCTGAAGATTTCTTTAAATAGATTCATCCTCTGTCTGTTTGCCAATGATCCCTGAATGACCGTTCTTTTCATGAACTCAATATCGTCATGGTCAGAATATCCTGATGTGATATTTGAACCAGCAGAAATGTTGTATTTTCTGCAGTTTTAATAATATTAGCTGACCTGAAAAATTGCCTAATAAGTCTTAATCAAGTTTGAGATGACTCTGCTCAACTCTTCGATTTTATAAGGTTTGGGTATAACAGAACTCAAGCCCATCTTTTCCATCTCTTCAATATTATTTCGATTTGAATATCCCGACGAAACGATGAATTTGCATTGAATATCTATATCTTTCATCTTCAAAAAAGTATTATATCCATCCAGAACAGGCATTATCATATCCAGGAGAGTTATATCAATTTCTCTAAATTTCTCTTCGAAAATTTGAACTGCTTCCAACCCATTCGATGCCAATATGACGGCATATCCCAAGGATTCCAGGATTTCTTTTCCCACTTCCCGGTTCACCTCTTCATCATCGACCAGAAGAATGACTCCAGAGCCATGCACAATATGATCTTCTCCCATCGACTGCTGAGAATCATAAACAATTGGAATTCGGATTTTAGTTGTTGTTCCTACATCCAGAGTACTAAAAACATCGATTTCCCCGTTGTGATCCTCAATGGTCCTTTTGACGGAAACCATTCCGAGCCCGGTTCCATGACCTTCGCTTTTCGTTGTAAAGAATGGTTCAAAAATCCTTGAAAGAACATCCCGGCTCATTCCTGTTCCCGTATCAGAAATATCTATGTAAAAGTATAAATCATCCCGACGGACCGTAATCGAAAGCTCTCCTCCTTTAGGCATAGAATGACTGGAGTTGATGCATATATTTATTATGGCATTTTGAATTGAAGAATCATTAATTATAAAATGGAGGTTTTCAATATTATTTTTTTCAATATACTTTAAATCGATATTTTTATTTAGCGTATTGTAGACAATCTCGACTGTTTCATTCATCATTTTTTGTATGTTTGAACTCTTTTTTTGATCATCTTTATCTTTTCTCGATAATACTAATAGTTTATTTGATAACTTTGCGGCATTTTCAGACAGGCTCAATATAATATCTATATATTTCATTAGGGATTCATCGTGCTTCCTGAGCTTTAATTTGATAAGATCGGCAGAACTCATAATCCCACCTAATATATTATTAAAATCATGGGCGACTCCACCGGCTAATTTTCCCAATAAATCAATTTTACTTTTGTGGTTTAACTCTGATTGTAATATTTTAGATGTTTCCTCACTATTCTTTCGTTCTGTTATATCCTGCACTGTGCCTGTAATTTTAATAATTTCTTCATTTGAGAAATATGGTCTTCCTTTGAAGATTATCCACTTGTTCTTATCTTTTGCAGTTTTTATTTCCGCTTCCAACTCAAAAGGCCGGCCGTTGGCAATGGCATTATCAACAGCCTCACTTATGAGAAACTTATAATCATCCACATAGAATTCAATGGCTTTCTCAACATTGAGGGTAAAATCTTTAGGAACATCATATATGCGGTAAACTTCATCCGACCAAATCAGTGTGTTGTTTTTAATCTCTAATTCCCATCCCCCGACATGAGAAATCCTTGATGTTTGATCCAGTAGTTCACTGCTTAGCTGTAACTTTTCTCTCATTTGGAATTGTTCCGAAATATCTTCCAGTGTAAAAAGTATAAAATCGGTGTTGTATATACAAATTTTTAACCCGAGTACTCTAAAAATCAGATGTTCTCCGGTTTTTCTTTCAAAAGCTCTCTCATAAGGACCGAAATGATCATTAAGCTCTAAATTATTTATACTGATTTTCTCATCTGTATTTAAAATCAAAGGAAAAATATCATAAATATTTGAGTTTAAGAGCTTGCTTTCGCTGCATTCAAAAACATTTGATAAATACTTATTTGTTTGCTCAATCTGGCCATTGGAAGATATGATTAAAACGCCAATGGGGAGATTATTGGATGTGCTTCGGTAAAATTCCCTACTTGAAATAACTTGATTTGTTAAGGCATTCTTTTCTTTCCATAACAAGTCGAATTCTTTGCTTAAAAAATCGATTTCATTCTCATTTTTATCCGAATTATATTTATGATCAGAGTCACCCCATTGTCCTATTGCTCTTCTCAGGTTTTTTAAAGGGTTTTCAACTTCTAGTTGATAGATGACAATGACGCTGATAGAGACGAGAAATATCGTCAATATTATGGAGAGCAAATGTGAACGAATTACAGACTGCAATGTTTCCATTACCGATTCGTCAGAAATAATCAAATGGACTGTTCCTATAAATACATCAATTCCGTCTGAGTCGAAATAGATAGGATGAGAATTCGTAATAACCGAATAGGGAATCTCATTGAACAAAATTATCTCGACAAAGTGAAAAAACAACTTTAAATCCGGATCTGATCCCTTATCATCTTCCATAAATTCCACAAAAGTCACACCTTCAGTGGCAACCATTGAAAACTCGTCATCAAAAACCTGAATACCTACAATATCCGGATCTTTAAGCAAATTTTTGCTTAAGCTTCTAATGCGTTCCTCATTGACAATCCAAAGAGGATAGGACAATTCCAATGCTTCTTTCTCTAATAAAAAATCCATCTTTTTTTCTAATAAAAGCTGAGAATCTTCATATAGTCCCCATTGAGATATTAGTGAAACTGAAAATGATACGACAAGAATAACAGGGAGAGATTTCAAAAAAATGACGATTTTAGTGTTTTTTTCATATATTACCTGTATTTCGAAATGATTGCGATCCATGATGGATCTTCCTGGATATGGAGTAACAGGGAATCAAGGAATCGAACTATTTCCTCATCATTGTGACTAATGATAAATTTTCTAAGATATTCACTATGCAGAATAGGCGAAATATAAAGATCATCACTCATCCTATTCACTTGTATAATATATTCGGCTCCTACAAGTGGGGCTATGGTAAAATCAATTCTGTTTTTCTGAAGCATTCGGAAGTTATTCACATGATTTTCATTATTAAATCTTACAATTTCCCCTTGATCCGCCAAGTCGTCAATATCAATATAACGATGGCCAATTATGCCTCCGAAGCGGAGACCGGACACAGAAGCGGCACCTGAATAGTTGATTTGATTCTCAGAACTTGAAATTACAGCATTTCCATCTTCCATGATAGCATGCTCAGTCCACGTATAACTCTCTTCATCTTCATCGTCGAACCAAATAGGGTTCACCCAGGGGACGATAAAGGCTTCCTCATTATCAAAAGATTTTTCAACTCTGGTCTTGGACATACTTTGCACTGTGAAAATATACCTGTTATCCGATTTCGCAGTTAAGTATTCAGCCAGATCATATGTCAAACCTATAGAATCTCCAATAATGAATGGGGCATGTGTATGGTATGTATATATTTTTATCTCTTGTTGCTGAGACCAAATTGATACATTTAAAAAGAACATAAAAATCAACATGTTTTTATTACAAAAAGAATGATTCATAACCTAAGTATCTAACAAAGAAATCATTTCTACAACTTATTATATCTCTAATACTAACTTCCGGACTCTCTTTTCAGGACTTCTGAAAGTTCTTCAATTTTGAAAGGTTTATGCAGTACTCCGGATAAACCCATCTCTTCCATTTTTTTTATCTCCTGGGAATCACTATAACCTGTTGAAACAATAATTTTACAATTTGAATCTCTCTTTCTAAGTTCCACGAACGTTTCATAACCACTCATTTGGGGCATGATCATGTCCAGAATTATAAATGATATATCATTTTGAATAACAAGATCTAAAGCCTCCAGGCCATTTGAAGCCAATATAACGTTGAATCCCAAAGCCCTGACAATATCACCGATGACAATCTGATTCGTTTCTTCATCATCAACAATAAGAATATGTTTCCCCTCAGAATCTATTATTCTAAACTCTGAATCGAGTACTTCTCTTCTTTTAAATGAATGATCTGTGGTAATCGGGAGATATATCCGGAATGAGGTTCCCTCGCAAAGCACACTTTCGACATCCACGGTTCCGTGATGATTTTCGGCCATTTTATACACAGCGGTTAATCCTAATCCGGAACCTTCTCCTACATTCTTTGTGGTAAAAAAAGGTTCAAAGATTCTTTCCAGATTTTCTTTAGAGATGCCGGTTCCTTCATCTGAAATTTCTACCCAGCAATACATTCCTTCAGAAATCTCTAAAATGGCTTTATTACAAAAATGGGCATCTAACCAGGAATTCCCTGTTAAGATTTTGATTTTGCCTCCGTCAGGCATCGCATGACTTGCATTAATGCATAAATTCAAAATAGCATTGTGCAGTTCCGAATTATTACCCACTATAAAATGTTCATCCGCAACCAGGTCTAATACTAATTCTATTTTTTTATCTATTGTACTTTTGAGAATGTTAAACACATCATTTATAACTGTATGAATGTCTAAAGAGGTCGAGGTTGTATTCTTTTTACTACTGAAGACCAATAATCTATTGGATAAATCTGCCGCTCTTTCTGAAGATTCTAATATTATGTCAATGTATTTAAGACTTCTATCACTTAAATCCCTATTTTTAAGTTTTAACAATTGCGCAGAGCTCATAATCCCGCTAAGAACATTATTAAAATCATGTGCTATTCCACCTGCCAGCTGTCCGATAGCATCCATTTTATTTCTATGCTGTAACTGTTCCTGTATCTTTAACTTTTCTGTAATATCTTCCTTCGTTGCTATGAAATGGGTTATGATGCCAGCATCATTAAACATGGGGGAGATTGTCGCATCTTCCCAATAGTACTGACCATTTTTTTTCATA
Organism: Spirochaetaceae bacterium; assembly: GCA_016744925.1. Lineage (GTDB taxonomy): Bacteria > Spirochaetota > Spirochaetia > DSM-2461 > DSM-2461 > Spirochaeta_F. The sequence continues at coordinate 56,977 of JADGDJ010000003.1, forward strand.
TTCTGAAAAAAACCTTTCCACTCCTTACCATCAGTAATGGTGCTCCATAAATTTTCATATGTCTCCGGTTTTGTCATTCCGCTACTGAAGATCCGGGGGTTCCGGCCTTTCAATTCAATATCAGAATACCCTGTAAGTTCACAGGTTTTTCTATTTACATATTTAATAATCCCGTCGACATCTGTAATAACAATAGACATTGGTGTTTGATTGAATGCCGTCTCGAATGTCAAGATATCAGACTTCATCTGCATGAGTCTCTGGTCTTCTTCCGGAATCCATTTTCGTATGAGAATAGTGATAATGATGATAGATACTACTAAATTGGTTATCTTCGGGAAAAAGACGATCTGAGGCTGTGCCAGGAAATTATAGATGCTTATAGGGATTAATCCAGAGAGGGATGTATACCAAAATCCAAAATAGGTACTCTCAAAAAGAGTTCTTAATGAATCTATGGAAAGTATGACAAATAGAGTTCTCAATAATAGATCGTTATACTTCTTCTTTCTAATTCTCCTGATGTAAAAGCTGAAAATAAATAGCCAGAATAATATTAACATCCAATAGACAAAAGGAGTTAAGTATCTAAATATTGAACTAATCATTTCCATTATTGCTCCCTTATTCATCTATCCTTCATATATTTTGAAATTATTTTTACCGTGTTTCTTGACATCATACATAGCGGAATCAGCATTCCTCATCAATTCCTCAATACCCTCTTTGCGATTGGGATTTGAAATGACAATTCCAATACTTGCACCGACTTGAACAGAACCCTTATCTAAAAATATGGGATTTGATAATTGAATAAGAATCTTTTCTGCGATTAAAATACAGTTCTGAGGACTCTGAATATGAGAGATAAGGATCATCAATTCATCACCACCTATCCTGGAAACCGTGTCAGCGGCCCGTACGGTTTTCCTCAACAATTCTCCCATCTTTATTAATAACTGATCTCCTGCATCATGACCTAAAGAATCATTTATCTCCTTAAATCCATCGAGATCAATATAAAAAAGGGCAAAAGAGGACTGATATCTCACCGATTGTGAAATTTCTAACTTTATCCGATCATAAAGAAGATATCTATTGGGCAGTCCGGTCAGATTATCATAGAGAGCCATTTGTTTAATTTTAGAACTGAGAGTCAATTTTTCTACGTTAGATCTGGCGAGAATAAAAGCGACAATAAAATCCAGGACAAGTATGACAATACCGAGAAAACGATTCCTGTATAAAATTTGAGACCAACGAACACCAATCTGATCATAGGGAATTGTGTTCATTAAAAACCACGAATTCTCCGATCCCTTATCTGATTGTAAATAGGGTTTCACTTGAATTGAAGTTTTTATATAATTATCTTCATTGGATTGAAAATAGGATCTGCCTGTCATTTGCTCCCACGATTCAGGAAAAAAACTTGAGTAGTTGGTATTATTTTTTTCCGGATACATGAATCCCCACTCTCGCTCCTTATCGTCATTATATAGCCAAAACCCTTGGTTATTGATGAGAGAAAAGACACCGGGGTTTTTCTCCGTGGCTAGTTTCAAGTTATCGATTATCTGCACACCAAGATAGTTTAAAATGACAATTCCTTTCTTTTTTCCAGAAGTATCGAACACAGGTGTTGCGAACCTGATCATAGGTTTAATTGGCTGCTCTATCTTATTTTTTTCAATATTTAAATCAAAAGGTGATATATAAAATTCGCCCTGGTCTAAAGCCATTGTTTCCAGGAAATAATATCTATCGCCCTTATTTTGAAGTTTTTCAAATGCTATGAGTTCCGGTTTTCCATCATTTCGATTTACACGGACAATCTCATTCCCATGTTCATCTAAAAACCTGATTTGATCATACTGATCTTTGCTTTTAGAAAACTCAAGGAACTCATTTCCGACCTGGATCCTTTCTTTTTCACTTTTTATTTCTCTATAACGCAGCATTTCGTTCAACTGCGGAAGAAAAGATAAATCGGATTCAATATCGCGGAAATGCTCTAAAAGTAAATCCCGTTGAGCTTTCAATTGAATCTCAGATTCTTTACTAACCAGTTTTATATCATTATTTCTTTCTATCTGGGCAAATAGAACCATTATTAAAAAAGAGCACATGAACCAAAATACAAAATAGAGAGAGTAAAGAGATCCGAATCTGTTCACCTTTTTTGAAAGATGACTTATTAATTTCAATGTATTCTCCACTTTATGAATTTAAAACTGGTAGCAAGACGGTGAACAGAGTTCCATATCCCAATTGACTTTCAACTTCAATAGCGCCGTTATTTTCTTCAACAATTCTCTTTACCGTAGGCAGACCCAGCCCTGTACCCTCTTTTTGTGTTGTATAAAATTGTACAAATATCTTCTGAAGATTTTCCTGAGAGATTCCGCACCCATTATCCTGAATAGATAAGCAGATATATTTCCCCGGTTCTATATTAAAAGTTGTAGACGAACAGTATTCATCATTAATTTCTCTGTCTTTAAGCGTAAATCGGATTTCTCCGTCCTCTTCTACTGCATTCGATGCATTAATCGCTAAGTTCAATAAAACGCTTTGTATAGAGTTCCTTTCAATATAGATTTTTGGATTCAAAGAATGATTATTAAAACTGAATTGAATACTTTTCTTAATCGTATGTTGTAAAAGATCTAACACTTCAAGAATCACATCTGAAAAATTCAGGAATTGAACAACTCCCGTTCTCTTTTGGGAAAACGTTGATAATTGTTTTGTTAACTGAGCAGCTCGTTCACAGTTTGTGAAGATCATTTTACCGTATTTTCGACACTTGATTTCCTTTTCAGGAAGGTGTTTAAGAAGTAGTTGAGATGCCGACATAATTCCACTCAGTACATTATTATAGTCATGAGCAATCCCCATAGTGAGGTGTCCAATGGATTCAAGTCTCTGGTTCTGAAAAAAATCTTCTTTTATTAAATCCCGTTCTTCAATCAGCTTTAAAAAGTCGGTAATATCCTTTTTAACCGACACATAACTATAAATCTTATCTTCATTATCAATAATTGGTGAAATGCTCACATCTTCAACAATGAATATTCCCTCTTTTGTTTTATTTGTAAATTGCCCTCTCCATGTTTCTCTGGAGTTCACGACATTCCAGAGATCATCATAAGTTTGACTATTATCATGTGATCTGTCATCAAAGAGTTCAAGAGGATCGAGACCTAAAACCTCATCTGATGAGTATCCATACCTTTTGGCAAAAGATGGATTTATATAAATTAATTTCCTGTTTCGGTCGAGAACCTCTACGACATCATCAATATGTTCAATGGCAGTTAAGAGCATTTTGTTCATCTGCTCCTGCTTAATTTTATCTGTTATATCTTCTTTTACGGCAATATAACTCTGTATCGTATTTTTCTTATCCAGAACTGGTTTTATCAGGGCTTGTTCGATGTAAGGATCTCTATTTTTTTTGAGATTGTGAAGTATCCCTTTCCATTCATGTCCTTCCGAAATTGATTCCCACAGCTGTTCAAAATTTACAAGATTATTGGTTCGATCTTGAAAAATGCGGGGGTTTTGTCCAATGAGCTCACGTTTTGTATATCCGGTCATTTCACAAAGATAATTGTTTCCATAAATGATGGAACCCGATGAATCGGTAATTAGAACTGAAATCGGACTCTGATCTATTGCAGTTTCTACCATCTGAAGGAATTGTTCTGCAGCCCTTCTCCTGAGAATGTTGAAAATTAAAAAAGCTATTAAGACCAGAAGAGCTGTAAAGGCTGCAGAAATATAAGCAATGACTCTAAAGTATTCCCTAAAAAAAGAAAATGGAAGATTTAGAACTTCGCTGTTCTCCGGTAGCTTATTCTGGTTGATTCCGTAGCGCTTAAGCTGTTCGTAATCGAATAAAAAGTTGTTCGGGCTTTCCTTAATTACAGGGAGTTCCTCAATTTTAAAGCCCGAGAGAATTTGCAACGCTAGTTTTCCAGCTTCAATTCCCTGATTGTAATGGCTGATTATTTTACCGCCGACCAGGCCTTTTCCGATTCCGTGTTGCCACAGGTGGTATATGGGGAGAACTGTAGAGGAAGAGATTAATTCCAGGCTATCTTCAAATGATTTGGAGCTTAGATTTTTATCTGAGTAGGCAGAAAGAAGAAGAAGAATAGAATCTTTTGAAAGGGTATTTAAGTTCAATTTAAATTCAGACCACGACTGTGTTGAAAGATCAATGGTCTTTAAATTTACAAGGTTAAAATAGTTCTTTAATTGAATAAATGTTTGCAAATCTCCCTTTCCGCTTTCAGTTCCATCGACTATGGCAACAATATTTTCTGTATTCTGGTGCAATGACAATATGGCTTCAATCGTTTCTTTCATGGAGACGTGCTCAATAACACCTGTCATCCGGGGATTCGAATCTTGAGCCAGGGCTTTTTCAATATTATTCACTCCCAAAAATACTATTGGTATATTTTGTAGAAGTCCATGTTGTTCCAGAAGAGCGAAATTGAACGCATAGTCATCACCGACAATCAACAGGTCATAAAGATTTAACCGAGATAAATGGTCAGACAGATTTTGTGAAAATCGCTCAAGATTATTGTCATCGGGAAAACGCTTCATATCCATAAACTGAATATCTAAGCTGATATTTTGGTCTGAAAAGACTTCACGCAATCCATCTACCTGGTGAAAAAATGATGGAAAACCGGAATGATAAGAGCTAATGAAAAGTACATGATTCTCCTGCTGTGCGTGTAGTAACGGGTAGAGGAGGAGAATCGAAAATAATAAGATATTCCTTTTGGTTTTCATAATCCTCTTTGAATTCTAGGATTAAATCATCACCTTTTCAATGACCTCTAATGAAATATAGAGTAATAATTTTTTGCCATTACATCAGTATCAGACCATAATGTAAGAGAAGCAGGATCTCAGGTATATTCTTGCATAAATCGAATTGCTAAATATATAAGGAGTAAGAGATGCGAATTAATACAATTAAAGGTCGTTTGCTCATCAGCTTTGGAGTGACCTCTCTTCTCTTAGTGCTGGCTCTCAGCTCGATAGTCATTTTCCTATCTATGCGATCAGTTTCTGATATAACTGATAATCAAAGTCAAAATCTTGTTCAGTCAAAAAGTAGTGAGATCTCACGTTGGATCGAGGGTCTGACAAATGAAACCAGAAGTTATTCAAATCTCAATATCATAAAAAGAGCAGATCCACAAGAGATCTCGATTTATCTGGAAAACCGACAAAAGGATCTCAATGAAAATTTTGCCATGGTCTTTTTTGCATTAACCGATGGCTCTTATACAACGAGTCTGGGTGGATCAGGTTCTATCGCTGAACGAGAGTATTTTAAAGCAATTGTGGAGACAGGACAGAAAAGAGTCATTGGCAACCCTGTCGTTTCAAAATCTATGGGTATTCCTATTTTCGTTATCGCTGAAGCTGTCCTTAATGATTCGGGAAATCTCGTTGGAGTTTTTTGTGCTTCTGTTTCTTTAAACACTCTAACCAATATTGCAGAGTCTACAAAAATCGGAGAAACGGGATATGGATTCATCACAGATGGAACAGGTCTTATCATGGCTCATCCTTCGGAAGAATATATTATGCAGCTGAAAATTCAAGATTCGGGAAAAGCCGGATTTTCAGGACTGAACGGGATTCTCAATTCGGGAGAAGAGAGAACAAGGGCTTACAGCGAAGTGCTGACCCCGAAAGGTGAAGAACTCAATGTGTTCACAACTCGAATTGAGAATACATCGGGATGGACGCTCGCCGCATCGATTAGTTCTAAAGAATATTTTGCCCCTGTAAATAACCTTATAAAAGCGATGTATATATCAATTGTTGTAATAGTTGTTTTGCTCATTTCACTCATATTACTGATATCCGGTAATATAAGCCGACCTCTGATACTTTTGAAAAACTACACAGGACGGTTGGAAATAGGAGATCTGACAGCATCCCTTGAAATGAAAGAGCGATCCGATGAAATTGGTCAATTGGCAAGATCGGTCGGCACTATGTCTTCAAAGCTGGAAGAAATTATAAATAAAATTATTTCCTCCGTTGAAAACGTATCTTCCGGGAGTGACCAAATCAGCCAGAGTGCCCAGCTTTTATCCCAGGGAGCTACCGAGCAGGCTGCGGGAGCCGAAGAGGTTTCAGCGTCTGTGGAAGAGATGAGTTCTAACATTCAGAACAGTAATGACAATGCCATCCAAACTGAAAAGATCTCATTGAAAGTAGTAGAGGATGCCAGACAGAGTGGAGAATCGGTCTCTCATACAGTAAAAGCGATGAAAGATATTGCAGATAAAATATCCATAATTGAAGAAATTGCCCGCCAGACTAACCTACTCGCTTTGAATGCCGCTATAGAAGCTGCCAGAGCCGGTGAACAAGGTAAAGGTTTTGCAGTAGTCGCATCGGAAGTCAGAAAACTTGCCGAAAGAAGTGCCATTGCTGCCGGAGAGATAAGTGAATTGTCAACAGGTTCAGTAAAAATAGCAGAAGAAGCCGGTTCTCTTATTGAAAAACTAATACCGGATATTCGAAAGACAGCAGAGCTAGTCCAGGAGATCAGCGCGTCCAGTCAGGAACAGAAAATCGGAGTGGAGCAGATCAATACTTCAATCATTCAGCTGGACTCAGTTATTCAGCAGAATTCCGCTTCTTCTGAAGAATTGGCTGCAACATCTGAAGAATTATCCGCACAGGCATTGACTCTTCTCGATCTTGTGAAGTTTTTTAAAGTTAAATAAAATTCAATGATGAAAATGACTAAGCCGGAATCCTCTCTTTTTTACTGTCCCCGGCTCTAAGACTATTGAAGCAGTAGATTTTAGATTATTTGTTTAGACTTTTCTCGTATTATTCTGTAATCTATTTCCAATATATTTTAATAAAAGAACAATCAATTTTGTTTTATACGGAGTTAAAAATGAAAATTGCCCTACCATCGAGAAACGGATTAATAGATGGCCATTTCGGTCATTGTGAATACTTCACCATCATTACTGTCGAAGATGGAAAGATATCAAAGGAAGATAAATTAGATCCTCCTGAGGGATGCGGTTGTAAATCCAATGTCGTGCCGGTTATGGCCGAAATGGGTGTTGAAGTAATGCTTGCCGGGAATATGGGAGGAGGTGCAGTGAACATGCTCAACTCACATGGCATCCAGGTATTTCGCGGATTATCCGGGGTTCCCAAAGACGCTGTAGATCAATGGCTGGCCGGTCATATTAAAGATTCCGGGGACAGCTGCAGCGATCATGAAGGTTGTCATTGATCAATACTTTTGAGAGTCATCCAGCAGGGGTGGAATCAATACTATTTTCCCAACATGTTTCTTCTCTGTAAAGGCGCGCTGAGCATCGGCAATCTGCTCTAGCGGAAAGGTTTTTGCGAGAAGAGGCTTAATTTCTCCCTTATTGATATAGGATATAAGATTGGGGAAAACAGGCTCATCCCAGGCTGTGCAGCCTATGAGAGTAAGATCTTTCAGATATAGAGTACGCATATCAAGAGTCACAATTGGTCCGGCAATGGCACCGGAAGTGACGTATAGCCCTCCCCTCTTCAGCACTTTCAACATATCCTCAAAGGTATCTCCAGCCACATTATCAAATACAGCATCTACAGATTTCTCTCCGAGGCTGGAAACTATATCTTCACCGCGGGAGATGACTCTATCTGCACCGATATTCCGGACCTGAGAGAGTTTTTCCTTGCCCGCAATGGCTGTTACAATAGCTCCCCGGCGTTTTGCCAACTGCACAACAGCTGACCCAACTCCTCCTGAAGCTCCCGCAATCAGCACATGCTCACCTTTGGAAACCTTAGCTCTGTGTATCATATTTTCAGCTGTACCGTAGGCGCAGGGGATTGTCCCGAGTTCCGCATCGCTCCAATCGCAATCCACAGGAAATATTTCATCAGAACTAACTTTCACAAATTGAGCAAAGGCACCATCAAAATCAGAAGCCATCCAGATGTTATCCAGGGATTCCCATCCTGATCTGCGGATACAAGGGCGCACCAGAACTCGTTGACCAATAACACTAACATCGCCTCCCTTTGCAACGGCGACAACACTCCCGCAGCAATCTGTACCCTGGATAAACGGAAATGGCGTAGCCTCATTCCATCCACCATCAGCCTTTGCTTTTGCATTTTTTTTATCTGTAGGGGTCAGATCTTCTGTCCCGGCTTTGACAGAGGAAGAATACCAGCCAAGACGGGTATTTATTTCAGTATTATTAACTCCTGCAGCGAGGACCTGTAGAAGGACCTCTCCCTGGGCAAGTGCCGGTACAGGAACATCGCGATACTCGAGTTGTTCATATCCACCATTACCTTTAGTAACAATGGCTTTCATTGTCATTTTGCAGCCCTTAAGGTCAAAGCGATTTTTTCTGAAATCCATAGTGATTTTATTATTCAAGTTCTGCCTCTTCTTCCTGCCAATAGATTCTAAACTTTATTTATTATTGTTTCTTTTTCTGCACATCATCTAAAAGACGGCTAATTTCAGAAATCGTAAAGGGTTTACTCATGAATCCGGACAATCCGTTTTCTATTAACTTTTTAATATTCTCATTTTTAGTATATCCGGAAACTATAATTACGGAACAATTTTCATCGATTTCTTTCATTTTATAAAAAGCTTCTGTTCCATTCATCTTGGGCATAATCATATCCATCAGCACTAAATCAATATGATTATGCTTTTTTCTGAAGAGGTTAATCGCATCCAGTCCATCAGCGGCTAATAGAACCTGATAACCTAGAGCTTCTAAGATATCCCGGTTTAAAGCTCTATTAATCTCTTCATCATCAACCAGCAAGATAGTACCTGAACCTAGAAAGGGAGCTGTTTCAGTAATCTTTATTTCTGTTGTTTCTTCAGTACTGGGTAATAGTATTGAAAAAGAAGTTCCAAAGCCGATTTCACTTTGCACAAGAATCTCACCCTTATGTTCAAAAATTGTGCCATAAACTGCGGATAAACCAAGTCCAGTCCCTTTTCCCTGTTCTTTTGTCGTAAAGAATGGTTCATAGATTTTATTTATATTCTCAGATTTAATCCCGGAACCGTTATCAATGATGTCAATCTTACAGAATTCCCCCGGTGTAATTTCAAAGGTGCTTTTATCACAATGGGATTGGTCTATAGAAATATTCTGGGTAATGATTTTAATCAAACCTCCATCTTCCATAGCATGGCTTGCATTTATACATAAGTTCAATATAACATTTTGCAATCTGGTTCTATCTCCGGAAACAAAACTGTTCTGAGCATTCTTTTCAAAGGAAGTAACAATCTTTCTATCAATGGTTTTATTCGTTATTAAAAAAGTCTCTTCAATTACCTGGTTTATATCAACAACTGATGAGGTCAGATTATCTTTCCTTCCGAATGAAAGCAGGTTCGCAATTAATTCCGCAGCCCTTTCAGCAGACTGTAATATGAGATCAACATATTTTAAACTCTTCTCATCAAGATTTCTTTTGGGTCTTTTCAACAATTGGGCAGAACTGAATATTCCACTCAGCATATTGTTAAAATCGTGAGCCATACCTCCGGCAAGTTGCCCGATTGCCTCCATCTTACTGTGTTGATGAACCTGTTCCTGCAGTAAAATCTGTTCTGATATATCTTTAAATACCAGAATGACTCCTTCAGTTTCTCCTTTTTTATTTTGAATTGGCGAAATAGAACCGGTGATTTGATATTGTGCGCTTTCTTTAGAGAGCAGGAAGGTATTATTCTCCAACTCCACGATATTGCCTGTCTTGAGAACCTTCTCGACAAGATTCTCTTTTGTTTTTTTTATTGATTCATTGAAAATAGAAAAAACTTCATACAGTGGTTTTCCCAATACATCATCATAATTAGATCCTGTTAAGATCTCGGCGACAGGGTTAAACATTAGAATTCGTCCCTCTACATCTGTAGTTATGACACCGTCACCAATACTTCGGAGAGTTACTGACAAACGTTCTTTTTCTGCTTCAAGAATCATTTCACTTCTCTTGTGCTCTGTTATATCCTGTACTGTTGCGAGAACCCCGATGATCGAACCCAGGGAATCTCTCAGAGGCACACTTGTATCGAGAGCCCATCCTGATCTTTTACCCGTATCAAAATAGAATTCTACAGGATTGGTGATCTCTCCCTGTAACGCTTTCTTAAGACGTTCATAAACACCCGATTCATATAAAAATGGAAATACTTCCGGAGGATGTTTCCCTAAAACATTATCTGCACGAAGACCTGAAAAATTTTCCATAAATGGATTCCAAATTTTGTAGGACAAATCCAGTCCATACACAATAATTCCCTCATGAGCTCCAATAATGATCTGCTGATTGAGCTGGCTTGATTTCAGTAAAGCTAATTCTGATTTTTTGCGTTCCGTAATGTCATGGATTATCGAATATATATAATTATTATCGCCGTATTTTATAGGACCTGTATAGACTTCAACATCCCTGATCTCTCCTGATGACAAGCGGTGAGAAAAATTAAAATACATTTTTTCTTCAGTAGTGGCTTGTTTAAATTCTTCCGCTAACTGATTTTCAGGCAGGGTATTAATATCGGAAATATTTTTTGATAAGAGATCTTTTTTTGAATATCCATAAAAAGTACACGCTGCATTATTGGCTTCGATGATAGAACCTTCAATGGGATCAATAATCAATTTGATAGCCCTATTAGTCTCAAATATTTGTCGGTACTGTTTTTCCTTGTCACTGATCTCTTTGTATAGAAGGGCAAAGGGTTTTTTGAGACCAGTGAAAATCAAAGCTTTATAGACCAGATAGAAACTGATGATCTTAAAGAAATGACCTATTAAATTTGATATTCCATAAACATCTATATAATAAGTAAATGCCAATTCGCCAATAACAGTTAAAAGAATTGAGACCGCTAATAGATAAAATACAGATTTTTCAAAGGATTTCCTTTTTGAATGTAACAAGAACAAGGCACATATTAATAAAAAACTTATTATATATTCACTGTTCTTCTTAAATGCTGTCAATCCGATACCTTCGATATAACAGCCGGGAAAAATTTTCCAATAAAATACCATTAATAAAAATATTGCTGTAACGGTAAAATAAATCCCCATTGAAATTGTACTCTTAATTTTTTTTCCCAGAAGTAAGGGAAATACACAAAGACTGAGACTTTCCATATATCGGGCAATTATCCACAGCTGCGTTGCCGGATTGGCATCTAGTTCAGAACCGAAAAGACTCATCCCTTTATAGCTGAGAGTATGAAAAAGATCTACAAAGCCAATAAATAAATAGGCGATTCCTAAAAAGATAAGAGCATCATTATTTACCGTTTCTTTCGTATTCCAAATTACGATAAAAAGACCAAAAGCTACAAATACTGAAAATAGTTCTGCAAGGGTATGAAAAATGAGAAAATTATTTAAGCTGATAACAAATAAAAGAAGAAGGCTCAAGGCAAAAGGGATTAAAGAAAGCGTCAAATGAGAAAAAACAACCTTATCGGTTTTAACCATATTACCTCGTCAGTACATTTGGTCTGATATTTGAAATACCAAAGCATTTTTTTAAGTACTCCTATGTAAAATTATAATTACGGAATATAAAAAAGCTATCCTAATCTATCATAAAGTTCTCTTTTTTACTGAATTTATACTGCTGAAATTTTAATTTGATGGGGCAAACCGCATTGGATTCTGATGTATTGAAATAGCTGTATTTTGGCCGAATGCGGAGAGTCCTGACTCTCCGCTTAAAAAGTCCTACAAATGAGGGGCACAGGCCCATGCCGTATGGGATATGGTCTCGCCGATGTTCACAGAATAATGGGGTTCTCCGTCGGGAATGAGGATGCAGTCCCCCTTGGACAATTCGTGTACTTCATCGAGTCCGGTCAGATGCATTGCGATTCGACCTTCTATGACATAACAGGTCTCATCGGCTCCCACATGTCCTTTATCGAGACATGCTTTCTGTCCGGGAAGCAAAGTGCTTGTGGCAAAGATCAGTTTATCAGTGTGGAAATATACCTTTGTAAACTCATCACCTTCGAGCAGATTTTTCGTTTCGTTATATCGCACTATCTTTTTTTCCATTTTATTTCCTTATTTATATACAGCGTCTTTATCGAGAGGAAAAAGAGGTCTTTTAACTTTATTATAGGGCAGAGATTCGAGTATTTCATTACTGCTTCCCGTAGAAAGAGCCATAAATGTCTTCGCGGCAATTTCTTTATGAAATGCGGTCAGATAACCAAGTTTTACAGTAATCAGCTTGCGCTTGAGAGGATCGACACCGAGCGCATAAAACATATCAGGACCGATAAATCCAATATGGCGCGACACGAGAATGATCTCCGTATTACCAGTTCGAAACAGGACCATATCAGCGCTATAATCTCCCCAACCCTTAATACTTGCGGCTACGAATCCCTTTTTTGTAAGCGGTTTTGTTGTAACAGTATCAAAGGCAGCCCCAAAGGTAAGAGTCAGTTCTTCTCCCTCTTTTGCTTTCAGACAGGTTTTAACTGCTACAGGATCATATATACCGGCATAGAGAAGAGGTTTTTCCAATTTTTCCACACCGGGACTATCGAGAATAATCTCCAGCAATCCCGTACAGTCACCGGAAGATCCCGCTGTGGGATTATCTCCCGAATCGGAGAGATAGATAGGTCTACCCTCGGCACTCAATGCCTGTTCAAGAGCTTCTTTCGGTTCGAAACTATCGGTATGAAATTTAAAATTATCCCTTTCAGCCCAGAATTTTGACGCGAGAATCTCAGCTTCAGATCTTGCGGAATCCTCATCATCGAGAGTGACAACAAGAGAGGTTACACAATTGTCTTCTGAATCAGCCCATGGAAATCCCAGTAGATAGGATGCCGCCAGGATTTCTGGTTTCTTCTCGAGATCTCTCAATTCCTCAATCATCTGTTTCATCGGTTGAGTACCTGTTTCCGATTTTTCACCGGCAATCAACATAGGGATTCGATGACAGGACATGGTCAAAGGTTTACCAGTATCCAAAGTGATCTTTGTCATTTCCGCCGCCAGGGCTCCCGTTTCAAAACAGTCTGTGTGCGGAGCCTGTTTATACCCGCAGAAAGCATCGGCGTTTGAGAGCATCTTTTCCGAAACCGTAGCATGCATATCAAGAGCCACGACGATGGGCACTCGGGGAAACAACGATCTGATAACTTCCAGAAGGTCTCCCTCAGCCTCTCCCAATCCTTCGACCCTCATGGACCCGTGGAGAGCCAGAGTTATGGCATCGGGGTTCTCAATCTTCTTCATCATCTCCACCATCTCTTCTTTAAGAGAATAATAGAGTTTGTTGCTGACTTCTCCATTGGGAACCGCTCGGGCAAAGAGAGTGGGGATGACTTCATAACCATCGTAACTTTCCAGAGTTTCTACAACTCCCCGAACACTCTCATAGGTTTTCATGGCGTCGTATATTTCATTGCCCCGATAAATATTAAAATCTATTGAATCTGTTATAATCGGGTTGAATGTATTGGATTCATGATGAAATCCAGCTGTAATTATTTTCATTTATTCTCCTGCTTTACCGGTCAGATAGTCATACCAGATTGAATTCAAAGGTGTTGAATCACCTACTTTAGGAATGGAAAACAGATATTTCTGTGAAAGAACCGCCGCTCCCCTGGCTGCATCGAAACTGCAGTCCTCTCCGAGAACAGTGAGCCCGCATTCCATTTCCTTCATAAATGAGAATTCATTTTTCATTTCATTTTCCAGAATATCTCTGACCAGTGCATCTTCTCCCATTAAATCACCACCCATATAAATTGTCCGGGGGTTTAAAATGGGAACTAAAAATAGGATATTTCTCAATAATTCGAGAATCAGTTTTCTTTTGATATTTTTATCGTTCGGAAGTGATCTGAGTTCCTCTTTAGACAAAGAGATCTGGCCTGTCCCGGCCTCACGGAAAAAGACACTTCTGAACTCTCCGGCCATATTCCTATAACCCCTAAAAACTTCGCCTCTCAACACAAGACCGAGACCAATACCTATAGG
>JADGDJ010000092.1:0-6143 GCA_016744925.1 Spirochaetaceae bacterium
TTGCGTCCCTCCTTTGTTCTCGGTGGCAAAAGTATGTTTATAGCATACAACGATGAAGAACTTGATGGTTACCTTAAAAAAGCAGTAAGGGTATCAATGGAAAGACCTCTCCTGGTCGATCAGTTTCTGGAAGATGCATTTGAATATGACCTCGATGCCGTTTCAGACGGTAAAAATATATTCGTGGGCGGGATTCTTCAGCATATAGAGGCTGCAGGAATACACAGCGGTGATTCTGCCTGTGTTATTCCTCCTTACAAGTCAAAAGATTTTATATTGGCTGAAATGGAGCAGGCAGCCTGGAGTATCTGCCGAGAACTGAATGTGCAGGGATTTCTCAATATACAGTTTGCAGTTAAAGATGATGTACTCTATATTATCGAAGTCAATCCCAGAGCATCGAGAACCGTGCCATTTCTCTCTAAAGTGACAGGCGTTGATCTTGTAGATGCAGCTGTTAAAGTCTGGGATGGAGAGAATCTAATCGAACAGAAACTCTGCAGTAAAAAGGGAATCGGCCGGGGAGAATGCATCACAGGATGGGCCGTTAAAGAAGCAGTCTTCTCATTTGATCGATTTCGTGGGCAGGACCCGATACTCGGACCGGAGATGAAGTCAACTGGTGAGGCTGCGGGTACCGGAGATACCTTTGGAGAGGCTTTTGCAAAAGCTCAAATTGCCGTAAATACAAAACTTCCCTCAGGAGGGAGAATTTATGTCTCGGTCAATAAAAGAGACCGGGAGACAATTCTTCCTGTAGTGAAGGAGTTTGTCACTATGGGATTCGACATAGCCGCGACAAGGGGAACTGCCGATTATCTGTTTAAACAGGGAGTATTTGCAGAAGTTATTCTAAAACTTCATGAAGGACATCCCAATGTTGTCGATCATATGGCTGAGGGGAGAATAGATCTTCTCATCAATACTCCTATGGGTCAGTTTTCTCAGTATGGAGATACCTATATAAGAGCCGAAGCTGTGAGAAGAAAGATTCCATATACAACAACAACCAGTGCGGCACAGGCAGCCGTAAAGGGGATCGAATGGATAAGAGAGGGTAAGCTTTCAGTGAAAGCTCTACCGGATTTTCAGAGATAAACAAAAAATGGAGTGATCGTTTATCGATCACTCCTTTTGGATGCTTTGGATTCTTTTGCTAGTTTTTTTCTAAAACATAATTGTTGTAATAATAATTCATGCTATCCACAAGAGCTTCCCATGACGCCTCGACAATATTTTCAGAAACACCCACAGTATCCCATGTGTGCTGATGATCTGTTGAAGAAATGAAAACTCGGGTTTTCGCATGTGCAGCTTCTTCCGGATTCAGGATTCTCACTTTATAGTCAATGAGATGCATTTTCTCAAGGAAGGGGTATGCGTGCTGTAAAGCATCGCGTATTGCTGCGTCGAGTGTTTCTACAGGACCCTCTCCAACAGCAGCCCCCATGTGATCTACACCTTTAGTTTTGAGAAAAATTCTTCCGACGGTTTTGGATTTCGCACCGGTAGTCTTAAATGATTCAAGGTGATAATTATTCAGATCAAAGAGTGAGACGAATCTGTCGAGAGATTTTCGAATTAGTAAATCAAAAGATGCTTCCGCCGCTTCGTATTCATAACCCTCCAGCTCTTGATCCTTCAGACTTTCAAATAATTTGGAAACCACTTCCGAGTGTTTGTCAAAATCACCGTATTTAGCGAGTTTCCTCACAATAGTAGACTTGCCCGCAAGACCCGAAATTAGAATCTTTCTTTTATTTCCCACTAATTTTCCGTCTATATGCTCCATCAGCTCCGGTGCTTTTGCTATAACATCGGCGTGCTGTCCAGCTTTGTGACTGAAGGCTGTTTCTCCTACATAAGGTTGGTTTTTATCAGGGATAATATTAGCTTTTTCTGCGACAAATCTGGAAAGAGAAGTTAAGTTACTCAGCTTTTCATTCATATTTGTCTCGATGCCCATTTTTAAAGACAGGTTCGGAACAATAATGCATAGATTGGCATTCCCGCAGCGCTCTCCCCACCCATTTATTGTCCCTTGAATATGAGTTGCCCCGGAAGAGATCGACATAATGGAATTTGCCACAGCATTACCTGTATCATTGTGAAAATGAACTCCGATCGGGGCCAGATCTTTTTGGGGAAGAGAATTCATGATTCTGATGGCATCCATGGGAAGAGTTCCTCCATTTGTATCACAGAGGACTAAAGCATCAGCGCCTGCATCAGTTCCAGTTTTAAGAACCTCTAGTGCGTAATCAGCATCACCAATGTAGCCATCGAAGAAATGTTCAAGATCAAATATAACTTCACGACCTTCTCTTTTCAGTAATTCTATAGAATCATAGATCATTTCGAGGTTTTCTTCGAAAGTCGTATTGATAACTCTTTGTACATGCTCTTTCCATGATTTTCCTACGACAACAACCGCAGGAGTTTCCGCCTGAAGCATAGCGGTTATATAGGGGTCGGATTCTACTTTATTGCCAGATTTTCTTGTGGATCCAAAAGCCGTAATTTTCGAATGGCTGTAATTTTCTTTTTTTGCCAATCTGAAGAATGAAGCTTCTTTTTCTGACGATAGAGGAAAACCACCTTCAATATAGTCAATTCCGGCATCATCAAGTTTGGCTGCTATATCCAATTTATCTCTCAAAGTCAGGTTTATACCTGTTCCCTGGGTTCCATCTCTTAAAGTTGTGTCAAAAATTGTTACTTTATTAAACTTCTTCATAAATAATCCTTACTCATTATTGCTTTGAGCATATAATAGAAATAAAATTAGAAATATGGATAACATAAGCAATTTTGATAAACTTATTATAAATTTGTCCTCAAATGAGAAAAAGGAACTTCTTGAAAAGATGGAAATGACTTTTGAAATATCTCAAGAGTCACTGTCTGCAGATGATGATGTCATCGATAGTGAATTTCAGACATTTCAGCAGGAATACGATTCTCTCAATTTTCTTCAGAAAGTTTATATATTTCTACAATCTCTAATCAAGCAGAAGGATATACCTTCGGTTTTGAAAGATCATAAAGTCAATCTCTTACGGAAAAAGTACTTTGGTGACAGTGAATTGGCTGATTTTAAGAATGGACTGCTGAATCAAACATTTTATGATGAACTGATGAAGTTAAAAGAACCTTGCCGGTTTTTCAGGACACCCCTACAAAAAATATTTTCATATGAAAATAAACAGGATTTTTATGCATTTCTTGGTGGAATCATTCTTCCTGAACTTCAACAGGAACTTCTTGCGAAAACCGATCCATGGGAAATAGAAAAAAAGGATATGGAAATTGAAGTCAGCTATATTAAAAGTGAGATCGACAGCTTTTTTGAACTGAAAATGGATTCTGTTTCAGATCTGGACTGTTCGATTATGAATGAAGCCTGCCAGAGTCTTTATGGCTTGCATCTCCTTAGTTCGTTTGAATTAAAAACTATAACCAGCTGTTATAATACTGTTATTCCCGAAACTGGAAAAGTTTGTCGCATAGAAGATGTTCAGGAGAAATTACTGGAATTATCCGGCATACTCCGTTCTTTGAATAAACCGCCTACAATCAGAGCTATGGAATCACTATTTCTATATTCTATGGATAATGATGAATTGAAAGAGTCTCTTAATAGACAGATGGCTGTCGCCGATACATTTTTGTCAACCATAAGGGATTTTAATAAAAAGGTACCTTTGGAAAACCTGGTAAAGGTACTTTCTGCCAATCTTGGGAAAAATAGTAAAAATCCACCCATCGTTGAAGACTGGTTTAGGAATTATAGAAAATTCTGGGATTCCCGCGTAAATCGTATGTACTCTTTCTTCGTAAATGAGAGAAAGAAAAATGACTTTGAAAAAGAGCTCTGTGCTCTTTTGAATGTCCGGTACATAAAACCAGTCGAAAAATATTCCCGCAATTATTACTTTGAAGGCAGTCCGGCTTTATATGAAAAATCGCTGGCATTCGTTCAGATTTTCATGATGGAAATTTATCCTAATAGACTGTATACCCCCTTAATGACTATTAGTCGAGAAGGTGAATTTTACAAAAAAGGCAATAGAACTGAATTTGATAAATTTCTTAATTATATTGGATTGTTGGATAAAAAGCTCGCAAATATACTGCATATGATTCATGGGAAAGGATATCTTGGAGAAAAGGTCATTCAAGCAGCAGTGGAAAAAGAAGAGGTAAAAGAAAAGGTAATCGGCGATGCATTGGAACAAGTCGATTATGAAATTGTCAGTCTCCTCGACGGGTTTCTCTCTCACATGAGAATGCTGAATAAGATCACTCATGGAATAGTTATCGGTGACGGAGGGTCTTATGATACTCTGTCTAACATCTCCTCAATAGGAGGTAAAAGCAACAACGAGTTGAAAGAGTCATTCAAAATGATATCCGTGATAATCAATAAAATTGTGAAATATATAAATGAAATGAAAATACTGGAAGAAAAAAAACTGTAAAATGCCCTTTAAATTGACTAAGAGTCTCCCTTTTGTTATAAAGAAACTTTGAGCAAGCTCTGGTGTTTCTTTGTTCGGACGGACTGGCTCGCCGAATAAATACTAGTACGCAGAACTGCAGGAGAATATATGTTAGAAATTAAAGAGCAATGGAAACAGCTCATCGCTGGATCCCTTAAAGAAATGGCAGTAAAAGCTTCAATTGATCTGGGAGATCCTATAGAGAGAATCATCGTGGAGACTCCTCCGAAACCGGATATGGGAGATTTAGCTTTCCCCATGTTTCCCTTTGCAAGAGATTTCAAGAAAGCACCTCCTGCCATTGCCGCTGAGCTTATGGCGCAGTTGGGAGAAGATATCCCGGGAACAGTAAAACCCCTGGGCCCATATTTAAATGTCTTTATAAGTCGGAAGGCGGTTTTGAGTTCAGTCCTGGCTTCTGTGTTGGCTAAAACTGACGATTACGGGAAAACAGAGTCCCTCAAAAATGAAAAAATTATGGTTGAATTTTCCAGCCCCAACACTAATAAACCACTTCATCTCGGACATTTAAGAAATGATATACTCGGTGAAAGTACTTCAAGAATACTTGAAGCCGCTGGTGCTGAGGTTAGAAAAGTAAATCTCATAAACAATCGTGGTGTTCACATCTGTAAATCCATGCTCGCCTATAGTAAATTCGGAAATGGAGACACTCCCGAATCAACCGGGATGAAAGGGGATCACTTTGTCGGCAATTATTATGTTAAATACAATAATTGGGTAAAAGAGGATCCTTCGGCTGATGAACAGGCTCAGGAGATGCTCAAGAAATGGGAAGCTGGAGATGAAAAGACCAGAGAGCTCTGGGAGCTTATGAATAAGTGGACTCTCGATGGAATTCGTGAGACTTATGATAGAACAGACATCTCCTTTGATACGTACTATTATGAAAGTGAGACCTATCTGTCGGGTAAAGATATTGTTCTGAAAGGTCTTGAAGATAACTTTTTCTATAAAGACGATGATGGCAGTATCCGCCTGGATATGAGTGATATAGGTCTCGATACAAAAGTACTTCTCCGATCAGATGGTACTTCCGTATATGTCACGCAGGATCTGGGGACAGCCATTGCCCGTCATGATGACTTTCCTTTCGATCGATTGGTTTATGTCGTGGGGAATGAGCAGGAATACCACTTTAAAGTTCTATTTCACGCTTTTAAGAAACTTGGCTATGAATGGGCCGATCAGCTACACCACTTATCTTACGGTATGGTAAATCTTCCAGAAGGTAAGATGAAATCACGTGAAGGTACAGTCGTTGATGCCGATGACCTTGTCTCTCAACTCGAAGATCTTGTTATTGAAGAGATAAAGAATAAAGGACGAGAGAATGACCTTGAAGATGTTCAGGCTACATCTCATGCCATAGCTCTTGGAGCATTAAACTATTATCTTCTTCATATTTCTCCTTTGAAAGATATGGTGTTCAACCCTAAGGAATCACTTTCATTTAACGGAAACACTGGACCATATATGCAGTATATGGGAGCGAGAATCAGTAGTATGATGAGAAAATTCAGTGAATCGGATTATTCATCTGGTCAAGTTAAACCGGAACTACTCATATCTGATGAAGCATGGGTGCTGATTAAACTAGTAGCTAATTTTCCGGCTATT
>JADGDJ010000092.1:6153-16202 GCA_016744925.1 Spirochaetaceae bacterium
TATGCAGTATATGGGTGCCCGAATTAGCAGTATGATGAAAAAATTTGCCCAGTCTGATTATTCCGGCAGAGAGTTTCAATCTGAGCTTCTCACTTCCGATGAAGCTTGGGAACTTGTCAAGCTTCTGGCTAAATTCCCTTCTGTTGTAGATCAGGCCGCTCAGGAAATGAACCCTTCCGTCGTGGCCGCTTATGTATATGATCTTTCTAAAAACTTCAGTCGGTTTTATCACGAAAACCAGATTCTGAACAATGAAGATAAAAATCTCGATGTAGCGAGGATTGAATTATCAAAAGCCGTTCTCCAGGTTTTGAAGAATGCATTTAAGTTGATTAATATTCAGTTTTTAGAAAAAATGTGACAATTAGCTATATATGTCACTGGATTAAAATCGTCTATTTTATTAGGATTTCGTAGCCCGTAGTAAGGACGAAGGAATTGGATCTTTTTTCACCGAACCCGGACTGATATCACCATTGTGTGTCTCAGTCTGACTGTTTAATTAGAAAGGATAAGTTCTTTGAGATCTGTTTACTGCCGGTAGAAAAATATTTATTTAAAGAGGTTGGTGAATGTACGCTCTTGTAGAGATTAAAGGAAAGCAGTACAAGGCTGTTAAAGGATCTGTTCTGAAAGTAGACAGATATGATGCAGCTGTTGGTGGATCGCTTGAATTTGACACAGTATTACTCGTTTCAGACGAGAATGAAACAAAAGTTGGTGCTCCCTATGTAGCTGGTGCGAAAGTAACAGCGACAATTGGTGAAACTGTGAAAGACAAAAAAGTAATTGTTTTCAAGAAAAAAAGAAGAAAAGGTTACAAAAAAACACAGGGACACAGACAAAAGTATACATTACTTACAGTTGAGGACATCAAGCTGTAGTATGATTACTGCTGTTGCAGTTGTCGATGCCCGAATGTGTCTGGTTAAACTGGATGTGGACGGTCATGCTGGTTTTGCTGATAGCGGTAGTGATATCGTCTGTTCAGCAGTATCTGTGTTGGTGAGAACAGCTGGTCGGATTATTATTTCACAACTAAAAGCTGGTTGTGAGTTTGATTCTGACGAAAAGGGATCTTTTAAACTTACAGTTTCGAAGATCTCCGATGGGAAGTGGGGCTGGATGAGCGGAATAACAGAGTTTTTGTTAAACGGTTTATCAGATCTTGAAAAGGATTATCCTGCTTTTGTTAAATTAGAAATTACTATGGATGAGGAAAAATAATGGCTCATAAGAAGGGTGGAGGTAGCTCCAAAAACGGAAGAGATTCCGAATCAAAAAGAAGAGGCGTAAAGCGCTTCGGCGGTCAGTTTGTAAATGCTGGCGAAATTATTGTCAGACAGAAAGGTACGAAATTTCATGCCGGTGACAATGTTGGTCTCGGTAGAGACTTCACACTTTTTGCAAAAGTAACAGGGAATGTTCTTTTTCACTTTAGAAAAGGGAAAAAAAGAGTTTCTGTTACAGAAGTAACTAATTAAATAAAGGTCGTTTGTGCAGGGATTCATTGATGAAACCCGCCTCGAACTATTTTCCGGCAACGGTGGCCCGGGCTGCGTATCTTTCCGTAGGGAAAAATATGTAGCCAAAGGTGGCCCCGATGGCGGAGATGGCGGTCGTGGCGGTAATGTTGTTTTCGAAGTAAAGAGAAATTTAAAGACATTCAGCCATTTAAATGCAAAACACACCTTCCGTGGTAAAAACGGACAGCCGGGGATGGGTAAGAAGATGCATGGTAAGGATGGCGATCATGCTGTTATTCTTGTGCCTCCGGGAACCATTATCCGAGACTTTGAAAGTAATGATATTATAAAAGACTTTTCAGGTAATGTAGAAGGTGAAACTTGGACATTTCTCCAGGGTGGGAAAGGTGGTTTGGGAAACTGGCACTACCGAACATCTAAGAAGCAAGTTCCGCGATATGCTCAGCCGGGGATCGAAGGGCAGTATGCCGAAATTCTTCTCGAACTGAATATGATTGCAGACGTAGGATTTGTAGGATTTCCCAATGCGGGAAAATCCAGTCTATTAAAAGAATTGACAAATGCCGATCCCAAAGTCGGAGCTTATCCATTTACCACAAAAATCCCAAACCTCGGAATGCTCAGAATTGCAGATAAAGATGTTGTTCTCGCAGATATTCCTGGAATTATCGATGGTGCATCACAGGGAGCAGGTTTAGGTCTGCGCTTTTTGAAACACATTGCAAGGACAGCAGGATTGGCTTTCATGGTTGATCTCAGTGATCCGGATTTTTTAGATGCATTTGAACATCTAAAACATGAACTGGAAGAATTTGAATCATCTCTTTTAAGAAAAGAGAGGATTATCATAGCAACCAAAACGGATCTTGAGGGTACTGGAGATGCGTTGGAACAGCTTAGAGAGAAATATCCCGATGAAAAGATTATTCCGATTTCCGTTTTTGCCCGTACCGGTATAGATGAAATCAAATTGAATCTCCTCAATATGGCTCATTAATATGAAGATCGCTCTTCTGGGCGGGACATTTAATCCCGTTCATAATGGCCATATACTGTTGGCAGACAAAGTCAGAACAATGCTGGGATATGATAAGATCTTGTTTGTTCCTTCATTTATCCCGGCTCATAAAGAAATTTCCGGCTCTATTCCAGCAGAAGAAAGACTTTATATGCTGACCTTAGCGATTTCTAAGATACCATGGGCAGATTTCTCGGACTGTGAGATTGTTAGAAAAGGAATTTCCTATACTTATGAAACTCTTCAATACATAAAGGACTTCTACTCGCTGACTGAAAAGCCCGGGCTGATAATTGGTGACGATCTGGTTGAGGGCTTTAGTTCCTGGCGAAATCCCCAGTGTATTCTGGAATTAGCCGACCTCATTGTTGCTCATAGACTCTATGAAAATGAGATGGATCTCGATTTCCCCCATCAATATATCAATAATGATATTTATGAGTTATCTTCGTCACAGATCCGTCGGTTAATAGAGTCGGGAACAGATACAGAGGGTTTTTTGCCCAAAGATGTATTCGATTATTTAACAGAGAGAGATTTCTATCATGATCATACTGGAAGAAATTAGACAGTATCTTAAGCTAAATCTATCAGGAGAACGATTTTCTCATTGTGAAGGTGTTGAAAAAGCTTCGGTTTCTCTTGCTCAAAAGTTTAATATTTCAATCGAAAAATGCAGACTTGCTGGGCTTTCTCATGATATCTGTCGTGAAATGTCCCATAATAAACTCCTGGAATACACAGGTTTATATCATCAAAATCCATTATTGCTTCATGGTGTTGCTGGTAAAAAAATACTCAGAGAAATTTTTCATATTGATGATGAATCT
Source organism: Spirochaetaceae bacterium (assembly GCA_016744925.1). Taxonomy (GTDB): domain Bacteria; phylum Spirochaetota; class Spirochaetia; order DSM-2461; family DSM-2461; genus Spirochaeta_F. The sequence continues at coordinate 9,489 of JADGDJ010000092.1, forward strand.
ATTTTGAATGCCGTCAAATACCATATTTCCGGTACATCGGGACTTGATGATATTGGTAAAATTGTATTTGCTGCAGATTTTATTGAAGAGGGCAGAACTCATTTAAATAAGGCTGAGAGAGAGCGATTGTTCCTTTTGGATTTAGATGATATGGTTTTGGATATAGCTCTACAGATAAAAGAGCATTTAATTATTCGTAGATCTGTTATAGATAGAGATCTATATCTACTCATTGATGAATTGCAAAAGGAAATAATTTTAGAGTCATGAAAAGAGAAAAGGAATTTGACAGATCACTATTGCTACTTTTGATCATGATGCTGGTGATCATTTTTACAGCTTTGTTTCTGTATTTCCAGGTTAGAACCGATAAAATGTCCGAACTTGTGAAATCAGGAGGTGTTATCCCCGTTCTTTTTATAGTTACTGAAGATGATAAGCCTCTTTTGTCCGAGTTGTTTCTTTTTTATCCTGATACGGGGAAGGGCGCATTGCTAGATATTCCCGGAAATACAGGTTCAATTATAGAGAATCTCAATAAAGTGGATAGAATCGATATACTTTTTGATCCTCAGAATGTAGAGCCATTTAAACAAAAAATCGGAGACCTCACTGATACACAAATACCTTTTCATATGATTGTTTCTTTGGATAACCTTCAAGATCTAGTTGATATTGTTGATGGTTTGCAGTTGTTCATTGCAAATCCTATCGATATTAAAAATGAAAATGAAGTTTTTTTGCTTCCTTCTGGAAGTGTAAATCTGGACGGTTCAAAAGTGGGGTCATATCTCAAATATTCAATTATCGGGGAATCGGACACAGAGAGAATTGACAGACATCAAAAATTTATGAAATCTTTTCTTGAAAAATTGGCCATGAGAAAAGAATATCTCGCCAGTGATGATCTCTATCATTTTTTAAATGAGAGAGTTTCCACAAATATGGATCGAAAGACTTTTGAAATTTTTTTAAATTATATTGATGATCTGGACACGGACCGGCTGCAATACAATAAAATCCTGGGAATTAAACGGTTTGTAGATAACAAGGAGCTTTTATTTCCTCATTACGATGAGAAATTACTAAAGGAGCTGGTTAAGCAGATTGGAGATTATTTGATCAATATAAGGTCTTTATCAGATCAAGGTGTTGCTTTTTCTGTTGAAATATTAAATGGTACTGATATAAATGGGCTTGCATCAAGAACGGCACAGGTCCTAAAAAGTTTTGGTTATAAAATTTCTGATTTTAGTAATGCCACAAGAATAGATGGTAAAGAATATGTAAATACAGTAGTTCTTGACAGAAAGGGAAATCCTGACGCTGCTAAAAGCCTCGCTGCTTTATTAAAATGTGAGCGCTGGCATTCAGAAGCAGATGACTCTCTCGATGATACGATAGATATTACACTGATATTAGGTAAGGATTTTGATGGAAGATACGTTAAGTAAAAAAATTATTTCGATAGCAGAGTTGCTGGAAGATAATAAGGCAAAGAATGTAGAAGTGATTAATGTAAGTGGCTTATGCAGCTGGGGTGATTATATTATAATAGCTACCGGTACAAGTGAAACTCACATTAGAGGATTAAAGACTGAAGTTAAAAAGCATGTCCTTCAATCAGGTGATGATATAAAAAACCCCCGGATGAGAGATGATACAAGTGGATGGATTCTTTTTGATTGTGGGGATTATATCGTTAACCTAATGGATGAAGAATCCAGAGGTTTTTATGATCTGGAAGATAGATGGTCTGATGCAGACGTGATTTATCAGTCATCCAGTTCGTCATAGTCTTCTGATTCCTGGAGACTGTCTTCCAGTTCCTTTATAAATGAAGGGCTATTATTGCTGGACTGATCAGTCTCTGGAGTTGGATCCTCTGAATCTTCATCAAAAGCTTCATCGTAGCTATCATCAGAAAATGATTTGGCAATTCCATCATCATAGGAATCCTCCTCTTCGTGGTCATATTCGTCTTCTGTTTCTTCGTAATGTTCATATTCATCAATGAAATCGGTAAAAAAAAGTTGAAGTGATGGGTCACTATTTTCCGTGATGTCAGAGTTCTCCATTAAATTATCCTTATTTTTTATTAATCTTATTTTATACCAATTGTTATATAGAAAAAACCGTATTGACCTTCGACTCTGAAGATCTCAGTATGTTCCAATGTCTTAAGATTTATCGATATATCACCACCAGACAATACTGTAGGAGGTGTAATGGAGCAATTTAATTCATTATCTTCCATGAACATAACCACTCTTCCGGATATTTGATTTGTAAATTCTGAAATAGCTTCAAGATGTGGATCGGAAAAGACATCTGAATCTATAGGAATTTCCATTAACTCTGCAAATATTTTAGAAAGTTTAACTGCATTATTCAACTCTGAAGAAAGAGTTAAAAAGCCCACTTTATCTCCTGTGATTCCCACAGTGGCCATAACATTTATCTGACCCGAAATATCTTCCACTGGATGAATAGTGCTGGTAAAACCAGCATCGCTTAAAAAACTACTCAAACTACTCGATAAATAACTTAATTTTTTATTTTCCACAATGAAAATATATTATATAGATTATATATGTGTCAAACCACTAGTCAGTTGAAATAAAAAAAATTACATCGTAAAATCCGAATATGAAAGATAGATATCTTAATCATCTACTGAAAGCGGCACTTTCAAATTCAAAATCACTGGGATGCCATTATATTCCGGGAAAAGGGGAGTGATATGTCTCCATTTGTAACTATTGACTCACCCGCCAAAATTAATCTGCACCTCGATATCTTTAATAAAAGAGAGGATGGTTTTCATGATTTATTCTCAATATTTCAGATGATTTCTCTCTATGATAAAATCGAGATCAGAAATATTCCGGAGAAAAGGCAATGTCGAATTTCCGGTCCCTTTGATTTTCCCGATGAAGAAAATATAATGTTTAAGGCGGTCGCTCTTTTTAGAAAAGAGACAGGATATGATAAAGGTCTCCATATATTCATTGAAAAGAATATCCCTCAAGGGGGAGGGCTCGGCGGCGGTTCGGGAAATGCCGCGTCTGTATTGAAAGCTCTTCAGTCTTTATCGGGAATTACACTGAAGTATGACAGAGCTATGAAAATGGCTGCTGAACTGGGAAGTGACGTCCCGTTCTTTCTCTCTTCTGCTGCGGAAATTGTCAGTGGAAGGGGTGAAGTTCTGAAGCCGATTAAAGCGAGAACAGATTATTATCTGTTATTGGTTATACCCGATTTCAGCATCAATACCGGTCAGGCATTTGGTGCTTTAACCCGTTATCGAAAGGATCATAAAGCAGAATTTCCACTGACAAAAGAGGAAGTTGTTGAAATGTATGAAAAAAAAGCCGTTTCTCAGTGGAACTTTTACAATAGTTTTCTGATTTGTTTAAAAAAAGAGCACAATGTACTTGAGCATATTGTGAATCTTTTTTATTATTCAGGAGCTGATTTTGCCGGGATGTCCGGAAGCGGAAGTGTTATGTTCGGTATTTTCAGCACGCAGAAAGACTGCATCTCTGCATCGGAGAAGCTTTCAGGTTCATTTAGTAGAATGTTATTTGTAAATCCACTTGATACTGCAACTAATGCTGCATTACAATTTAGTTAATTGCATCTAAAAAGCGGAAGGAGGAGCAGATGGATATTACTGACATCCGCATACGTAAAGTTAATGCTGACGGGAAATTGAAAGCTTATGTAACAGTTACTTTCGATGAATCATTCGTGGTTCACAATGTAAAGGTAATTGAAGGTGAGAATGGTATCTTTATCGCTATGCCTAGCAGGCGGACAAAAAATGGTGAATATAAAGATGTCGCTCATCCCATCAATACAGAATTTCGGGGAGTTTTACAAGACCGGATTCTTGATGAATACAATAAGATCGATGATACAGATGAGGTCTCTGCAAATAATTAATTAAGATTACATTTGGACGTCGGCAAGCGGTAAGCCACCGGGTTTTGATCTCGGCATTCGCAGGTTCGAATCCTGCCGTCCAAGATCTAAAAATGTATTATTTAGTAGGTACTAAGGAGAATTAAATGGAGCACAAGACTCTTTCTGTTGAACTTCGACAAGAATTTGGAAAAGGACCTTCCAGAAGATTGAGAAGTGCGGGAAAAATCCCAGCAGTAATATATGGTGTGAAAGACAACAAATCTATCACCGTAGATGCCAGAGAATTTGGTAAGAAATTTAAAACAATTTCAGAAAATACAATTATCACTTTAGATTTTGGAAAAGAGAAGACTGAAGTTCTTATTAAGGATTATCAGCCGAACATTATTAAAAGTTCTATTGAGCATGTAGATTTTATGGAAATCGAGCAAGGTAAACTTCTCAAAACACATGTTCCTCTTATTCTAACAGGATCTGCTCCTGGAGTAAAAGAGGGTGGTATTCTGGTACAGAAAATCAATGAAGTAGAAGTTGAATGTCTTCCTAAGGATATTCCAGCTGATATTGAAGTTAACCTCGATTCTCTGGAAATCGGAAATTCAATTCACATTAGTGATATCGCAGAAATCAAAGGTGTTACTATGCTTATTAACCCTGAGATGACAATTGCTGTTGTTAATCATCCTAAAGCTGCTGCTGTTGAAGTAGAAGGTGATGAAGCTGAAGCATCTGCTGAAGAATCAACAGAAGCTGCTGCAGAGTAATTTCTGGATCTTTTGGTAATAGGCCTGGGTAATCCGGGCCTACAATATCATAATAACCGGCACAATGTCGGTTTTAAAGTTGTTGAGCTTTTGTCTGAAAAGCTCAATTTAACTTTTAAAAAAAAACTATTCCACCCTTATCTATATAATAAATGCATTTATAAAAATCATAGAATTGTGCTGATAAAACCTCTTACCTATATGAATTCTTCAGGTATTATAATTCCCTATCTTTTGAAAAAATATAAAATGAATATTAGCAACCTCATTGTTCTTTGTGACAATCTGGACTTGAGCCCCGGTAGGTGCAAGTTGAAGCTCAAAGGTTCACCAGCGGCGCATAATGGATTAAAATCCATATCGAAAACACTTCATAGTGATGATTATATGAGAATCTTCATCGGGATTGGGCACCCCGGTAGCCGTGATGCAGTGAAAGATTATGTCTTAGGTGATCCGGAAGAAGATGACTACTCCCTTTATGAGTTATCATATGAAAAATCTTCAGAAGCCTTGTTGAAAATATCAGATGATTTACAAGAGCAGGTGATGAATGAACTCAATAGAAAAAAGAATCCCCCAAAAGGTTCTTGAGTTTTTAACAAAAGAGAATATCTCTCCCAATCCCACACTAGTCGTAGCTTTTTCGGGTGGTCCAGACTCAACGGCATTACTACACTCCCTGAATTCGATTCAAGATCTCTTTACATGCTCTATCAAAGCGGCCTATGTCAATCATGGCATGCGGAGTGAGGATCAGCTGATGAAGGATGATCAATTTGTAAGGGACTTCACATCACATATTAATGTAGAATTATTTTCACTCCATATTCAATCGGGAGAAATAGCTGAAATTTCATCAAAGGAGGGGAGAAGTTCTGAAGAAGTTGCCAGAACATACAGATACAGTTTTTTTGATAAAATACTTTCAAAATATGAAAACTCATATCTAATTCTTGGGCATAATAGAGATGATCAATACGAGACACTCATCAGTCGTTTTTTTCAAGGAAGCGGGATCAGTGGTCTAAAGGGTATCCCCCATACAAATAAACATATTTTACGACCTCTAATTTTCTGTAGAAAAAAAGACATTCTGCAATACCTTACTCTTTCGGCGCAGACATTTTGCATTGATCCAACGAATGAGGAAAATGATTATCAGCGGAATAAAGTCCGGAATACACTCATCCCTCTCATAGAAGAGATATTTCCAGGTTATGCTAAATCTCTAAACACACAGGAAGAGAGATTCCTCAGTCTTGAAGATTTTATAGAATCTGAAACAGACAAAGTTGCGTGCCATTACAAGACCGGTTCCTGTTCAGTACAATTGGATTCTTTTAACCGTGCACATTCTCAAATCCGCAGTAAACTCCTCTATCAGATGTTTGATCACTGCTATCGAGGGGGTAAACAAGGATTTCGAGTACCCGGAAGATTTTTTCAGAGTTTAATGATTACTGAATTAGAAAAGAATCGGGTATATGCTAAATCATATGGAATTATTGTCCATACTGATGATAAATCTCTTATTTATTCAGTTGTGAATAATCAGCAGGAAGGATATTTTTATACTATATCAGATAAAAATATAGAGGTCCCCGGGAAATTTTATATTACTCTGGGGAATTCTGATGCAGTAAAAATAGAACGTATATGTGACTCTCCCCTAATCGTGAGATCCGAAGTTCACGGAGACTTTATTGAATTAGAAAGCAAAAGGGAATCGATTAAAAATATATATAAGCGATTGAATGTGAGACCTGAACATAAAAACTTAATCCCCTTAGTGGTCGATTCATCGGGAATTATCGCTATCTTGGGTGAAACATTCGGATATATAAATATTTTTAGAAATAAAAAAAATATTTTCAGTCAAAAATTTAATATATTATACTTAGAGATAAGAAAGATTTTACAAAAGTGAGGCCTTCTTATGAGTGTTGATAATAAAAATGATAAAGATCCCAAAGATTTTTTTGATAATAACAATAAATATGCCCTTTTTTTTCCTGTC
>JADGDJ010000093.1 GCA_016744925.1 Spirochaetaceae bacterium
GACTGGAATTCGGAGTTTTGCTGGGAGGAGCCGTTTTAACAGAAACAGTATTTTCCTGGCCCGGAATCGGGCGGCTTATGGTTGAATCCATACAGCGAAAAGATACTCCCATGGTATTGGGATGTGTCATCGTTTTCGCTCTGTCCTTTAGTATAGTGAATCTAATCATCGATATTCTCTACGCATATATCGATCCAAGAATAAAAGCAAATTATAGTTAGAGGTTGTATTTATGAGCACAATTGCAGTCAAGACTGAACAACTCTTGAAAACCAAGAAAAGAAGTCAGTTTGCCGATGTCTGGCGACGGCTTCGCAAAAGCAATACGGCCATAATCGGCCTTATTTTAATCTCAATATTTTTATGTATGGCAATATTTGCCCCCTTCATAGCCGATTATGCAGAAGATGCCCTGAAGATGAATATCCGCGAGCGTTTACAATCTCCCAATGCAGCCCATTGGTTCGGAACTGATGAACTGGGTCGCGATATTTTTGCAAGAATAGTATACGGAACAAGAATATCCCTGTTTGTGGGAATTATCTCCGTGAGTATTGCCCTGTCACTCGGGGGAACTCTGGGAGCCATTGCAGGCTACTACGGAGGAAAAATCGATAATGCCATAATGAGAATTCTCGATGTCCTTCTCGCTATCCCTACGATTCTTCTGGCTATTACAATAGTCGCAGCACTTGGGGCCAGCATATTGAATCTTATGATTGCTGTAGGGATCTCGAACATTCCCGGTTTTGCCAGGGTTGTCCGGGCAGCCGTATTAAGTGTGAAAGACCAGGAGTTTATTGAAGCGGCCAGAGCGATAGGGGCAAAGGATCATACCATTATCCTCAAGCACGTTCTTCCCAACTCCATGGCCCCCATAATCGTCTATGCTACTTTAAAGGTTGCTACTGCCATTATGGCTACAGCTTCATTGAGTTTTATCGGATTGGGAATTCAACCTCCCACACCTGAATGGGGAAGTATGCTCGCGGGGGGACGTTCATATATTAGAGATAATATGTATATCGTGTTATTTCCCGGAATGGCTATTGTTCTTACAGTTTTATCTCTCAATTTAATCGGTGATGGTTTGCGAGACGCACTCGATCCGAAGTTGAAATAAGGAATGCCGATAAATGGATAACAAAGTACTTGATATAAAAGATTTACAGATAAGATACGTAACGGAAGACGGTATTGTCGAAGCTGTCAACGGGATTGATATATGTGTCGAGAAAGGGAAGACTTTGGGACTGGTCGGTGAAACCGGAGCTGGAAAGACAACTACAGCTCTCTCAATTCTGCGCTTGATCCCCGATCCTCCGGGCGAAATTGTTTCCGGAAAAATCCTTCTCAACGGCATAGAAGTAATGGATGTCGGAGAAAAAGAGATGGAGAGAATCCGAGGAGACCAGGTTTCCATGATTTTTCAAGACCCCATGACGGCCTTGAATCCGGTAATTACTGTAGGTGATCAGATTTCTGAAGCCATAAGCATCCACCAGCATGTATCCCAGGAAGAAGCGAAGATCAAAGCGAAGGAGATGCTTGAACTTGTTGGTATTCCCGGAGCTCGTTTTGCCGAATATCCCCATCAGTTTTCCGGTGGGATGAAGCAACGGGTAATCATCGCCATTGCTCTTTCGTGCAGCCCCAGGCTGCTGATAGCCGATGAACCGACTACAGCTCTCGACGTTACGATTCAGGCTCAGGTACTGGAGCTGATGAAAGAACTCAAAGAGAAAATGAATATGTCCATGCTTATGATTACCCATGATCTGGGTGTCGTTGCGGAAGTCTGTGACGATGTGGCCATTATGTATGCCGGAAGAATTGTAGAACAGGGTTCTCTCGTTGATATCTTTAAGAATACAAAACACCCCTATACAGAGGGTTTGTTCAACTCGATTCCCAATATTGATGATAGGAAAGCTGAATTAAAACCCATTAGAGGGCTTATGTCTGATCCCTATAATTTGCCTCAGGGATGTTCCTTCTGTGACCGCTGTGACTATGTTATGGAAAAATGTGCCACTGAAAAACCGAAAAAAGTTTATTTCTCGGAAACGCATTTTACCGAATGTCACCACTATAGCGATAATCCCGATTTTCAATTGAACAAGGGAAAGAAATGAGAGAGGAAATACAGAATGTCTGAAGTATTGTTAGAAGTAAAAAATCTCAAGAAATATTTTGATACACCCAAAGGCAAACTGCACGCAGTGGATGATATCAGTTTTTCACTCGACAAAGGAAAAACCCTGGGGCTGGTTGGTGAATCAGGCTGTGGAAAATCGACCACTGGCCGTGTGATTCTAAGACTGCTAGAAGCAACAGATGGTGAAATCACCTATAAAGGCATCAAAATAAGAGAGCTGAAAAGCAATCAGATGAGAGAACTGAGAAAAGAGATGCAGATCATTTTTCAGGATCCTTTTTCTTCACTCGATCCGAGGATGACCGTCAGTGAAATTATCGAAGAGCCCATAAAGCTGAACAAAATTATCAAAAACAAAAAAGAGCGTTTCGATCGCGTATTGGAGCTTATGGATCTGGTTGGACTTTCGAGGCGACTGATGAATACTTATCCCCATGAGCTAGATGGAGGTCGACGACAGAGAATCGGTATAGCCCGGGCCCTGTCTTTGAATACAAAGATTATTGTCTGTGATGAGCCCGTTTCCGCGCTTGACGTGTCCATTCAGGCTCAGATATTGAACTTGCTGAAGGAACTCCAGAACAAACTGGGTCTGACCTATATTTTTATCACCCACGACCTTTCGGTTGTGAACCACTTTTCTGATGATATTGCCGTAATGTACCTCGGAAAGCTTGTGGAAAAGGCCTCGGCAGAAGAACTTTTTTCACATCCGATTCATCCCTATACCAAGGCTTTATTGTCAGCCATCCCACGGGCGAGCATCGACAATAAAGTGGAGAAGATCATACTGAAAGGAGAGATTACATCTCCCATCAATCCAGAACCGATCTGCCGCTTTGCCAATCGCTGTAATTTTGCAGAGGATATATGCCGGGAGAAAGAACCTGAATTAAAAGAGACCTCTTCGGGTCACTTTGTTTCGTGCCACATATTTGATAAATAGAACTTAAACCACAGAAAAAAGCCGGTACAATTGTTACCGGCTTTTTCTTTGTAAAACATCCTATTAGTATGCTTTAATCCTCTGTCATACTGGAAGTGGATTGATTAGCAGTAGTCTCAGATTGATGTATGCCTATCATTTGTTAATCTATTTGTACTACAATTAAATAGATAGAGATGACAGGATGTGCACTGAATGAAAATCAAAGATGTTTACAAAAATGACGAATATGAAACTCAATTAAAAGCACCCATACTACAAGTTGTATTAATCGCAATTATCATTGCATCAGCATTGACAGCAATTAGTTCAACTATAAATGGCTTGTATGCAGGTAGCGTATTGTTGGGTATTTTATGCGGGCTACTGATTTTCAGTTTTATAAAAAACCGTAAGGGTTCATATAAAACGGCAGCGACGAGCACCATATATTCCATGGCTGTTGTACTCATTGCTGCCCGTCTCGCGAATGGCTATGACGGCGAGCACAGTATAGCCAATGCCGCATTGACCGCCGTATTGTTAATCCTGCTGTGTATGGTTTTTTCTTCCCGAAAGATTCACCTATATGCGATAACGGCTCTTATGTTCGGATATTTTATATTTTTTACAACCAGGGTGGGAATGACACAGATCTATTCTGAACACTCGGCAGGATTTTTACAGCAGATGACATCAGCTATAGCCATCCTTCCTGTTGTTGCTGTTTTGGCCATTTTACTCAGAAATATAATGGACAAAGTTCTCGAACAATCGGAATTACAGTTACAGAACAGTCGGAATCTAGCTGAAAAGATGACAAAGCTCGCCAACAGTGCCTCAGAAAAACTTCATCTGGCTCAAACTATGGATGATCAGGCTCAGCAATCTGTCTCAATCAGCAGCGATATCAACAGGACTGTCAATAGTGTCTCCAGCCAATTTGATTCCCTGATGGGTCAATATCAGTCCTCTGTTCAATCTTTGGGAATGATCGCTGAAAAAATGGTTTCACTGGATTCTATCTCTGATGACCAAACTGAAAAAATAACTGAGACTAGTGCCGCTTTGGAAGAGATGGTCGCATCGATTAAAAGCGTATCTCATGTTATTGGAATCAAAGCAGAATCTGTATCGGAGTTAAAAAACTCTGCCGAAAAAGGTGTCTCTGTAATAAATGAAACATCGTCATCTTTCGCACAAGTTCTCAGTCACATAGATAAGGTGAGAGAAATGGTTAAACTGATCTCTTCAATCTCCAGTAAGACCAATTTACTCGCCATGAATGCGGCTATTGAAGCTGCCCATGCGGGGAGTTCCGGTAAGGGATTTGCAGTGGTTGCAGATGAAGTGAGAAAACTGGCCGAGTCGAGTGCCATAAGTACTAATGAAGTGAGCAAAACATTAAAAGAACTAATTATCGCAATTGAACAAACGGGAGAAAAACTCAATATAAGTGGTCAGTCTTTTAAAATAATCGGCCATGAAGTTACTCAAGTAGGTATTGCGATGGATGAAATAAATGAAAGTATTGTCGAACTATCTTCGGGCAGTGATGAAATTCTTTTAGCGACAACATCGATGAATGATTTAAACGGGAGAGTTACCGAGTCAGTTAAAATTGTAAAAGAAAATGAGTCTATTACGTCTGAAAATTTACGGGAGTTGGGAGAGTTTATACAAACACTATCTTCCGATATGGTACAAATTTCCGATGGAAGTTCCGTTATACATGAAGCGACAATGGATTTGAGCAAAAAATGTAATGAAATTAATGATTTTGTGCAGGTTTTCACCGAAGAACTCTCATGATGTTACCTTAAATCGTAAAACTGTTTTAAGTTTTTCAGGAACTGTTTTTCTAAAATCGCTCAGGTAGATTTCTCTATGTACCCTGGACTCTCTAAACAGTTCTTCTTTTCGGCAAAACTTCTCCATTATTTCAAAACTCTCCGGTTCATCATCATAAGGTCCCAGATGCATCATCTGCACACAACGTCCCTCTTCAATAGTCTCATAGACAGCTTGTTCCAATAGTGGATGGGGTTTCTTCGTTTTTGTAAGCTCCAGGATTTCAATAAAGAATTTATCTTCAATAAAATCCGGCTGGCGGATCATCAACTTATAAACAAGATTATTCTTATCAAATGTTCCGTCGTATTCGCTCCGGCCTTTTTCATTTAAATCCCAGACTCCTTCCAGAGGATAGACAGTGTAATCTTCATATGCCCTGGGAGTCTCTACTGTTTTTTTCATAGTCATTTTTATTCCATAAGAAAGAGAAAATAAAACTCCGATGCAGTCGGAAAATAACTGACTGTCAGGACTACCCTCCCCTTTAATCGTTATGTATCGGTAAGGTGGAACCATAAGGACTCCCGGGTTTCGTCCAGGGATGTATAATTTTTTTTCATCTTTTCGCCATTCATGTTTATTCATAATACAAATTATAGAATCTTATATACGACAACACTATGTCGTAATTGGAAAAATATTAGCACTTACAAAAGATAAGCGTGTAAAATAAATAAGGAGTACATTATGCAAAACGGTACAATTATATATTTTTCACACGGTGGCGGTCCAATGCCGCTCTTAGAAGATCCGGGACATAAAAAGATGATTTCGTTTATGCAGGATCTCCCTAAAAGCCTAAAAAAACCCGACGAAATACTTGTCATCAGCGCCCATTGGGAAGAAGGCAGACCGACGATTGTCAATAGTAAAAATCCGTCCTTATTATTCGATTATTATGGGTTCCCTAAAAAAACATACAACTTGAATTATGCCGTATCGGGGAATCCCCATCTAGCTGAAGAGATACAGAACCTTCTCCTTGAAAAAAATATTTCATCGGAAATGACTCAAGAGAGAGGTCTTGATCACGGAGTTTTTATTCCTCTTCTATTGATGTACCCCCACGCAGATATTCCCGTGACCGAAATATCTCTAATTAAAGACTTAAACCCTAAAAGTCATATTAACATGGGTAAAGCACTTAGGAAATTATCAGAAAGAAATATACTGATCATCGGATCGGGTTTTTCATTTCACAATATGAGCGCTTTTTCCTTCGATTCCGAAAATGAAGTTGATATTAGAAATAATGAATTTCAAGATTGGCTGATTGATACATGTTGCGGTGAATATAATTCGGGGGAAAAGGAAGACCAGCTTATCAATTGGGAAAAAGCACCCCATGCCCGATATTGCCATCCCCGGGAAGAGCATTTGCTTCCCCTTCATGTGTGTTTCGGGATTTCAGAGGAAAAAGCTGAAGTCGTTTTCGATGATTATATTCTCGGAAAAAGAGCAGTTGCTTTTAAATGGCATTAAACTTCTGAAAATGAAGATTTCCGTCTTTCAATAATTAGATTGTAAAAATCTGCCACAGCTATGGGATGGCTGTACAGGTACCCCTGCCCCTGATCACATCCTAATTCCAAAAGAGCTTCATGCTGCTCTCTCGTTTCGATACCTTCGGCAACGACTTCTAATCCCAAGTCATGTGCAAGGTATATAATATGTTTGATGATATTCAGGTTCTCTTTATTCTCGGGAAGAGTACAAACGAAGGAGCGATCTATTTTTATAGTATCCAGAGAAAAACTATGCAGGTAATTCAAAGACGAATAACCTGTCCCGAAATCATCAAGCTTGACCTTCATGCCCAGATATTTCAAGGCTTTCAATTGGAGGTTTGCCTCTTCAAAGTTGTCTATCAGAGAGGTTTCTGTCACTTCTATATCGAGAATGCTCAGAATCTTTTTGCATTCAGTAAAAGTATTCTTAATTCTGAATAATATATTGGGATTACAGATAAAATCTTTTGAAGAGATATTAAAACTTATGCGAATATCCTCTAAATTGTTTTCATTAAATCTAAGAGTGGAGGAACAGTCATTTTTAAGCTCTTGAAGCAACCAGTCTGTAATCTGAGTGATAAAGGCAGAATCTTCTGCCTGGGGAATAAAATCTATAGGAGAGATAAGCCCTCTGCTGGGATGCTGCCACCTCGTTAGGACTTCAGCTCCTGTAATCTGCATATCAACAAGGGATATGATAGGTTGATACACGAGGAATAATTCCGCATTGTTAATAGCTTTATGCAAGTCGTTCTGGATTTTCCATTGTTTGCTGATCTTATTCTGCATATCTTCCTGAAAAAAGCAGTAGGTACCCTTTCCACTATTTTTCGCATGATACATGGCAATGTCACTGCATTGAATTAAATCTTCCAGTTTGTAATATGAGAATTGATTCATTGTAATCCCAATGCTGACTGTCAGGAATACACTATTGTCCTTCAAGTTGAACTCTCTTGATGAAGCCTGTAATATCCGGTCCACAACCTCTGTAATTTGAGCTTTCATTCCGCAGTCAACCAGAAGTATAACAAATTCATCTCCCCCGATCCGGCAGGCCATATCCTGCGAACGGACACACTTTTCCAAACGGGAAGCTATGGCTTTGAGTAGAAGATCTCCCACCGCATGTCCGTAAGTATCATTGACTCTTTTAAATCCGTCATAATCGAGATAGAGTATTGCCAGATTCTGATCCGGTTTCCTCTTGCAGGTTTCAACTTCCTGATGAAGCCGTTCCAGAAGATACATTCTGTTGGGTAGTTTTGTTAAGGGATCGTATAAGGCTGCCTTAACAAGCCGCTCTTCATTGTTCTTCTGATGACTTATATCAGAAAGAGATCCGGCAATTTTTATGCACTGCCCTTTCTCATTGTACAATCCCTTTCCTCTTGTTCTAACCCATACCATACGTCCATCATTTCTATTGACTCTGTATTCCACATCAAGAAATTCATGTTTCATCTTAATGAGATCTTTTAGCGAATCGCGCACATTATTTTTATCCATTGACGCCACAATTTCTATCCAGGACATCAATCCTTTCATTTCGGTATCATCAATCAACCCCAGTATCTGCCTGCATCGAGAAGACATATAAAACAGATTTGTTATGGGATTGTAATCCCATATCCCGTCTTTCGAACCATTCACAGCGAGGTTGAATCTTTCTTCACTCATTCTCAATTTCTCAAAACTGCTCTTAACCTGAAAGGACATTGTTTTTAAAGAATCAGAGAGAACTTTAATTTCATCATCTCTTTCATAAGTGAAATCAAGCTCGAAATCCTCTTCTCCATATCTCTTCATAATCCTGGACAATCTCAGCAGAGGATAGCTGATCTGATGTATGATCAGGGAAAATAAAAGCCCTCCTCCCAGAATTATCAACAGTGATGATCCTGCAAGGATCAGCAGAATTCTTTTCATCTGAGCGTTTATCATGTCGTTGTTGAAATCGATTACAACTCCACCAAGTATTTGACCCGCAAGGACAAATTTTCTTCCGATAATTTTATGATCTTTTGATGTATTAATATACAGACTATTATTAGTAAGAACTTCTAAACCCATTTCTTCGGGTACATAGGTAAAAGCACTGAGATCATCAGTCCCTCCCAGTGCGATGAGCACTCCGTTCCTGTCATAGATTTTACAGGAAGTAATCCCCGAATCTTTCAGGATAATTTCGTCAAAGATATTTTCAACACGGCTATAATCCTCAAGATACAAATCATCTACAATGCTGTTTTCGATGACATCAATGAGGATTTGAATATTTTCATCAGTGAGATTATTAATAAATTGTGAGCCCATATACCTTATGAGAATGGAAAAAACAGCAATATTCACAACTATCGTCAAAAAAAATACAAATAGTATCCTTATAAAAAAGGAATTGATTCTTGGTCTTTTCATTGGATTACCAAATTAATTTATCCGTAAGATTGATAAGATTCTTGAGGGATTCTTCTGAAAAGACTTCATCTACTTCCAGAAATTGACTACTGCTGAGATTGTCCAGAAGTGTCCTTTTTTCAGGAAGGTCACTCAGTGATAAGAAATAATTTTTAATCTTATCAGCTTCTTCTCCTGGTATGGTCTTTGAAAATAACATGAGGCTCCGGGGCATAAATTTGCTCCTGTATATGATTTTAAGATTCTCTTTTACAGTGATATTGAGCTCTGTATAATCATAATCGGGAATGATCCCGCAATCAGCATTGCCATTTAGCAGATCTCTCATTATTAATTCATCTTCTCCAGCCAGATACAAAGCGACAGAATCTTCAGAAAAAGGTTCCGTTTTATCTAGTTTAAGTCCACTACGGTACAAAGAAACCATAGGGCTGAAATAACCCGACGTTGAGCCAGAATCTTCTAGAGCCAGTTTGTTACCGATGAGATCATCTAAATCATTAATCTCGGAATCTTTTAAAACAACAAAATAGGATTGAAAAAGAGGTAATCCATCTTTTGCATTAATAAGGAACATTTCATTATCTATTGCCTTAGCAATACGGAGAATATTATATGTGCCGTCTATGACCAAATGTATCTTATTCTCTTTCATATCCTCAATTATGGGATCAATTTCAGGATAGATGCGGATTTGTCCAGTATCGTAGAACTCAGAGTCGATGCTTAAAATCAAATCATTAATCATAGGTTGATATCGTTCAATTTTTTTTACCGGTTTATTGGAGGATTCACTGAATACAAGCGGTATAAGTTTCCCCAACTGATCCTGAGACTGTTCGTCATCCTTTTTAAGATCATCAACTTCAGGCATCTTCTCGTTACATCCCCCCATTAAAAAGACCGAACATAAAATGATAAGCAAAGTACTTTTATACATAATACAAAATTGTAAACCAGACAAAGTTCTATTTCAAACCCAAAACTCGGATGGCTTCACAATATCTTTGGAACACTAATCGCAATTGATCATAATTGAAAGGAACAGTAATCAGGAAAAAGAGTTATAATGTAATTGAAGGAAATAATATGAAAAATGAAAACAATCGACATAAAGTAGTTATTTTGGGCTCAGGTTTCGCAGGTCTTTATGCTGCCAGGAATTTGAAGAATACAGATGTTGATATCACCATAGTGGATCGAAATAACCACCATCTTTTTCAACCTCTCCTCTACCAGGTAGCGACAGGAGCACTCTCACCGGGCGATATAGCTTCTCCGGTTCGCGGAATCCTGCACAAATATAAAAACATCAGAATAATGAAAGCTTCGGCGACCGGGCTTGATGTGAAACATAAAAAATTATTACTTGAAAATAATTCGGTACCCTACGATACACTGATAGTCGCAACAGGAATGAAAAACCACTATTTTAACCATGATGACTGGGAATCAAAGGCTCCCGGATTAAAATCTCTAAGCGATGCTGTAGAGATGAGACGTCGCCTATTAGACGCTTTTGAAGCGGCTGAAATAGAAGAGGATACAGAAAAACAACAAACATATCAGACCATGGCCGTTATTGGAGCAGGTCCAACCGGTGTAGAGATGGTGGGAGCCATAGCTGAACTGGCACATCATACATTGCGCAAGGACTTCCGAACTATAGATCCTAAAAAGACAAGAATAGTGCTCATAGAAGGTGGAGAAAGACTGCTTCCCTCTTTTCATGAAAAACTCTCGATAAAAGCAAAGAGGGATCTGCAGGCGATGGGTGTTGAGGTAATGACCCAGTGCATGGTGAAAGAGATGAGAGATGATTCCCTTTTATTGCAGACACCGGACGGTGAAAAAGTACTATCTGTAGCTACTGTCATTTGGGCTGCCGGGATAAAAGCTGCTGGATTTTCCGAGATAATTAAGAACTCAACAGGGGCTGAACAGGATCGGTTCAATAGAATTAAAGTGGATGGAAACCTATCAATTCCCGGTTTTCCCGAATTATTGATAGTCGGAGATATGGCCTGTGTTCTCCGTCAGGATGGAAGTACTGTTCCCATGGTCGCTCCTGCTGCAAATCAGGAAGGTCGATATGCAGCAAAATTAATACGCCGAAGGCTGCGTGGAAAGTCTCTGAAAGATTTTGATTATTTTGATAAAGGAAGCCTGGCCGTCATAGGCCGTAATAAAGCGGTTGTAGAAGTCGCAGGAAACCGGTTTGGAGGCATCATTGCCTGGTTTATCTGGGTTTTTATTCATATTACGTTCTTAATCGGATTTGATAATAAGATTCTGGTTCTCCTGCAATGGAGCTGGACCTACTTCACAAAAAATCGGGGAGCCAGGCTTATAATTGATGAATAAATTATTTCACGTCATTTTTATCTCATTTTCATATATATTTTAGGCTAGGACAAATTCCTATAGAGTTTTGGATAAATATCATCATAATTTAATATATGTTCCAAATGGACAATGCTCCTGTTGCCTATCTAGTTCATTATGATATGGGATATGAACTATATGCATATTTAGGGGGGAAAAGTTATTTAATTTTTCTAAAATATGAAATGGCTAAAACAGATATTGAGCAGGATTACAGATTACTGGGGAAATGGTGGGGCCTGGGTGATGAAAGCTCATCCCATACTTTTGAATTAGGTGATGTCGATTGGTCTACTTCGATTAAAAATGATGGAACAATGCGATTTTTTGATGAATCGAGACGTAATTACGACTGGGAATTTCTGCAAACAGGAAAGTACTATTTTGAAGGTGATTTTTTATATGTTGATTATGATTTGGATACAAAAGGATTTATTCCCCTAAAACATTAAACTTAAATGGGAATATATTTTCTGTTCACCTGTCAATCAATAATATCAGGATCTATATTGGCTGAGTTAATTACGAAATAGTGATCTTGAGGCTGCAATACGATGCCCTCCCGACTTACTTTAAACAAAGAGTCACTCAGCCAAACTCTAGCCTTTAAAGTCTCCCCTTTTGTATTGATAACATTCAACAGGATCTCACCACTTATCGTGACTCTTGTACTATCCTCATTGTAATCCTCTTCAAAATATTCCAGGCGAATATGATCTGAATACAGCACAGAATCAACACTATCAATAACCACACCTAGATAGGGAGCGAGATCTTCAAGCTCCATGTCACTCCACATCGCATCGCCGTTGTTGAGAATATCAAAATATTGAGGATGATTTTCAAACCATTCCCGAATTTCATTAGTAAATTCATCTTTTCTGTTAAGGAGCACCTGAGCATATGCTTTCAACGCCAGCTCATAAGGAAAATTGAAATCAACGATGCTAATAAAAGTTATATTATCATTTACTTTCTGAACAAAATCTTCACAATTTATCAGATCACAATTAATTGAAATATGACCTTCTTTATATGCCTCTATCATTTCCCGGGGTAGTATAGGCTCTCTTTTATTGTATATAAATTCTCCTAAGGGTTCATAATTTCTTTTGCAGGTATACCATAGGAGATATTTTTTATCCAAATATTCGGCCTGGATTTGCTGGTGAATTACAGCTTCGTGGGGGAGAAATCTCATGATACCAAGATGACCGATCACTTCTTCAAAAGAAAAGTCTCCATTTTCATCAGTATATATTGTCTCAGAGACCTCATCGCCTTTTCCTATCTCAGGGTATGTCCTGATAAGTTTGATCCCCGGTAGAGATACACCTTTTAGATTTATGTTTCCCTTAACCGCCGAGAAGAGAGCAACTTCACCTTTTCTGTTCTTCTTTTTCCCGGTCTCCCTAGTGGGATGTCGAAATAGATAGGTAATAAGTAGTAGAATTATTATTATTAAAACCTTATTCATCTCGAACTCCTAAGTCCAATAATGATAAAAAATCTTCATCATCCAGGTAGTAACTGAAATCACTATCCTTTAAAAACTGATCAGAGGATTTACCATACTTTAGCGACTGCGCTGTTGCGAGCAGAAGTTCTTTTTTATCTCTTTTAAGAGAAAAATTACAGGCCAGGTTAAAAAGAAGAATCGGGTTTGAGATCTCCTCTATCTGGAAGTTTTTACCAAGGATAAAAGCTTCGACTCTTTCGTAAATATTCTCATCAGTTGAAAGTATAGAGAGAACAATGGCATTACCGGCAACATCGGAGCTTTTCTCTGATAACCCGGTGTGGGTAATAATAGAATCAATATAACTATCAAAAAGATATCGGGCTATTTCCAACTCGCCATTCCCGATGGAGCAAATCATCAATTTTGTCGTATAGTTCGCAAAAATTGTTGGCAGAGAGTATGAGTCATTGTACTGTTTAGAGACCCTTTCTGAGAGGTTTATGTAGTTATTGATCTCCTTTGTATTGGTCATTGCTTTTTCAAATTGACTCAGCAATTTAGCTGTTGATTTGATATACTCCTCAAATTCCTTTTCACGTGTATCTTTTTCTAATTGCCTCTGTTTAATTATTTTTTGGGTTGCAAGAGTCTCTATTCGAACCGGATCATTTTTATAAAGTAGTACGTTAATGGAAGTAATCGTTCCAACAATGGTTATTAACCATATGTAAAAATAGACAGTAAGTGGTTCTTCTCTCTTCAAGAACAATACAAACAGGTAAACTCCCCCTGCAATATATGCAAATGTTAAAAAAACAATAAAAATCTGCTTGATATGATCCGAGTTTAAATGAGGCCGTATATTTGAATTAGTATAAGCTCCACTCAATGCTGATGTTGCAAAAAGTAACCAAGTAAACAGCAGTGTTGAAACTATAACAGTGATAATCAGACCATTTTTTCCACCAAAATATCCTATAACGAAAAGCAGGATCAACTCTATAATTATTAAGTATTTAAAGACCGCAAAATTATCCATTAAACCCTCTACTTTTAGAAGCTATTTTTTTCTGAAGCACCCGATTCAACTTTTTACTCAAATTTATGAATTCCATACGGATTCAGGATTTAATGTCCTTCTTACGCATTGTTGTATTTTATTTAAAAAATTAGTTCCTATAACACCAAAGAGTATGAATGTTCCGCCTACATAATGATACAAATAGAGGTGTTCTTTAAGTATTAGAGAACCCGCTGCAATACTTATCAGTGTAGATAGATTTGAAAATACACTAAATTGTGGAGCAGAAAGATATTTTAGAGCGTAATTAGAAAATAATGAAGCCAGCACTGATGCAAAGATCCCTAAGTAGGTTATTCCTATAGTATAATTTTGTGACTGAAATGGTATTACATAGAGTGTCGTGAATTCTTAAATATTTCCTGCCTGGATCAAAAACATCAAATTGAAGATTAAAAATCCTGTAGTTATAAGAACAAGCGTTAATTCATGAATTGAAGCTATTGATAGAATTCGATCTATAACAATCGCATAGAGAGCAAAACTTAATGCAGATAAAAATAGCAGTAATATGCCTAAGGTATTACCATTTGCTGATGTCATGTTATGAGAAACGATATAAATAACACCTGATACAGAAAGTAAAACACAAACTATTTGTATTAAGGAAGGACGTTTTCCTAATAAAAAAGCAATAATAATAGTTAGAATGGGTACGGTCGCAAAAATAATGCCGGTTTCTGCTGAACTTGCCTGAGTTAATCCGTATAATTGCAATATAAAAAGATAAGTGGGTAAAACAGAGTCACCGGCAATATCTCAATTATTTTTTACGTGTTAGTTGCAAAGATTGTTTTATTATTAAAAGAAAGAACCTATATTCTATAAATGCAATAGTGAATCGATGTGCTAATATTAAAGTCGGTGAGGCAAATGGTACCACCAATTTTGTTATCAGAAATGACAATCCTACCAGAACTGCATAAGCTAGAGCTGCGATTGTCGAGTATTGTTTTTTCATAATATCTCCTAAGTTTGAATATTATTTTAGAAAATAGAGAGAGTCGTAAAAAATGTCATTTACATAAGTTGATAAATCAGGATTTTTTTCGGATTCGACTCAGTTGTGTCGGTGTTATACCTAAAAGTGAAGCAATATGATATTGGGATCTCACCTGCCTTATAGAGAATCTGATGTTTATTGATCAGTCTAAACCTATATATCATCTTTAATGCGGACCATGTTTCTTTGGAAATCGGTGTATATAACTCAATGTTATTTTTTAAAGCCATAAATGCTTTTTTTTCCATTTTAATAATAATCCCCTCTCTCCGAGTTATTTTCTCTATGACACCAACATGCCTTCTAACACTTCCAACTATCAACGATTTCCGATTCATCAAGAAAACTGGACGACAGAGAATTGGATCTGGCTTTCACCAGCTCTTTCCGCCCCGCCTGATTGCGAGTGTAGAACATTTTAGATTTGCCCATATGTTTTTTCCAGGAATTAAAAAAGATCTCTGCCCTCTCCTTTTTATCACCAAATATTGACGGTATTGAATGGTGGTCAGAAGTATTGATAAGAAAGCGCTGCTCTCTCGTCACTAAGTATCTTGGATTCCTAACGGGTCCGACAATCTCCTGAAGGGCAGTAAGAAACACCGATTGTTCATAAGGGCTGCAGTTTTGTATCCTACTAGTAATAACACCGAATGGATCGGCTTCAGTCTCGACCACAACATCTTCAGGAGTTTCAAACATGTTTAACTGTTTCATTGTGTCCACAACCGCTAGGGAGATCTGTTTAAAACTGCCCGAAACAGGTCCGTGTTTAATAAGAAGGATAATCGAAACAATGGTTGGAGGTAGAGAAGTAACAAAAACCACTGCCAATGCAAATGTTAATAATAAAGAGATGTATTTGAATGAAACAGGATCACTTCCCGTCAAAGATCTCAATGCTTTTATAATAAAATTCACACCATAGATACCACCTGAGGCTACGCTCTCTAAGAAGAGATACTTAATTGATCTGGCAAAAATGAAGTCGCGTTTAATAACCTTTTTATGGGATTTAATCTCTTTTACAATTTTTCCGTTATTAAATCTGTTAATGGAGTTGAACCATCTTTCATATAACCGAGCTCTGTCAAAGGCATTCTTTTTAACATTTTCATTCAGTTCATCAATTGAGATTTTTTTTCTTTTAAAGTCGGGTAATTGCAGACGTTCTATTCCATTGGTAATAATTTCTTCATTGCTATCCAGTCCCGTAAAACATTTAAAACGCTGGCTTAGAATTTCAAAGTCGTAATTGTTTTTTATGTTGATATTATCGAGACACATAAGATGCCAAATATTTGAAGTTTTATGGGGATTAGTGTGGTCTGTTCTAATGGCACGTCCTCTCATTTGATTGGACAGCATATAGG
>JADGDJ010000094.1:0-1549 GCA_016744925.1 Spirochaetaceae bacterium
ATCCCGGCCTTATTATCATAGACGAAGAACACGAAAACTCATATAAAGCCGGTTCGACACCCCGTTATCACGGTCGGCAAGTGGCTATGCGAAGATGCAAGAGTGCCGGAGCAACCCTGATTATGGGTAGCGCCACACCTTCTGTCGAAGCCTGGCATCTTATGGATAAAAAGATTCTCCGGAGACTGAATCTAACCAGAAGATTAGCCGGAGGAGGACTTCCACAGATTACCATTATCGATATGAAAGGGGAGAAGGGCATTTTATCCCCCCCTCTGATTGGTGCCATAAGAGAAAATCACACGAGGGGGAAACAGGCCATATTATTCCTCAATCGCCGGGGATTTTCCTATTTCTTTCACTGTCACAGCTGCGGATATGAAATGAAGTGCCGAAATTGTTCGGTTTCACTTACGTATCATAAAACCGGCGACTTTATGGTCTGTCATTATTGTGGGTACAAAACCAGGCCGGTTCAAACCTGTCCCGACTGTTCTTCCCTCGATGTGGGATATTCCGGGTTTGGGACAGAGCAGATTGAGGAGGAAGTCGGGCGGCTTTTTCCCGATCTGAAAATAAGTCGTCTCGATACTGACAGTGCTTCCAAAAAGGGAGTGATGCAGAAAACATTAACTTCTTTTAGAAAAGGGGAGACTGATATTCTGCTCGGTACGCAGATGGTGGCCAAGGGATTGAATTTTCCCAAAGTGAGTCTCGTCGGGATTGTATTGGCCGATACTGGTTTAAATCTTCCCGATTTCAGAGCTTCGGAGAGAACTTTTTCTCTCATAACTCAGGTCGCCGGTAGAGCCGGTCGCTTTTCCGATGATGGAAAAGTGTTTATTCAGACTTTTAAGCCGGGAACCGATGCTGTCCGTCTGGCAGCAGAGGGTAAAATTGATGAATTCTATGAAAAAGAATTGGCCTTACGCGAAATGCTCGATTTTCCTCCCTACTGCAGAATCTTTCGCATTGTCTTTCGTGGTAAAAAGATTTCTACGGTGAAAGAAACAGCTTTTTTCTTTTCTAAGGAGATCTTGAAAATTAAAGACCATGATTTTGAATTACTCGGCCCTTCTGAATGCCCTCTCGGAATTATTTCAGGAAATCATAGATTTCAGATCCTCTTGCGAAGCACTGTTTTTTCCCGGACTCACAATCTGCTCAATCATATCTATCGCAACAGTAAATTCCCTTCATCCATCTACTGTGAAATCGATATTGATCCTGTTTCTCTATTGTAATTTTCCAATAAAAATCAAGATGACGTATTTGTGACGCATTTCCTCTCTATATTGGAATATATGAAGGGAAACATCCCTAAGAGGAAAGAATTATGAAAAACAGCAGAATGTGTACAATGATCCTGGCGGCATTTATTCTATTGCTTGCTCCTATGTTTCTAAGCGCAAGAGGTGCCGGGGATTCTTCTGGTGATTATGGACGGGCGCTGCAGGTGGAATTTGATGGAATCTTTGAAGATTTTGAAAATGGGATCTTGAGCAAAGAGCAAGCGATGGATCAGATTCGGGAATTTCAGCAGCTTCAC
>JADGDJ010000094.1:1559-16156 GCA_016744925.1 Spirochaetaceae bacterium
AGACGATTTCCAATTGATGGAATCTTGCCTCAATAATTTTCAATCCGGTGAAATGACCAAACTCCAGGCAAAAGAATGTGTTGAAGAAATGATTCAACTCAGGACAGAAGAGAAGTTACAAACTCGTGAAAAGCTTCAGGCTGAGGAAAAGATCCAAACTCAGGAAAGGTTGAACGATGAAGGGCAGATTAAACAGAATGGACAGAAAGGGGATTCGGGAACAGACACATCCCGTGGGAATTAAATAGAATAGGAAACCACAGAGATCCAATGAGTGTTCTGTGGTTTTCTCTGGCTAAATCTTTATTGAAGGGTATACTTTGAATCAGGTAGATATGACTAGAAAAATACTTATATGTTTCCTATATATTACTTTGACTCCATTTCTCTTTGCCGGCGGGGCCGTTGATGGCGACGGTGAATATCGCGCTCAGCTGGAAGAATCCTTCAATGAAATCGTTTATGCAATCCAGGCGGGGACGATGGATATTTCCGAAGGGAAAAGTCGTCTTTCCCGATTGAGAGAACATTATAATCAACCTTACAATGATGAGTACGGCATAATCGAAGCACTTATCGATCAGGTCGGAGAGAATAATTTATCTGCCGACGAAGCCGGTTTACGTTTTTCTCTACTTCAGAAAGGTCAGCTGATGGAGTACCGTCGTGACCAGCAAAGCACTAACTCACAAACCGATAAAGTTGAGCTGGATAATAATAGTGATAATTCCGGCAAAGGAAGTGATCAGGGAAATAAGGGGGATGGGCAGCGTAAGAGCAACTCATAATCAGCTTGAATAATACTATCCTAATCATTGAAGATGAACGACGAATAAGTGAATGGATCAGAATCTATTTAGAGAGAAGCGGCTACAAAGCAGAATCGTCTTTTGACGGTCAATCCGGTCTGGTTATGGCTCGGTCTCTCAAACCGGATCTCATTCTTCTTGATCTGATGCTTCCGCGACTGAACGGCATGGAGCTGTGCAGAATACTCCGAATGGAAACAGATGTTCCCATAATCATGTTGACATCAAAAGGTGCAAAAGAGGATAGAATTTCCGGTCTTGAAGGCGGCGCTGATGATTATATAGTCAAACCTTTTGACCCTGATGAATTGGTCGTTCGGGTAAAAGCGGTATTGCGGCGGTCCGGTGGATCAGTTCAGAATATTCTCACTTGCGGGATACTCTCTCTCAACAGGGATACGAGCCGGGTTTTTCTAAATGATAAAGAGATCAACCTCAGTCATGCACAATGTGCCATATTGTCGGTTTTCCTTCATCATCCCAATATCATTCTCACAAGGAATCAGTTGATTGAACAGGCTTTCGACAATAATTTTGAAGCGTATGAACGGGCGATCGATACTCATATCCGTCGTTTGCGAAAAGTGATCAATCAGGAGGATTTCAAACCCATTCAGACAATCTACGGTGCGGGGTATAAACTTGTATGCCCATAATTGTTAAATCCATCTACCGCCGTATCCTCAGTTCCTTCATCCTCATAATACTCTTTACTGTCCTTTTGAGTTCATTTATTGAATATTTATCAACAAAATCGGAACTTCCGCAAATTCTGACAGAAATCAAAACAACTAGTATTGCCAGCTCATTGAGTTATTCCTATACGCGGGATCGGGGCTGGAAGATGCTGAAACAGGAAATACAACGTCTCAATAGCCCGGGAGCAGCAACTGCCTCGGAAATCCTCTCTATGAGAATTATAGTCAGAAATAGTGAGGGTAAAACTCTTTATAATAGTTTTACCGATCTTGTTCAGAGAGATGATACACCATTGGTAGAGGGAGAATCCGTTCACATATACGATTATACTACAGGAGACAATGTGGGAGTTGTTACTGTATATATCAACAGTGAGTTTTTGGACAACGAGACCAATAAATATATCCTGTCTATATTCACTCCCAGAATAAAACAGGGACTTATTACTATTTTTTTGATCATTTTTGTAGCGGCTTTGCTCACGAGACAAATCACAGGTCCCATTACAGTTCTGTCTAAGGCGGCTGAGCGGATCGCGGTGAGTGGGGACAGTCAGTTTATCCCAGTGAATTCACCTGATGAACTAGGGCAGCTGAGCAATTCATTTAATCAGATGATCAGTTCTCTACAGAAACAACGGGAGCTTCGTAAGCGTCTGATCAGTGATGTTTCTCATGATATCAATACACCTCTCAATGTGATTCGATTAGAGGCAAAGGGTTTGTCGGATAAATTGATAAGTTCAGAAGAAGCAGTTGTGCATATCATAGATGAGGTAGATCGACTCGGAAATCTTGTTCACGATCTCGATTGGCTTGGAGAAACCGATTCGGGGGAATTCAAGTTGAAACTGGAAGAGTCTTCCATCGGTGATATCGTAAGCGCGGAAGTTGATAGATGGCGATTGAAATCTCAATGGACGGGAATCTCTCTCCTTTTGAATCCTATTTCTTCAGACATGCCTCTTTTGAACCTCGATGTAATTAAGATCAGTCAGGTTCTGGGGAATCTTCTCGATAACGGATTCAAATATTCTTCGGCAGGTGGTCTTGTCACTGTTACATGTTGTCTTGAAGAGAGAGAAGCGGTTATATCTGTCTGCGATAGGGGATCGGGGATTGATAAGAGGGATTTGCCCTATCTCTTTGATCGTTTTTACAGGGTAGATCTGTCGAGAGAGCACTCTGAAACAGGCAGGGGACTCGGTCTATCTATTGTTAGGCATATTGTTGAACTTCATGGCGGATCCGTCCATGTTGAAAGTGATCCCGGGAAAGGAAGCTGCTTTTATTTCACTCTTCCTGTTTGATCTCCCGCACTTGTCATCAAACCGGTATATTTGTATTATAGAGCTGACTATCCATCTGCAGATAGAGAGGAATAAATATTATGGATATATATAATGCCGGTGTCGGAGAAGAACTGGCCGTATTGAGAAAGACTGCCGTTCCTGTAACGGAATTTAACGATGAGCTCCAAAAACTCATCGATATTATGATTGAATCGATGATAGAAAATAAAGGAATTGGTCTCGCCGCTCCGCAAATCGGTGATAACAGAAGAGTTTTCGTCTGTTCTATCGACGGTTCCGAACCGTTGGTTTTCATCAATCCCGAAATAATTGAAACATCCATGGAGACGTGGATCTACGAAGAGGGCTGCTTAAGTCTCCCTGGGATTTATGCTGATGTTGAGCGTCCTGAACGGGTTAAAGTACAGGCCTGGAACCGAAAGGGCAGACCTTTTAAGGTTGAAGCCGACGATCTGCTCTCCACATGCATTCAGCATGAACTGGATCACTTAAACGGTGTGCTCTTTGTCGATTATCTACCGGAGAAGAAAAAGCTTAAATTCCTGAAAAAACTGGAAAAGGTCAACACTAAAAAATGAGAATTATCTTTGCAGGAACTCCTGAAATAGCGGTGCCCTCACTCAGGGCGCTTGCAGCTGAATATGACGTGTGCGCTGTGTTAACCAATCCCGATAGAGCTACCGGAAGGGGGCGGAAAATCGTCTGTTCCCCGGTTAAAGAAGCTGCTGTCGAGTTGGGGCTGCCGGTTCTCCAACCGGAAAAACTCGATGAGAATTTTCTGGAAGAAGTGAGAGGTCTCAATGCGGATCTATTGGCTTTCTTTGCTTTCGGTAAGATTTTCAGGGAAAACTTTCTCGATCTCTTTCCCATGGGCGGGATAAATCTGCATCCCTCTTTGCTTCCACAATATAGAGGTCCGTCTCCCCTTAATGAAGCCATCAGGAATGGTGATACGGTGACAGGAATAACCGTTCAGAAAGCGGCTTTGAAAATGGACAGTGGAGCCATCATTCTTCAGCATGAACTGAAACTGGATGGCAGTGAAACTACAGGTTCTTTAACCGAAAAAGTTTCTCTCCTCGGTGCGCCCTTGATGGTGGATGCCATTAATCAACTCATAAAAAACCCCGATGCAGGAACTCCCCAGGATCACAGTCAGGCCACGTTCTGCAAACTTATTTCCAAAGGTGATGGAATTATTGACTGGAATAAGACTTCTGCTGAGATTGAGCGTGAAATTCGGGCTTTTTCTCCCTGGCCTGGTTCATTTACCTATTACGGAGAGAAAAAGCTGAATATACTGGAAGCGGCATTCTATGAGGGCGATATTGAAAACTCTCCAGCGGGAACTGTAGCGGCTCTGGATAAAAAAGCCGGTATTATAATTAAAACAGGTGATTCGGCTATTGCTGTTACAAAGCTTCAGCTGCAATCGAAAAAACCGATGGATTACAAATCCTTTATAAACGGCAATCGAGATTTTGTCGGATCAATACTAGAAAGTGCTTCAGGAGAAAATACATGAATTTGAAATCTTTTTTTAATAAAAAGAAAAATAATAATGCAGATGAAGAAGTTGAGAACAACGAGGACAAAGATTCATTAAATATCAAATCCGACAGTGTTACCGATGAAGAATCACTTTTTTTCAAAAGAGCGCTCTATGTCATAATAGCCGTTTTTGCCATTATGTTTTTTACGTTTTCCGTCACATTTTTCCTTTCGTTGAGAGGAGAGGAAAAGACTATGGTTCCCGATCTTGAAGGGATGGAGCTTGTAGAAGCATTAATAGACCTTCAGGTTAAAGAACTCTATCCAAGGGTTCAGGTTCGGTTCTCAGAAGATCCCATGACAAAAGGCACCATTATTAATCAGGATCCCCCCGCCGGTTCTATTGTGAAAGCGGGAAAAAGGGTCACAATTACTGTGAGTAAAGGAGCCGTTGTTGATAAAGTGGGAGATTATATCGGTCAGGATCTCAACGACGTGGAACAGGATCTGAGAATCTTATTTACAACATCCCGGCCTAACCTTGTTATCAAAAAAAGCATCTATGAGTATGATTCCACACCTCCCGGTACCATTATTGCCCAGGAACCGGCTCCGGACACACAAATTTCAGGCCTCACTGAGCTCTATTTTATCGTAAGCCGGGGAGAACCGGGAGAGGAGATGGTTGTAGGCGACTATATGACACTCACCTATAGTGATGTTATCAAACGTCTTACCAGAGCTAACATCCCCTTCCTCTTTATCCTCGATGATGAAGCTGAAGGCAATGGAACCGTGGTAGAGCAGGATCCCTCCGCTGGAGAATCGGTAGCGACTGGTTTATTCCTCAATTTCACCATTGCACCACCGGAAGAGACTGCTGAAGGGCTTGTCTTTGGAGTTTTTGAATACTCTATTCCCGAATATCCTATCTATGTGGATATGAAATTCGAATCACTTTCCGCTTCGAGAGAGAGAAAAACTATATTCGAAACAAAGCATCCCGGTGGGAAAATATCCATACCATATAAAGTTGCAGTCGATACTGAATTGATACTGTCCATACTGGATAAAGAAGTTATTCGCTACAAAGTTACAGCAGAATAATAGTCTTTAAACAATAGAGATAAGAGGCGCTTGCTGTGTTTTACACAGTGGCAGCCTCTTTTTTTATTTGACTTGCCTTTTCTATCAAACACATACTTTTAGTATAGCTATTACTAAAGGTAGGTCTGGTTTGCTTTTCAAGACTGTACAACAGAAAATAACGACAGCAGTACTGCTTCTATTCTCAATTTCCCTGTCCCTGTCAGTTTTTACAGTTCTGTTTTTCAAGTCACTTATTCTCATTATTTCAATTCTTATTATAACAATAATCATTGTGATATTTGTATTTTCCATTGTTTTGCGGCACTCTGTTCTCAATAAAATTTACACCCTGAAAAAGGAGATAGATCTTTCCGTTTCTGATGAAACAAAAAAGGGCATATCCCTCTGCTCCGGTGATGAATTTGAAGAATTGGCAAATCGTATGAACACAATGATCCGGACTATTCAGGAAAAGAGTATAAGTGAGCGGAAAAATCTTATTGAAGAAATTACATCTTCTGAAAATGAAAAATATCTTCAAAATGTCCATGATGGACTTCTCTTTGTTGATTATGGACAGATCATATCGGAATATTATTCACAATCTCTTGTCGATATCTTCGATAGAGAAGAGATCGGCGGTCAGCATTTGTCAGATTTTCTCTATCCCGATAAAATTGAATATAAGGAGAGGCGAAAAACTCTTGAGAAATTCATCATCAGGCTTTTTAATGACCCTGACTTATATCAATCTATAGATGATGATAATAATCCTTTACACAATATATGGATTTCACGGAATGACGGTAGCAGGATACTTGTCGATGGGAGCTACAGAAAAGTCGAAGATAATGGGACTCTCATTCAGATTATGATTATTTTTAAAAACAGAACCGACGAAGGGATTCTGGAGAAAAAACTGAATGAAAAGGATATGCGCTCCAATTTTGAGTTGGACAGCATTGTTTCTATCCTCCGCTCGGGCTCTGGTCCTTATCTTCAGTACGTAGAGAAAAGTGAAGAACTGCTTTCTACATTTCGGGAAGATCTATTGGATATTCACAATGAAGAGGTTATTCAACGTTCCTTTAGAGCGATAAATTCCATGAAATGCTCTGCTGCTTATTTTGATTTTAAAGCGGTTGAAATACTTTGTCACAATCTCGAAGACATTCTTTCCGATTTTAGAGAGGGTCTTTTCAGTAGAAAAGAAGCCCTGGATATCATCATCGATGATATGTATATTCAATTTGACCATATCAAACATCTGATTTCACGTTTTCAGGATTTTTTATCGACAAAAGAGGGGCAAATCTATGAAACAAGAAGAAACGAGCAGGAACATTTTTTTGATTCCCTGAAAATTATGATGGCCCGCAATGCCGATTATCTTGAAAAAGAGATTGAGTTCACATTTCAAAGTGATTTTACTGATTTCCCTTTCATCAATGAGATTAAAAATCCCGTCATTCATCTTCTGAGAAATGCTGTCGATCACGGTATAGAGCTTCCCGGGGTCAGATTAAAGTCGGGAAAAAGAGAAAGTGGAAAAATCAGACTCTCTATTTTAAAAACTGAAGATCAGGGCGTAAAAGTTATTATTGAAGACGACGGCTGCGGGCTCGACTATGAGAAACTCAGAGAGATAGCCATAGAGAAAGGATTTATAAAAAAAGAGGAACAACCTGGTCAGAGGAATCTGATTCGCGCACTCTTTTCCAGTGGTTTCTCTATTCGCAGTGAGATAAACGGACTTTCAGGAAGAGGTGTCGGACTCGATGCGGTGAAAGAGGAGATCAATGGAATCGGAGGCAAAATTTCAATTAAAACGGATCACATGAAAGGGAGCCGTTTTACTATATTACTCCCTTCGGAACTCTTTTAAGTCGTTGCTGTGTTTATCCCAGAATTCGATTAAATACTGCTGTATGTCAGAAAAGAATTCCTTTTGTATTTCAACACCTTCAATAGTTATATATCTGTAATGCCAGTTTTCCCATTTATACCCAGTGATGTGTTCATAACCTTCAGGGTAGGAGAGTGAAAAACCAAAATTTCCGGCATTTTCCGTTAGCCACTTACCTTCTTCTGTCAGGGCATAGGAATCATCAATAGTTCCGAAGTCCACAGCTGTTCCGAGCTGGTGCTGAGAAGTTCCCGGTCTGGCGGAAATCCGATCGGCGTCCTCCTGACCCATTTGATCAACATAGCGGTTGTATATCATTTCCTGGTAATCAAAGGGACGGTAACCTGATGCAAAGACTATATTCAGTCCTTCAGATGCAGCACTTTCACACAAGTTCTTCAGTTGATCGATCATCAACGCGCTGACAGTTCTGTCTTTTCTAGTCACGGAAATTCCGTAATCGTAAGGGCTTACGACCTCCTGGGGTGTCTGATCTCTGGTAATGGCATGTTTTTTATCTGCCAGTAAAAAGAGCTCCTCCGGCTGTTCGAGCATGGACAATGCCAATTGCAGGAATCTATAGGGATTTTGTATGATTCTTTTTTGTATTTCAGGGTTGAGGTCTTCTATAATCAGTTGGAGACTGGATGGGGTCAAATCAAAAGAGGGATGAATCTGTTTTTCCTGACTGAAGCATCCCGCTGTAAAAACTGAACAGAGCAGAACTGATGTGATAAAATAATTTTTCATAAAAACATGATATACAATAATGGACAATTGGACAAATAGTCCCCCGGCGATAATTATGAAAATCGGGCTGCAGACTCTTGACTGCAACGGTTTTGGCAAGGAAAATAGCAGAGCATGAAAAATAGAAAGATTATTCTCCTTATACTCTTGGCTGCGGTTACTGTGAAACTGACTGCCGGTAGTGATATACTGACCAGACCTGAAATTGTTGAAGAGGTCAATTCAAAGCTTTTGTACGGCGTTTCTCTTCGCCATGGATTCCTCAAATCCTACGACGGTGGAGAGAACTGGATCTCCAGCAACGACGGGCTACCGGAGCGAATGGTTTACCCCTTCAATCAGGATGGGATTAAAATGCTCACAGCCATCACATATGATGTGAACGATGTATCCAGAATCCTCATCTCTTCACCAAGAGAGATTTTTCTCAGTGAAAACAGCGGTGTTTCCTGGGAGGAGGTCAGTCTGAAATCTCCTTTTAAATATTCCAATTATATAACCTCATTAACTTTGAACCCTCAAAACCGCAATTCAATTATTGTAGGCACATCGTTCAGCGGTATTTATGAGACTTCCGACAAAGGGGGGAGCTGGAGAAGAATTTCAGATGCCATTCCCGAATTGTATCGTGGAGCGGGATTTTACGAAGAAATAACGGCCATTGCCTTATCCCCTTACGATGCAAATATCCTCTATTATCTCTGCGGCCCTACGGGGGAACTCTATTCATCAGATGAGGACAGACAGACCTGGATCAATATAGAGCTGCCTTTCAGTGAGAACGAGCAGGCTTTGTCTATGAGTTTTGCCAATTCCGACTCGTCTGATTCTCCCGGAGCTCCTCCTTATGTTCTGGAGGTTAAGACTGATAAATCCACATGGGTTTACAATCCTCTGAGAAATTGGTGGTGGCAGAAACAGAACCATTTTATTCATGAGTTCATAATTGATGAAGAAAAAGTGAAGAGGTTGGAAACGGCTTCAGGGAAATACGGAATATATGTCTCATCTTGGCATGCATCACAGGAGAGGCTCGACAATCATCTGCAGTTCGTTCTCGACAACAATATGAATTCTATCATTGTCGATGTGAAAGATGATGAAGGATATATAACATACAACAGTTCTCTGGCGAAAGCCGAAGAGATGGGTGCTGTTCACTATAGGTTCAATATAGAAACTCTGCTGAGAAAAGCCCATGAAAAGGGGATATATGTCATAGGGCGGATTCCTGTTTTTAAAGATTCTATACTCTATAATTATGAAAATGGCAAATATGCTTTAAAAGATAAAACGACAGGAACAACCTGGGGAAAGCTCTTTGAGGTTGAGGATGAAGAAACAGGAGATATTTCCTATGAACAGAGAGAATTCTGGGTAGATCCCTTTTCGGAATTTGTCTGGCAGTACAACGTCTCTATCGCTGAGGAACTTCAGGATCTCGGTGTTGATGAAGTTCAATTCGACTATATTCGATTTCCCACAGACGGAGATCTTTCAAAAATTGATTATACATACAGCAGACCGGATATGCTTAAAATCGAAGCACTCGAATCTTTTCTGGTCATGTCTCGAGAAAAAATCACTATTCCTATCAGTACCGATCTTTACGGATTCAATTCATGGTATAGAATGGGGAACTGGAACGGCCAGAATATCGAAATGGTTAGCAATTATGTCGATGTCATCAGCCCCATGTATTATCCCTCACATTTTCCGGGAGAATTTTTAAAAGATCTTCCCTATCTGGAACGGGCGGAAGAGATTTATCGCGAGG
The DNA here is from genome assembly GCA_016744925.1 of Spirochaetaceae bacterium. GTDB lineage: Bacteria > Spirochaetota > Spirochaetia > DSM-2461 > DSM-2461 > Spirochaeta_F. The sequence goes on from JADGDJ010000094.1 coordinate 11,393, forward strand.
GAACAAAGCGCTCTTCCAGAATTGTCGGGAACCGCAGCCTTATTCGTCCTTATATTCAGGCTTTTCTCATGGGAAAGGAACTCAATATGGAAGATGATGAATACGCTATGTACCTCAATGTTCAGATAAAGGGTAGTGAAGAATCTGACTCTTCGGGATTTTCTCTCTGGAATGCATCGAATCGTTATTATATGGTTGATGACAGCTTTACGGATTTTTTTCCATCCGGTTCAACCGGATCAGTTAAAGAGTCGGAGTTGTTTGACCCGGATATAAAAGAAGCTTTATCTGAAGAGGAACTTTCAATTATGAACTAAAAATAATCCCTCTGTAACAAGCTTTGCTTTACTCCCTGCCTACACTTCGCTTATAATGTTCCTATGGGCAATAGAACTTTCAGGGAAAAACTCACAAAAGCTCAGGGATTTATTACAGCCGGTCAATATAGAGAGGCGCTTTCATTAATCATAGATGAAGATGTTTCCAGTGTTCGGGAACTGTTTAATAAAATAGCTTTGCTGATTGATATCGGATTTGCTCTTCGTGACGAAAAAGTTCTTCGATACGGGATCTACCTCTTTGAGGAACATCATAAAGAGATCATAGTTCTGGTCGAATACAGAGCTCTTGTTTATTACAACCTCGCCAATCAATACGCCAATATGGCGACACTCAAATCATTTGATAACGATTATTATAGCTGTTTTTCGAGAAGTGAGCTTCAGCAGGCTAAAATGTATTATTACAAGGCTCTTGAATCGGAAAAACTCGAAGAGGGGCTGAAAAGGGACATTCATATCAGCCTGGCCAACTGTTTTAGGACACTCGGGCGATTTGAAGAAGCCCTGGAACACTATAATATTGCACTGTTGATCGATGCGGAATCAATTATAGCACTGGATAATAAAACGGAATTGATGGTGGGTCTTTCATCGCTTTACTGGAACAAAAGGGATGAACTGCTCAAAGAGAGTTGGGATCTCATCCAGGACAAAATTGATAAAGACAGCAGCCTGATGAAGCGCGACCTTCTCAAGAGAAGCCTCTCTTCAATTGAAGACCTCATCTCTGATAAATCCTATCTTAAGGAAGAGCAGCTACTGCCCGCCTATACCATAGAGAGCTCCAGTGATTTCGAGCATTTTTACATAACCTGGTGCATTAAAAATAAACTTTATGTGAATTTATGTAATTTCTGCCGTAAATGTGATTATGCGGCAGGCGACAGAGCTGTGATAAAAAAACAGAATATCTCCATTGGCAAAGAGGATCGCGGGCGTTTCCTTCGTCTGGCCTCAGCATACAACCGATTGAAAGCAGATTATGTAAGTGCCCGGTTTCTATTGATTTTGTCTCGATATGACGATCTCGATCTGGGATTCGTCAATACGATGGCTCCTATGATAGAAGTTCCGGGAATGGAAATAATTGATATCAAAAACTCTCTTCAGGATCAGGCTTTTCTGTCTCTGTGGAGAATCTGGGACAATATCGCGGCATTTCTCAATATTTATCTCGCTTTTAATATCAGTGGATTTATCTCGATGAGAGAAATCTGGTATCGAGATGGAGATGTGAAGAAAGAAATTGTAGAAAAAAAGGATCTTCTGCTGAATGCGGTATATGATATTTACTGTGATACATACAAAGGGGAGTTTGAAAAACTTCCTATTTTGTTTGAAATACTCAACGGGAACCGCAATATTATTAGTACAAGCGGTCGGAATGATAATCTGGACAAAGGGGAATTGACTATTCAATTATTCCAGGTAATCCGTCACATTCTCATGATTCTCATGCAGATGATGGACAGTGAGGAAAAAGACGATTCTGAATTCAGACTGAATTTCCCCCTTTACTCTTTTGAAATACCTGATGCTATAAAAATATAAGAATTTAAATTTACAGGATAAAAAGTATGGCTGCCGGACTGAATATTAAGAGAAACTCAAGAATCTTTCACATTGCTAATGAATGTTATGTTATCTATCTGGGTGTTAAGACGGATGAAGATCGTCCCTTCCTCAGAGTGGGTAATATGGAGGAGATTGATGATCGGATTCTCGATGTCATTTCCAATGCGGTTATCGCTGCCCGATTTACAGGGAATCCCCTGTATGAATTAAAGCTGGACAAGAACCTGGAAGTAAATTATATCGGTGATACGGCAGTTATAAAACGGATGAAAACCTATCTGAACAGCTTTGAGCTGCCTTCTGATGGTGCGGTTGACTATCACAATATAAAAGACCGGGAACAGAGAGATGTCATATATTTTTACAATAATGGGAACATTAAACTCAATTATAAAGATGAGCCTATTTTTGATCTCTATAAACGCTCAGAATCAGATCAGCACTTTGTAAGACAGTGTGATGAGATCAAAAAGAGTTTTTCCAGGAATCCCCTTCGATATACGAAACACGATTTCCGGGGGAATGGTATTCTTCTATCCGGTGATAATCTGCTTCTTTTCAGCGCAAGCCGATTTTTTTCCGCTTCCCTTGGAAGTGATTATTTTTCTCAGCTGGCAGCAGCCGGAATTGATCCCGATCATATAAATGTTCATTACAGTCCTATCGACAGCGGGTTGGAGACGGAGGATTCCTCATTTGCTCTTATGGAGATGCTCAAGCGGAGCAGTTTCAGAAACTCCTCATTCACAGTACTTGCCAAAAACCCCGAATATGCCACTAAGATTGGCGCTCTCTTTCCCGGAGCTCGTATCAGTCCATCGGGAGACAAGTGGACTCAGCTCTTTCCGGGAGTTAAAACCAGAGATCGGGGCGCCGGCCTTGAGATTCACAATAGTAGTCTGCGTTCGGACATCATCATTGGCGGTTCTACCCCCAGCCCCGAAAGTATGACTCTGAACCAGTACTCCGGAATTTTATCGATCCAGACAGAGAATGGTGTTAGTGAGATCTCAATCCCCGATGGGATTCTTTGCAATATAAAAACGACCCCCCATACTGTTGTAGAGATGACGGAAATTTATATATCCCGTCTAGTTCCCCTTATTAAGGGTTTTTCTTCAGATAGCGATTACAAAATTTCTGTGGCTATTCAGAAAATGTTAAAAATGCTTGCGACTGTGGTTGATGGTAAATCCACTTCGGGATTGATCATACGGAGTACGGTATTTAATTTTTCCGATTTGTTGAGAAATGTCCATTTGAAAAGTGATTCAATTCTGACCTGTTTTCTGGAAAATGCCATTACCATACTCGATTTATCACTGAATCGTACAGATATAGATACAAAGATTGTTAAAAACATAAACTCTGTTAAAAGTGATATCAGGAATATTCTGACTAAATCGGAAAAAGCCGATTCCCTTCTTCCTGTCGCTTGCGATATTTTTACGGAAGAGTTTCCCATGCTGCTCTATCGCTCAGTTAAAAGCACTGCGAAGAAAGCGGATTATCTTCTGGCCGGTGAGATTGCCAGGGAAATAACCGGAGAACATGATTTGTCCCCCCAATATTACAGTGAAGAAAAAACCCGGCTGCTCAAACTAATTGATATGCTCAGTTCTGCAACAGCTTTGGAAGTGGATAATCTTCTTGAAAAAGAAAAGCCATCGGAACCCTACAGAGAGCGGAAAACTGAAATAACCGATAGTCGGGGAAGTAAAAGTGACAGCATTCTAGGAGATCAGGAAAAATCCGGTCAAAGCAGGAAGGGGTTGAAATCCACAAAGTCCGGTTCCGGTCGGAGAAAAATACCCTTGTGGCTTTTGTTGCTGATTCCCCTTGTTCTCATTCTGGCTTTCGGTGGATATCTGGGAGTTGATTATCTGATCAATCGCAAAGATATTAAGATGATAGCTGCGCAGGACGGAACTTCGACCGACGGAACATCAACAGACGGAACATCGACAGACGGAACTTCGATTGACGGAACTTCGACAGACGGAACATCGACAGACGGAACATCCACAGAAAAAAATTCAGAAAAAAATGAAAATGAATTAAAGCTAAAGGATTCTTCCGTCGAAACAGATAATAGAGAGAATCAGCTTGAGACCAGAGAGTTGGAAACTGATGATCGTCCCCGAACGGCAGAAGAAGTAAAAGCGTATCTTTCCGTAGGTGATTTTCACATTTCAGCTATAGATATTCATCTGGTTTCTAATGAGATCGCTGTTGATAACAATTATAGAGATCTTGACTACGAAATCTATGATGGTGCTGATCCTGACTGGATCTATCCGGGGAATGAGATTTCATTACCCGATGGAAGTATTCATAATGTAATTAGAGGAGATACCATATGGTATCTCGCGGCAAGGTATATCAGGACATCACTGGACAGAGATATACCACTCTTTGAAGAGAATCGAGAAGAGGCTGAGAACGGTAATACAAAGGCAATTACAGTGCTGGAGGAGATCGCTAAAGTTTCTCCCTGTGAAGCTTTTCGTGAAAAAATACATGAAGTTTTAAAAAAATAAGGTTTTTTTGATAAATGTGTTGTATTTTTGAACTTTAAAGTGGCAATTGGTAGAGCGATAAACTAAAATTTCTTTTAGTGCTTTTTAGATTGTATTATATAAAAAAATTTATATCGAGGAGAGTCACATGGCAGGAGATCTTCCTAGAAGTCCCAATGTATTTCACCCAACTAAACCTTCGGCAGTAGGTTCAAGAAACAGTCTTGCTCAGGAAGGACGTGAGCAAAACGAGGAATTTGATCGGTTAATATCAGAGGAAAGCGAAAAGGTCCTCAAAGAAGTAACCACAAGACTGCCACCTGAAGTTC
>JADGDJ010000095.1 GCA_016744925.1 Spirochaetaceae bacterium
AATTTATTGTGAAGAACCCCTTCTAGTAAAGCTATCTGCTCAGACCGTTCACCAACAGCACTATCGGGCATATATGTTTCCTGATCCCAATAGAGAACTGCTATTCCATGGGAAAGTAATTGAACATCATGATCCAATTCTTGCAATTTAACTAAATCGTCCATCATTATCCTCGAATTTTTTTATTTTAAAAGTTGGCATATCAATATACAATATTACTCTATATATAGTTTTTCGCAACTGAGTTATACTTCTGCTAATTAATAATACATGACGGAGAAAATAAATGAAAATAAAAACCAAGCTGCTATTGATAAATGGCAGTTTATTATTGTCCTTTCTCATATCTGTCGCTTTCTATTTTATCATGACAATACCCTCTATAAAAATTGAAAAGGAAAAAAAAGTCCTCTTCGATTTGGAATTGGAATTTATGGAGTACAGAACGGCTATTAACCAGATCCCCTATACTCTCTATTTGAAGCAGAAGGATCTGGTAAAAGAACTAGGAGTACAAACACTAAGCTCTTTCGAGTCTATTTCAGGTCTTACGACAATGATCAACTCCAGTGAAGTCATCGCTGAGTCAATTGATAAAATTGAAAACATCTTTTCTCTGGTTCAAAACAACTACTCCCGATTAGAAAAAGAGATGCTTCAAATCGAAGGTGATGCTGAGATGATCTTCGGAACTACTTCGGGTTTTAAAATACCAGACCTTTACTCCAAGAAAGAAGCCCTAAGCCACGACTTGATTTATCGGGTCTATAATCATCTAACCAATTTAAACTCAGCCATTCTAAGCCTGGATTTCAATATTCGGTCCTCTTTAAAAATCATTGATGAACAGATGGTTATCATCGATATAGAAATTGCAAAGCTCCAGAGAAAAAGCATGACATTTACATTATTGATTATTATCGGGGTATTTACTGCTGTAATGATAACAGTTCTATTTCTCTCAAACAGAATAGGAAAATCTATCACAAATATCGTAGATAAAATTATAAAAATGAAAAATGGCGATTTAACTGTCCGTTTTGATGATAGTTATCGCGATGATATAGGACTTCTATGCAAAGATATGAACAGCTTCCAGGAAAATATCTCCGAGTCTATGAAAAATATTCAAACTATATCAGACAAGAATATGACAGTTCAGAAAGATTTAATCGTGGCGGTAAAACAGACTGATACAACATCAACACTGATCAATGATAACGCACTGGAAATATCGGGTGAAATTGACAAACTCAAATCAAATATTGATGTGTCGGACAAAGCAGTACGCAAAGTCGACACAGTGTTTACCACACTCAACGATCAAGTCTCGGAACAAATGGCTATGGTAGAAGAGTCAACAGCATCAGTGACCGAGATGATCTCATCAATTGATAGCATTGCCAGAATAACAGAATCCAAAACTGCCGCAATAGACCAGCTTGTAAAAACATCCGCAAATGGATCAGAAAGACTCTCCGACACAACGGGAATCATCAATCAGATCAATGATAAAATTGATAATATTTCAGAAATGGCCGGTATTATTAAAAGGATATCCAGCCAGACAAATCTTCTGGCGATGAATGCAGCCATTGAAGCAGCTCATGCAGGAGATTCAGGTAGAGGTTTTGCTGTTGTTGCCGATGAAATAAGAAAACTCGCCGAAGCTTCGTCCAAACAATCCAATGAAATTTCTTCCAATTTAAAAGATATTGTTGAAAGTATAGAAAACGCACAGGCATCGGGAAGTGTGACAAATTTGGCATTTACCGAAGTCGATAGGGAAATAACCGAGTTCTCACATTCTCTATATGAAATCTCATCGAGTATTTCAGAGCTTAAAAGTGGTGGAGAACAAATTTTATCAGCAATGACTTCTCTTCAGGATGTATCAATCAGCGTAAAAAGTAGTTCAAATGAACTGGCAGATGCATCGAGCAGCATGAAAACAGAAATGAAATCTGTTAAAAGAATTTCAGAAGATGTCCATTCTAAAATAAGAGATGTTTCCAATGGAATCGATGAGGTCTCTCAATCGATCAATTCCATTAACCGGCTCGCGAGCAATGTGGGTGCAGTGACAGAAAACCTAAACTTAGAAATAAGTCGTTTTAAAACTGATGAGGATATGGAACCTGAAAGTGAAATTACAGACTGAAGTATAAAATTTTCATCATAAAAAACCCCTTCTGTTAGATTTTGTCTAACAGAAGGGGTTAATTTCACTTTTGAGGCAGTTTTAATAAATAAAGAATATTATGGCAGTTCTTTAGCCTCAATTTTATCTAAAATCATCTGAACCGCATCATTCATCGGGAGACCATTTTTCTTTTCTCCTGTTCTGATTCTTACGCTGACTGCATTGTCATTCATCTCATTTTCACCAACAACAATCATGTAAGGAATCTTCTGATTCTGAGCATTCCTGATTTTAGCATTCATTCTATCGTCAGCAAAATCCGATTCGACTCTGATACCAGCAGCTCTGAAGTTCTTTTCCACCTCTTTTGCATAATCATCAAATTTTGCAGAAACAGGGATAATCACAGCTTGTACAGGGCATAACCAGACAGGAAAGGCTCCTGCGAAGTTTTCAACAAGTACTCCGAAAAATCTTTCTATTGATCCCAGAAGTGCTCTATGAATCATGAATGGTCGTTTTTCTTTACCATCTTTATCAACAAAAACCATATCAAATCGTTCAGAAAGGTTGAAGTCAAACTGTACAGTTGATAACTGCCACTCTCTTCCCATAGTATCTTTTACTTTAAGGTCAATTTTTGGACCATAAAATGCACCACCACCTTCATCAACTCCATATTCCAACCCTTCGATCTCAATGGCTTTTCTCAATGATTCAGTAGCTAGGTCCCAATCTTTTTTATCTCCAACGCTTTTTTCCGGCATAGTAGAGAGGTAAGCACTGATGTCTGTGAAACCAAAAGATCTCAGCATAAATAACGAAAACCTTAAAACAGTCAGGATTTCATCTTCAACCTGATCGGGAGTACAGATGATATGAGCATCATCCTGAGTAAAACCTCTGACACGCATCAAACCATGAAGAGTTCCGGATTTTTCATAACGGTAAACAGTTCCCAATTCTGCCCATCGAAAGGGAAGCTCTCTATATGAGTGTTTTGCGTTGTTATAAATCATAATATGGAAAGGACAGTTCATCGGTTTGGCGTAATAATCACTCTTATCCATTTCCATCGGCTGGAACATGCTGTCATTATAAAACCCGAGATGTCCGGAAGTCTCCCATAACCAGGATTTCCCGACATGTGGTGTAAATACCATTTCATAACCGTTTTTATAATGCTCATTTCTCCAGAAATCCTCAATGGCAATCCTAATTCTGGCTCCTTTCGGGTGCCAGTACACCAAACCGGGACCGGCTTCTTCGTGTAGTGAAAAGAGATCGAGTTCTTTACCAATTTTTCGATGATCTCGTTTTTCCATATCCTCAAGATGCTGAAGATGGAGTCTGAGATCCTTGGGATTAGAGAAAGCCGTTCCATAAATTCGCTGTAACATGGGACGTTTTTCATCACCACGCCAGTATGCACCTGCTGTTTTGAGAAGTTTAAATGATGAAGGGTTAAGGCGCCCTGTATCCTCTATATGAGGACCGCGGCAAAGATCTTTAAAATCACCCATCTGGTAGACTGAAATCTCTTCACTTTCCGGCAGCTCTTCAATAAGTTCCAGTTTATACTGCTGATCCGCAAAAAGAGCTCTTGCCTCATCTTTAGTGACGACGGTTCTTTCAAAGTTGCTATTTGATTTAATGATCTCCCGCATAGATTCTTCAATCGCTTCCAGGTCATCAGAAGAGATTGATCTCGGTAAATCAAAATCATAATAGAATCCATTTTCAATGGAAGGACCGATAGCGATTTTCGCCTCGGGAAACATTTTAAGTACAGCTCCGGCCATAACATGTGCCATTGAATGACGCATAGTCTGCTGTTTTTCTAATTTCTTTTTGTCTTTATCTGACATAAAAGACCTCCTGGTACTTTCCAGGGCGAAAAAAAAGACAGCTTGTTCTTCACCCCTGAAAACTTAAAAAATAAGTTTGCTAAGGACGAAAAACAAAATGTCTTCCGCGTTACCACCTTAATTCACCACAGCTAGTTTATTCTCTGCAGCGCACTCAGCTCTCCTTTAACGCAGGATTTCGGCACAGAATACTCAGTAAAAGCCTTTTATCTGTGCAGCTCGGGAGTGGTTTTCGTTTATTCTTATACCAACTGTCTTCCAGCCTGGGACAGTCTCTCTTTCGGTACAGGGAACAACTACTCGTCTCCGTTATAGCCATTAGGTTACAATATCAGTCAGAGTGCCCAAAAAGTCAAGTATCTCGGCTTTTATGTCCTGGAGAAATCCTCTATAATTATCAATAATGGAACTAGTTGAAGGAATAACAGAAAACTACCTGATTATGCATATTATTCGAAATACCGATGGATCAATCGAAAAAGTGATTGATGCCGATGGTAATGAGATAGAAAAACAGATGCTGGCACATAGTTTTGTGGCATCAGGATGTGATGGTGGATTCACTTATAAAGGTGATTTCGTAGAAATGGATGACTATTATCAGTTCAGAAAAGACAAATCAGCCAGGCATCAGCGTTTTAAATCGCGAAAACTCCCGAAAATGGTCAAGCCTAAGGCTAAAAGCTAAAAGAGGCATTGATGGAAAAAGAGAGGGATTGGTACTGAAGACCGGCTCCTCCGGCACTTATGCTGTAAAGACTTTCATCTCCACTAAAGGTATCGTAGGTATAAACGATACCCTTTTGTTCAAATAGATAATCTCCTGAAATCTGTGCAGAGAGTTGAAACAGATCTGAAAATCGATATCCACTTTTCAATATTGCTGATAAATACTGACCGAAGTAAATATAATCGTAAAAATGAGCACCATCCGGACCAAATTCAGTTCTAAAAATATGATGATCATGATCATGACCAATGACAAAAGGGCTGTATATAATTCTTCCCTGAAAGAAAAAACCCTTTAGAGAAGAAAAACGACCACCCAGGCCCACATAGGGAATAGAGAGAGACAATGTGTAATCAATAGCATTAACATTTGTTGTTATAGCATCATCACTCCCGTCATAAAAGGAATCAAGAACAATATCAGACCACTCCCAATTGATATATTTATACCCCAAGATAGCCGAGAAAGCCCAGGTACGGCGGGATATAAAATCATAAGAAAGATTAAAATCAGTCATCAAAGAACTGACGATATCAACTTCACTGAGAGACCAATGTGAAAGGTCAGTTTTATCATTCCTATCGTGAAGATAATAAGGTCGCCCATCAAAGGTATTATAATAAACCCAGTCATAATCGTTCATATGACCAGTTCCTTCATTAATGGCGGTCCACACCCCTCCATTGAAATATATTCTATTGTTAAAATTGGCGGAAAAACTCACTCCCGTGTAGAAAAGGTCACTTAAATCCCAAATCAATTCGCTGATGTAATCACCTTTGGAGCTGCTCTCTCCACCAGTACTGGAGTTTGATGTGTCGTACACTATTTCACGAGCCTGACCGTATATATACCCAAAGGAGGGTTCTATGGAGAAACCAAATGTATCTCCATTTAAGAGATAAGATCCGTTTAAACTTTGCATGGCAAAAAGTCCTGAAAGTGAGAGAAAAAAACATGTCGCAAGTATCAGGCTTCTATTCAAATACAACTTCCTTTTATATGCTTTTCAAGATATTTTCCACTTCTTCTATAATCCATTCTGGAGTGGAAGCACCTGCAGTCAACCCAATTGTATCATAGGGTTCAAGCTCCCGGGGGATCTCATCGGCGCCCGAGATGTGCCAGCATGGTTTTCCCATCTCTTTTACAGTCAAATACAGCCTCTGCGTATTGGCACTATTTATACCGCCGATAACAATGACGGCATCAACCTCTTGTGCAAGCTTCCGTACAGCCATCTGCCTGTCATTAGTAGCGGAACATATACTGTTGTGAATTTTAATAGAAGGATTTGAGTCGAGAAGAACTCTGCAGACCGATTCGAATTCTCTCTCTTTAATTGTGGTCTGTGAGATTACCATTGTTTTTACAGGTATTGATAAAGATTTGGCTTCTTCAGCACTTTCGATGATATCAAACTCCGCTGCATATCCTGCAAGTCCTTTAATTTCACCATGACTTCTATCGCCAACGATGACAATATGGTATCCCTGAGCACTATATTTCTGAACTATTTTCTGAGAGGCAATAACTTTTGGGCAAGTTCCATCGATTATTTCAATATTTTTAGCCTCGAGTTCACGTTTTTCTGAGAGAGGAATTCCATGTGCGCGGATTACGACTTTCCCCTGCTCTATATCATCAACAGAATTGATGGCGGGAATCCCCTGTTTTGCGAATTTATCAACAATCTGCTGATTGTGTATTATCGGCCCCAAAGTTGCAGCCCGATTCTCTGATTTATCATCAGCAATTGCCTGGACAATAGAGACAGCCCTCTCAACACCCATACAGAAACCCATTTCATCAGCTCTTATTATTTTTTTCATTTTTCAATTCCTGATCAATATATAGTTTGAATCGTTACTATTCAGATCCAAAGACGGTAAATCAAAAAGGTAGTTTTCACTTTCAATTATTACTGCACGTCTACTTTTGAATATATCGGTATTTCCCAATAGTGTCTTTATTTTAACATAACTATTATTATCGACACCAACTCTGGAGACATCAAACCCATTTGTATCTCCAGAACTTAAAGGTTTGGCAAAATAGCCATTGTAATCAAAAGCTCCTTTTAGTGTAGCATTTCCATAGCGATAAGATTGAACAGTCTCTTGTCTTTCATCTGTCAGGTCACCGATACCGAAAGGATAGGCTAAAGTATTTATTCCTCTGATATCCACACCATAAGAGTCCATAATATCGTAAAAACCATTCAATTCCGATACAAAATTACTCTCTGATAGTTCTTCAGAAAAGAGATGATTTGCTGTATGATTCCCTATTATATAATTATTTTCTAAATATTTTAGTTTCGCTAATACAGCGAACATGGATTTATAGGGAGGTCCCGGATTATACCCGCCACCAGTCTGCCTGAATGGAATTGCATCAAAAGTGAGATAAAAAGTAAAATTCCGTCTCCCCTCTTCTTCCGGCAGATAGCGATTTAGAAAATAGACCATCGAATCGTGAGAAATCTCATAAGTCCCATGATTCATTATAAAGGTGCCTGTTTTATGATCTCCAAGAGTATTAAAGGAAAAGGTCCCCGTGGAAGCATCATCAGACCCGAGTACAATTAATTTCTTTCCCTTTTCCACACGGGTATAATCCTCAGTGAGGTACTGATAATCGCTGATGACGTAAAAATTATTTTCATTGAGATATATTAACAATTCTTCAAATAAGCGGGGTCTTAACTCGAAGTGAATACCGCTGCCCAATTTATGAAATGTCAAAATAGGAATATAACCAGATCCCTCCTGGGAAGAAATATATACAAGTGAATTGTATTTGCGAACCAGACTCTTTCCGAATCCCAGATATTCCGATAAAACAGCTGCTGAATCTTGAGTGTCATTGAGTGATAAAACCCACTCACCTCTGTGAGGTTCTCCTTTAGAGTCGAAATATATGGAATAGATATCTGAACTGTATAAAGTCGTTGTCAGTATAACAAAATACAGCAAATAAACGGACTTCAGAAACTCACCTCTTGAAAAAAGATAATGCGGAGGGATACGCAGTATCGATCCGCGCATTTAGTCTAAAAAAAAGACCGGTGTTTCCACCGGTCTCTATTATATACCCGATTCTAGGCTTTGTTAAAATTGATAACTTCGCCTTCGCTTGTATTTTTTGAACGAACAGTCTTTGCTGTCTGTTTTGTTCCGAGATTGTGCCATCCGAGAAGAATAGATGAAGCGATAAATACTGATGAGTAAGTACCGACAATAACACCAACGATCAGATTCAGTGCAAATGTCTGAATGGAACCGGTGGCAAGAACAAAAATTGAAGTTACAGCAATTAAAGTTGTTACAGAAGTAATAATTGTTCTGCTCAAAGACTGACTTACTGAAATATTAATAATTTCCTCGAAAGTTTTACCCTTGATAACCTTAGTATTCTCTCTGATTCTATCGAAGATTACGATTGTATCGTTGAGTGAATAACCGATAATGGTCAAAACCGCAGCGATAGTTGCCGTAGAAAATTCGAGCTGAAAAATACCGATGAATCCCAGTAAAAAGAGAACATCGTGAAAAATGGCAGCAATAGCAGACAGTGCATAGTTAAGCTTAAATCTGATCCAGATATACACAAGAATCAGAACAAGTGCAAAAAATGTCAGAAAAAGTGTCTGAGAAGTGAGGCTTCCAGAAAAGCTGGGACCTACGTAATCAGAAGACCTGATATCTATTGATCCTTTCCCGAAAGATGTTTCCAGTTTACTGAAAATATCCTCTTTGACAACTCTCTGAAAATTTTCAATAGAATCGTCAACTCCGACACGCACCATGAACTCATTATCAGCTTCATCACCAATAGACTGAACCTGAAGTGAATCAATTCCAGAAAGAGCATCTTTTACATCACTCTCGACGACTTCGGAAGAAGCAGTAATCTGAATTCTCTGATTTAAACCTGACTGAAAATCGATTCCAAAATTGAAACCGCCTCTCAGCATGGTCCCACCCCAGAATACCGCGATCAGTACAAGAGAGAGGCTAAGCATTACGAATCGTAATTTGGTAAAATTATATGTTTTTTCCATTATTTAATCCTCCTACCGATACTTATCGTTTCTTTTCTCAGCACATCTGTACCGAAGGTAAAAATGGCTTTTGATACAAAGATTGCTGTAAAGAGAGAACTGACAATACCTACGGCCAGAGTTACAGCAAATCCCTGAATTGGTCCTTTCCCTAACTGAGAAAGGAAAATCGCTGCGATTAAGGTTGTAATGTTGGCATCCATTATAGTCCAGAAAGCCTTTTTAAAACCGGCGTCAACTGCTGCAGCTCTTGTTTTACCAGATTTCAATTCTTCTCTGATTCTTTCAAAAATAATTACATTGGCATCAACAGCCATACCCACATTGAGGATAAGTCCGGCAATACTCGTCATAGTCAATGTCATCTTGAATGTCGATAGAATGGCCATGATGAAGAGAAAGTTGAGGAGAAGTGCAAAAGTAGCAATCAATCCAGCGCCTCTATACCAGATAAGCATAAATATAATAACGGCGATGAATCCGAAAATCATAGCCCAGAGACCTGTTTGAATGGCATCACTTCCTAAGGAAGCACCGACTGCCTGCTCATCAATAACATTAAGATCGATGGGAAGAGCTGCAGTTTTAAGTACGACAGATAGGCCCTGCGCCTCACTTTCACTGAAACCTTCAATTACACCTGAATATCTAAGTCCGGCTTGAATAGTGGGTGGATTATCTTTAATTTTATCACCCATAACAATCGCAAGTCTTTTACCAATATTATTATTTGTTAATTCGAAGAAAATATCTCCACCAGCTTCTTCCAACTCGAAACGGATGTAAGGTTGGTTCGTGATAGAGTCCCGATTAATATCAACACTTTTCAGGTAAGAACCATCAAGTCCAGCTTCTTTTGAAACTGCGACATAGTTTGAAAAGACATCTACGTCATAATTATCTTTTTTGTATACACCGAGAACAATAACATCTTCAGGAAGTAGAGAATCGTCAGAAGGCCGACCATTTTCAAAAACTTCACCGGGGTTATTCCGGATAATATTCTGAACTGTCGCTGTGGCATCATCGTTGACAATATGAAAATTGAGAGTACCTTTTCCATGTAGGAAAGAGTTTACAGTTTCCTGATCCACTTCTCCCGGAACTTCGATGAGTATCTGATTATTCGCCTGCTTTCTGATTGAGGGCTCTGTAACACCGAATTTATCAATACGGCTGGTGAGAGTTGTCATTGCAAGTGCAATAGCCTCATCCAATTCGTCAGCAGAGGGCTCGTGTCCCAGTCTTTCGGCGAGATTAGCCGCGTCGGCTTCAATGGTAACACTGAGACCGCCAGATATATCCAGTCCGAGTTGAAGAATCTTATTCTTCATCTCTTTCAGTCCCATAATATCTTCACGATGATAATCTTCCAACGCAGAAAAAACTTCATTGGCAGAGGAATATCCTTCTAAAGTTGAGCGTACTGTCCAGCTTCCGGGAATATCTCTTTCTTCCAGTTTATAATTTCTCTTTGCTTCACTTATGAGGAACTCATATGTATCCGCCAAAAGCTCATCGGGACTTACTTTCACAAGTTCCGTCAGGATTTCCAGGTCAACGGCAGCCTGTTTTTTTGCATATTCCCGGATTTGTTCTTTAGAACTGTTTGCCAGCGCTGCTCTGTCCTCAGGGGTAAAGAAATACCACTTGATTGTAGGTGACAGAAACACACCGGCCAGTCCGATAAACAAAAGAATCACCAGAAATCTAAATCTAATGCTCATTATATTGTCTCCAGATTTTATTTTATTCGACAAGCCCATATTAACAAAAGTTTAAAGAAAATATGAACTTTGGATAGTCCACGGAATATTCCGTGTTCCATCAGAAAGAAGGAAACCAAAGCTACGCCCTGATTTCCTGCAATTATTTGTCTTTCTTCTTGGATTTTTTATCAGTTTCTTCGCTTATTTCAGCTATTTTCTGATTTTTTTTGTCTTTTACAACTTCAGAAACTGCGGACTTGTTAAACTCGAGTTTAATATCATTATAAACACGAATGGTAACAACACCGTCTTTTACAGAATCAACTGAACCTCTCAAACCGCCGATAGTAGTGACTTTGTCACCTTTCTCGACAGATTCGATCATTGCTTTTGTCTCTTTCTGTTTTTTGTTCTGAGGTCTGATGATCAGAAAGTAAAAGATTCCGATGACCAAGGCAAAAGTAACGATAGGTGTGGACATCCCTGCGATGCCGCCAGCAGCCTGAATTAAAGGCAAATTTAGTAATAAATTCATAATTTATCCCCGTGAAAATTGGTTTACTTAACAGAACTCAAGATGTACATATGAGAAAATATTAAACTTTGGCCGTTCTGGTAATTTCATCGGTCACAGAAAAAACACCAAATAGGAGTTTAAGCTGTTCTATCGATTCATACCCGGAACCGCTTTTTTCATTGTATAAATTGAGAATATATTTCATAGACTCTTCGTCTTTGTCATATATAGCATCACAGAATGCCGGTTTGAACAGACCCTTATCAGCCAGTTCTCGCGAAGTCAGAGAAGAATTGGACTTTAACGCCCTCTTATCAACTATGGCGGAATTTCCATGATATCCAATTATAAAATTAAAAATTGTTTTCTTCATAAAGTACCTTATTAAGTTCAAATGATTTTATCAGCATAGCTTAAAAAAGTACACTGAAAAAAAAGAGTGAAATTAGAAAAAAAGGACTGCCCCGCAAGGAAACTTGCATGACAGTCCTTATTATTCAGTCCCGAAAGGGGGAATTACATCATTCCACCCATTCCGCCCATACCACCACCCATTGGAGGTGCTCCAGCGGCTGATGCTTCTTCAGGAATGTCTGTGATAGAACATTCCGTAGTCAGTAGAAGTCCCGCAATTGATGCGGCATTCTGAAGTGCACTTCTAGTAACCTTAGCAGGATCAATGATTCCCGCTTTAATCATATCAGTCCATTCCATTTTATTGGCATCAAAACCGATTCCCTTCTTTTCACTCTTTGCCTTATCGGCAATGATAGCACCATCGACACCTGCATTTTCTGCAATCTGTCGTATAGGTTCTTCAAGGGATCTCTTAACGATTTTAAATCCGACTTTTTCATCTGCAGGCAGATTGGATTCATCATATTTATCGATTGAATTGGCAACCTGAACGAGAGTGAGACCACCACCGGGAACAATACCCTCTTCAATCGCAGCTCTTGTAGCGGAGAGAGCATCTTCAACTCTATGCTTTTTCTCTTTCAGCTCAACTTCTGTTGGGGCTCCGACATTGATGACAGCAACACCACCAGCTAATTTAGCCAGTCTTTCCTGCAGTTTTTCTCTATCGTAGTCTGAAGTTGTATCTTCAATCTGAGTTTTAATCTGAGCAATTCTCTCTTTGATAGCCTGCTCATCACCGTTTCCGTTGATTATTGTTGTGTTTTCTTTTTCAACTTTAATCATTTTGGCGACACCGAGATCTTCCATCTCTGTGCTTTCCAGTTTAAGACCGATTTCCTCAGAAATCACTTTACCACCTGTGAGGATGGCAATATCT
This sequence comes from Spirochaetaceae bacterium, assembly GCA_016744925.1. Classification (GTDB taxonomy): domain Bacteria; phylum Spirochaetota; class Spirochaetia; order DSM-2461; family DSM-2461; genus Spirochaeta_F. Next base: position 12,331 of record JADGDJ010000095.1, read on the forward strand.
TCAAGCATGGCTTTTCTTCTGTCACCAAATCCCGGAGCTTTAACAGCACAAACATTGAGAGCACCTCTGATTGTGTTCACAACCAGTGTAGCCAGGGCTTCACCGTCAACATCTTCAGCGATGATGAGGAGAGCTTTACCTGTCTGAGCAATTTTCTCAAGAATTGGGAGAAGATCTTTCATATTGGAGATCTTTTTGTCAAATATCAGAATATAGGGATTATCCATAACTGAGATCATAGAATCTCTATTTGTTGCGAAATAAGGAGAGAGATACCCTCTATCAAACTGCATACCCTCTACAAAATCTGTAGTAGTATCAATTGTTTTTGATTCTTCAACTGTAATAACACCGTCTTTTCCGACTTTTTCCATTGCATGAGCGATTTCCTCACCAATTTCCATGTCATTATTTGCTGAAATAGCGGCTACCTGAGAAATCTCACCTTTGTCGTTGATTTCCTGCGCCATTTTTTTTATTTCTTCCACTGCAAACTCTACAGCTTTATCAATTCCTCTTTTGATTCCCATGGGATTTATTCCCGCGGCAACGCTTTTCAATCCCTCTTTTACGATAGAGTAAGCAAGAACTGTCGCTGTTGTAGTTCCGTCACCGGCAACATCGTTTGTTTTAGTGGCAACTTCTTTGAGAAGCTGTGCTCCCATATTTTCGAAGGGATCATCAAGTTCAATTTCTCTTGCTACTGATACACCATCTTTAGTTACTGTTGGTGCTCCGAATTTTTTATCCAGGAGAACATTTCTCCCTTTTGGTCCAAGAGTAACTTTCACTGCGTCTGAAAGCTTTTCAATACCCGATAGAAGACTTTTTCTTGCGTCTTCATTAAACTGCAGCTGTTTAGCCATAAATAATTTTCTCCCCTTAAAGGTAAATAAAATGTTAATTAATCGGACACGAAAAATATCCGATGTAAAAGATACTAATTCTACGAAAGATCATCAAGCAATTTGATCGAAAAGATCACATTTCTATTTCACCTGCGTATATTTCTACCAATTTTCCATCAAAGAGTTCAACAATCAATTGACCATCAGCTCCGATTCCGAGATTTTTCCCGGTAATTTTCTTATCAGAACCAGCCTGGCCGGGTATAATTTCTATTATTTGATCTCTTTTATATAATAAATCTTCCAAATCTGAACGCCATAAATCTCCCGATTCCAGGTAGTATTTAAATTTCCTGATAATCGAACTTTGCAATTCATCGAGATCTATTTCCCGGAGACATAGCTTAGAGAGAGAAGTAGCTCTGTCTTTTATTACCAGGGGGAAATCCTTCTGATTACAATTGACCCCTATACCGCAGTAGAAATATTCACTGTCCGCTTCACATAATATTCCAGCACATTTAAATCCTCCGAGAAGTAAATCGTTGGGCCACTTTAGTTTAAAGTCCAACCGCGAGACTTCTCCCACAGCCCTCGTCAGAGAGACTCCCGCTATTAAAGGAAGAAAATTCAATTCCTGCTGTATTTCAGATCTTCTCAGAACAATAGTAAACATAAGATTGAGCCCGCTTTCGGAATTCCACTCACGTCCTCTGATGCGGCCTCGCCCTTTTTCCTGAAACCCGGCCCTGTATATTGTCCCATGGGAAATTCCGGAAGATGCATCATTTTTCGCATCATCCATAGTTGAACCTGTTACCTCTCTGTAATATACTGGGGCATCTGAAAAGGGATTGTTTAAACTAAGTTTTACCATAGAAATATATTATTTGTTTTTATCTTAAACTGACAACCTTTTTCTTTTAATAAATTGTAATTCCGAGTGTTTTTATATATGAAAAAAAAGCTGATTCTTTCCTTTCTGCTTATTTGTTCCTTCAATATTTTTGCAGATATTAATAGTGATCTGATCTATAACGTTGTCAAAGGCAATGAGGATACAGTTCTTGAACTTCTCATCCAGGGAGCTGATCCTAATGCAGAAGGAGAAGATGGAAGAGTGGCTCTTCTCAGGGCGATATTGAACAGGCGTGATTCGATCGGAGAGATCCTGATAAAAAATGGAGCCGATCCCAATGGATTCGACCGGGATGGAGACAGTTATCTCTACCTGGCCATTTTAAGGGAGCAGGATTTTACAGCTTCTGCCATGGTCGATGCAGGAGCCAATCCTCATGCTGTCAATATTTATGGTAATAACATGCTTTATCTGGCCATTACTAAAGATTTGGAAACGACAGCTATAGCACTGATAAAAGCGGGTGCTGAACCGAATACAATCAGCAATAGCGGAGTTCATGTGTTGATGCAGGCTATAATAAGAGGCCAGGCTGAAGCGGCAGAACTTTTGGTTCTCCATGGGGCCGATGTCAATATACGTGACCACAATGGTTATACAGGTTTGAAAAGAGCAGAATGGCGTGGTTATTTCAGATTGATGGAATTGATGAAAGAACGTGGAGCCGAATAGATTTCAAACAATCGGCTCAATTTTCAATATTAGTTTTTCTTTATCAATTGAAACTGAAACCCTGGTTTCGTTTTTTTCTATTTTCTTCCTGTAATTGCAAATTTTAATTTCCGTTCCCGAATACAGCGTTCCATGAACAATAATTTTGGCATCTTTAAAAGTACAGATCTCTTTCTCCAGATTTTCTAACTCTATTTTTTGAGCACTTACCGCTTTGTTCATCTGATCGATGAGTTGTTGAGGAGGATTTTTTTTCATTTCAAGTTTAGAGATCTTTTCCAGAAGTACTTCATGTCGAATTTTCAGATGATCCAGTTTCCGATTTTCCACAAATGAGATACCGCACCATATTTTTGATGGTGCACAATTTTCCCGGCCCAGGTTGAAAACTTCTATTCCTTTTTCGGCGACAATATCGCTGGTCACAATAGTTCCCTTCTGCCCCATTTTGAGTTTCCCTAAAGTGTTGATCTTACATGACAATATTGAAGTAGACACGTTTATACCTGTTCTTGATTCTACGGTTCCCTGTTCCAAAAATTTAGAATTTATTGACCCATTGATCCGCACAAGAGCATCACCCCGGCCTTTTACTCCCAAATCGAGCTGAAGATCACCGCGGCTGAGAACCTCCGCACTTTTAATGAGTTTTTTACAGCGGATACTGCCTCCGGAAGCAACTCTGAATCCGTCATGAATAACACCATCGACTATAATATCTCCAGCAAAAGAGATATTGCCCGTGTGATAATCCACATCAGAATTGATCTCAAGCAATTCCGTTACAAAAATAAGATCTCCATCGATTATAAATCTTCCAAAAACCATCGATTTGAGAATTTCATCCTGTATTTCCAGGTTATCACCGGCTTTAAATATCTGCATATCCTTTACCTTAAAGGGAATTACTTCACCTGTGACACTGTTCCCATTCACACCCGGTCTATAGGAAAATGTCCTTCCAACAGCTTCTCCTTTTTTAACCATAACAAAAGGACTGCTCTCCTTGTGATCAACAGAACCATCTGCTTTGACAACAGTTTTCGATCTGTTAAAAAAATCAGGCTTGAGATTGATGTGTTCGGGAGATGCTTTTATAGGTTTTGCCCCTTTTGCTACTGATATGTTTTCTACTGCAGATTGGTCTTCATTGCATTTTTCAATTGACTTTATGATTGATTCGCTATCAATTCCAAAAGTGATGTTGTTGGCCTTGAGTGCCGATTCAGCCTGAACCATCTCCAGGCTTCTCCCTTCCCCTGTAGAAGGGTAAAAAGAGGCGAATGCTTCCATATTGTCTTCTGAGATAGTGATAGAGACATGTCCATCACTACCATCGACTATTTTTGTTTCACTCATATCTCATTC
>JADGDJ010000096.1 GCA_016744925.1 Spirochaetaceae bacterium
TGCTCAGACCGGGAAGTGTGAAGCGGCCGTTTATATCACTGGAGACTGTGAGAATGTATTCTTCATTTCCCTCTTCATTAATTCCGTATGCTTCTACGGAAACTTTGTCACAAGGTCTGTTATCAGCATCATAAATCATTCCCGGCAGATCGGATGATTCAAAAAAAGACTCATCTTCATTTGTCTTACAGGAAAGGACCACAATTAAGAGCATCAACAGGATAATTATCTTATATTTCATCGTTTCACCTTGTATGTAATATCTTCAAAAGTCAGTATAAAAAAATCACTCTCAATACTTGCAAGAAACCAGCCCTTTCGCCCTTCTGTTTTGGTTAGATCGAGGATTTCTCCCGAGCGGACAATCTTAAAATAGAAGTGTTTGACTTCCGATTTTGTCACTATAGAAATGTATTTAACTGTATTGGTTAGAAGAGGACCTATAGAAACCGGTACTTCAATTTCATCTTTAGGCTCTTCGATCTTAATAACAGGCTTATATTCATCTGGGAAATGAGATGAAAGAGCTCTGAGTGTTTGTTGTTGAACAATCTCATTCATTTTTAATGAGAAAACTTCCTCTGTTTCTAATTGCCGGGTTTCTATGGGGGGAAGACTCCTCTTTTGTACAAAAATCAAAAAGATAGGAAGGAGAAGAATTATCAATACAGTTAAAAAATAGCTAAGTCCTCTATTCATAAAAAGCATAGCCTATTCTAAAGGTGGAACTGATTCCCTCCTTCTCGTTTTTCAGAGCCAATTGAGGGATTTTGTAGTTATTATCTTCATGGTATAAGATTTCTAAGAAGCGGAAAAACCCATAGGATGATCCCTTGATTGAAAATTCCAACAGATAAGAATCATCTATTTCCAGAGTTCTGTACTCGCCTATTTCCAGATGCTGTGATTCCAGCATAGAAATTATTTTTAACCCCAATTCATAAGGATCACTGTCCTCTATGGAGAAATACCGTGAAGATTCTGTTGATATGAGGTCTCTCAATTTTTCCAAATCACCCAGAGGGGAATTGTCACTTCGGTTTCCCCGTTTTACATATTGCTTTTCAAGAAGTTCAATATTGGTGAGCACCTCAGTTCTTTTCTCATTGAGTATAAAAATGTTTAAAAAAGACAGAGATAATAGAATTGAGAAATATAAGATAATAAGCAGGATTTTTCGATCTTTATTCATAGAAATGCATTCCTGTCAGAGAAAAGGACTCTCTCTCTGTTCCCTGAATATTTTTAACCTGATAGGGAATAACTGAATGGAATGAGGGATTATTCTGAAAATTCTCCATTTTCCCTAAAGGATTAATTCCCTGTCCATTGAGTTGAAAGCTACTGTTTTTTAATATGAGACTGTCAATTTTCACATCTGAACCAAGGGCAAATGATAGATCTGAAAGAAAACTATAGATATTTAATGGTTTTTCACTGATGAGTTTTTCATATTCTATTACTAAACGATTCATCTCCTCCCGGGAGGAATTTACTTTGGCGTTTTTTTCTGAAATCTGTACAATTGTTTTTTTCAATTCCATTCTGTACTGTTCATCCAGTCTAATCTGTTGGTAATAGATAAATTGAGAGATCAGAATGATCAGAGTTATCAAAAGCAGATTTATCAATGGATAATTTCTCCTTTTCCGGAGTTGAAAAAGTGATTGATTTTTTTGAGGTGATGGCAAATCTCCTGCCGTTGTAATTTCGATTCCCTCGCTCTGTAATAAAGCTCTGTTTTCACAGGTATCATCAAGAGATTTTAATTCCTGTAAAAAATCATCTGAGTATTTAAGAACTTCAATTCTATTATCCAGAGCGACCGCAAAGTGTCCGTTTTTATTTTTGACTGATTGAAGTAGATGATAAACTGAAAATATTTTTTCTTTGGGATTTTTTATCCGAATAGAGTCAATTTTCTCATTTAGACAGTAAAATACAACGGCTTTTTCACCTTCTTTCACATAATCGAGAGAGAGGTCATCAACAGAACCGGGATAATAGGAGGATAATCTGTAACGAAGAATCTGTTCAATTTCTTTGTTGTTCACAGGTGGGACATCAAGAATTTTAACTGAACAAATATGGACTGGTAATATTACGAGATTGTTCTTTTTCACAATATAGCTCCGAATATTCCAAACAGTGGAACCACAAAGAGAATGACAAAGAGAATCATAAATACACCGACGAAAACAATAAGAACCGGTTCAATGAGTAGCATAATCCTCGAAGTGATTTTATCCAATTCCCCCTGGAAGTAATTTCTCAGCTGAGAAAAGACTTTAGATACATCTCCTGATGCTTCTCCAATGCCTATCCACACAGATATACGGTTGGGAAATACATTTTCCCGCCGAAACGCTTCTGACAGTTTATCTCCCCCGACTATGGCTTTTCGAATGCGAAGGACAGCTTCTTTCAGAAGAATATTATTCAATACAGAAGAGCTCTCGCTCAAAGCAACTTCAATGGGAAACCCACTGCCTGAGAGCACTTCAAGAGAAAACATAGTATTGAGCGATGATCGCAATAAACTTATGGGACCTATAAGGGGAAGTTTAAGATGAATCTTATCGGCTGTTCTCTTTAAACTACTGCTGCTTCGAGATGCTATGAATAGAAATAGAAGAAACAATATGAACAAACTCAATGGAATAAATGTACAGTACATCATTACCTGGAAACGGTCAAAAATAACAGTGAGAGAGTCATCAGTAAAAGTTTGCTTTATACGGGGGAAAACAAAAAAGAATACAGCTATCATAGCAATAAAAAGGACTGAAATAACAAGCAGTGGATACATAAGGGCACCGAGAATTTTCTCTCTCATCTTTTTTTCATCACTGAGATACTGTGCCAGTTTGCCGTATATTTTATCCAGAGATCCCGTTTGATCTCCAATTCTTACCATTCCCCTGTATAGGGGATTAAAATCGGCACTAAGCTGATCGAGCGCATCGGGATAGGAAACCCCTTTGTTGAGAAAATCCGATAGAAGTTCCACGAGATTCCCGGTCTTTTTATCTCCAAATGCAGACGATGCTACTTTAAGAGAGTCTTTAACCGATAAGCCCGATTGTAGCATCAAAGCCATTGTATCTGTATAATCTAGGATCACCCTTTTATTGAATAATCGCTTGTTCCCCGAGCCATCGATTTCATTAAACGAGATGAGAAAAACACGGTCATTGTTGATGAGTTTGATAAGAGAATTTTCATCAGGTGCACTTTTTTCTATTTCTGAGATCTTACCATCAGGGTCGGAAATGCGGCATTTATATCTTTTCACAAGAGCACTGCCCTTTCAACTTCTTTAAAAGATGTCAGCCCTTGTACAGCTTTCATTAATCCATCTCGATGAAGCTGAATCATTCCCTGCTCTATGAGATAATTCTGAATTTCCAATGTGGGTGAACCGCTGGTGATTTTATTTTCAGTCTCTTCGTTTGATTGAAATGCCTCTGAGATTACAAGTCGCCCGGAATATCCCGTTCCACCACATTTCTCGCAGCCCACAGCCCGAAAAAGGGAATCTGCAGAAAGGCCGTTTTTCGCCAATAGTTTTTTTTCCAAATCGCTTGCTTTCTCTTTATTTGAACAAAAACTGCATAAGCGTCTTACCAGCCTCTGAGCCATAGCCCCGCGCAAAACACCGGCCAGCATATAGGGCTCGACACCCATATTCATCATTCTGTGAAGGACAGAAACGCTATCATTTGTATGGACGGTCGACAGAACCAGATGCCCTGTCATAGATGCCCGGACGGCCAGTTCTGCAGTGGCTTTGTCGCGGATTTCTCCGATCATGATGATGTCGGGATCCTGACGAAGAACTCTTCTGAGGATCGATTCGAAAGTGAGGCCGATTTTTTCGTTGGTCTGAATCTGATCCACACCATCTATGTCGTATTCCACAGGATCTTCTATGGTGATTATCTTTACTGAAGGATTGTTCAATTTGCGAATTATGGAATTGAGAGTTGTCGTCTTTCCCGAGCCTGTTGGTCCTGAAAGGAGAATTAATCCATGGGGCTTATTGTAGAGCTCCTCCATTATTTTTATTGATGTTTCGCTAAAACCCAACTCCTCCAGTGTAAGAGGACGGCTCTTTTTATTGAGCAGTCTGAGAACAATAGACTCTCCATTGCTAATGGGTACGATGGAAACTCTCAAGTCCGCATCGTGGCCGCTCATATGCACATTGATTCTACCATCCTGAGGAAGTCGCCTCTCCATAATGTTCAGATTGGCCATAATTTTCAAACGGGAAGATACCGCCGGGAAAAGCTTCTTTTCGATTTCCCTGTCAATTATAAGAACCCCGTCGATGCGGTAGCGCACAGTAGCTGAACCGGTAAAAGATTCTATATGGATATCCGAAGCTTCTTTGCTCATGGCATCCATAATAATCGAGTTGACCAGATTGATGACCGGAGCGTCATTGGCCAGTTTATCTAACAGATGCTGGCCTGTATCCATATTGGATCGGCCTTCTAGATCACCACCTGTTGAATGTTTTTTGGCCAGATAGGAAGAGAGGTCATTTTTCTCAAGCAGATAAAACTCAACCGGTTTATTGTGGAAATTTTTCAAGTCCTCTCTCAGGGAGAGATCATCTTCTGCGAGACCGATTCCAACCCGACTATCATCTTCAAAGAGTTTAATTACCGAATTATTCTCAATATATTCAATGGGATATTGTCTCTCCCCTTCAGGCAGGGGAAAAAAATCAGCTAATACTTTACTGCCGGATAAACCTATTGTAGAGAGTTTCAATTTCCCTCTCCACATCAGTTAGGGAATATTCGGGATATTCCAGATAGGGAACGATGGTAATGACCATCTCCGTGTTTTGAATCGATTCTGTTTCAGTTCGAAACAGATAACCCAGTATGGGGATATCACCCAGGAAAGGTGTTTTCTTTACACCTTTCACTGTATCCTGCTGCATAAGACCACCTATTATTACGGGCTTGCCCGATTCTGTCCGAATGTGTGTCGTGACACTTCTCTCTGTTGTTGCCGGTATCGATGAGTTCGATGAAGAGGAGGTATCATCTCTCTTGGAAATGGTGGTTGTCACTTCCATGGTGATCATCCCGTCGCCTGAAGTCCATCCTTCAATCTCGACGATGAGACCGGATGTGATCTCTCTGGTGACTCCAGAGGTTTTCGCTTCACCTGTATCGGGATCGATTTCTGTCTCCTGGTAGCGATAGGTTTCAGTATTCTGGAAATTTGTATTCTCTCCCGACAGTGCATTAAGTGATGTGTCTGCCATTATTTTCGATTCGGAATTCTCCATACTGATATTGAGATCCATGGCAAACTGATATCCGAATTGACTGACAACATCAAAATTGAGCTTGAGCAGGTTGCCGATCTCCCCCACTATGGATGTTTGCGAATCGTCCGAAGCAATAGAATTGGAAGAATTGATATCCCAGTCGAATTTGTTCGCTTCCTGAACCTGCATAACCAGAACCTCGTATCGGATCTGGGGAACAGGTCTGTCGAGAAGTTCAAGATCTTTCAGAAAAGCCTCGTACCGTCTCTCGGTTCCCTTGAAATAGATAATATTGGGGTCGTTGGTCGCTGTCAGATCTTCTTTATCCGCTGAAGGAGGAGGATTTTCCAGCAGCTGTTCCCCTTTGATGTATTTCAATTGAACAGGATAACCGTTTGAATTCATATCGATCAATTCTATATACCGACTAACTTCATCGATTTTTGTAGGCGGTAAGAGCATAATAAAAGAATTGCTTTCCTTAAGTATGACGGGAGTGCTGAACTGATACTCTGTTGGCAGTAATCCTGTAATCGATGAAGCATCTAAGCTGGAGAGAGAAAATCGATGGTAGACCATCTCTCTGTTCTGCTGATCGAGCATGGCCACAAAGTCCTGTATGGGAGAGACCTCTTCCAGTGTTCCGCTGAGTATGAGGGCATTGTTGTTTTTATCCACTTTGATATTGGATGACGAACCAATTGATGAGGGGATTAAACTGACAACATCCGAAGCGGCCGATTTGTGCAGGGGAAGATAAACAGTGGTGTAGAATTTCTTTAGAATATCTCTTCGCTCGATATCGATAATGTAATAGATATCATCTATGACCTTATAATCTCCGTTCCCCTGCTCTAGAAGCAGTCTGAATATCTGTTCAAAACTCTTATCGCTGAACTCAAATTTTTCGATGATAGAATCGTTGCGACCGAGAAAACTGTACTCTTTTCCTGTGAGTGTAAAGAGCGAAGAGAGAGCCTCTTTATAGCGAATCTGTTCAAAAGAAGCATTGTACAGACCGTCCCTCTCGACAAAGATATCGCTTCTTGCGGCAGACCGGGAATTGGATCCCTGAACGGCTTCTTTTCGTATATAATAAAAACCCTCTTCAGACTCGAGGTAATAATCAGAATATTTTTTTATAATGATTTCGAGAACAGAATCAATGGGAAGAGAGTCTGCATGAACCGTCAGATTCTCCCGGGGAAGAGCATCGTAGAGGATAGTTTTTCCAATATTTCGGGATATCGCCTTTATAATAAGTTGAATATCAGTATTTTCCGCATTGATGGAAAGCCTGGTATTCTCAGGATCAGATGAAATATTGATGCGTGAGACATAATAAACGTCGTCGGTTTTTGTAAAATAATAGTTATATGATGAGAGAAAGAGAGACAATGCCGTTTCAATATCCATATCGTTAAAATAGTAAGAGGCATTACCCTCAACCGTTTCATCGGGAACAATGGAAGTTCCGCTGAGCTCACCGAGAACCAGGAGAATATCTGATATAGATTGATTTCTGAATTCCATAGAATCGATCTTCTGACTGTATGCAGGGATTATTGCTGCAAAGAGTACAAGAAAGAAGAGTATATTTTTGCATAAACGGAACATCCAATCTCCTAGATATTGATGTATAAAGCAACCAGAGCCCCGATACTTAAAAATGGCCCATAGGGGATTTTACTGCTTCGGTTCATCTTTTTTGCCAACAGCATAATTCCCGCAAATATAAGGGCAAAGAGTGATGATAAAAAAATCATGAGAAACCATTGCTCTATCCCCAGGATCAAAGACAGAAAAGCAGAGAATTTTGCATCTCCCAGTCCCATTTTCCCTTTAGTGAAATACCAGATTAAGAAAAAAGGGATAAACCCGGCAATAGGTAGTAGTAAAACAGTAAAAAGTGAATCATTAAAAATCCAAATTTTAATGACTAAAAATACAATAATTGCCGGATAAATAATGATATCCGGTATTTTCTGTTTTCTAATATCGATTATCGATATGGGCATTATCACTGTTAGTAAAGACAGTACAGTTATGGTTTCGTGCTTCATAATTTAAATCTTTTAACTCTTATGTAATTTGTTACTTATTTTTTTAATCAGAGACTTCAAAAAATATTATAATTAAAATCAATCCTGCAAAAAAAAACTCTCAAATCTTCCGAAAAGGTTTATGATTATTAAACAAAGGAGTCTTCAAAAATGAGAATCAATAATATCTCTTTCTTACTGGTCTTACTATTTCTATCGGGAGTGACAAACATATATTCGTCAGGACAAAACAGTAATTCAATAATCCCTACTTCGGGCACCCTAAGCTACCTCGAAGGAGATGTTTTCATCAACAATTCCCCCGGTTCCATTGGTGATGCTATCAACGATACAGATACGATTAGAACAGAAGAAAACTCCTACTGTGAAATCATTTTCGGGAATTCCAATGTTTTCAGACTCGATGAAAATACTCAGACTCAAATTAACTGGTCACAATCGGATATCAAATTGGAAAAAGGGGCATTCAGCGCCGTATTTACCAAACTCGACAAATTTCTCAATGGGGACAAGGATTTCACAGTTTCCAGCCCCTCTAACGTAGCCGGTGTGCGGGGAACCGTTTTCTTTATGAAAGTGGAAGATGATAATAATACCTATCTCTGCATATGTAATGGAGCATTGACTGTTGGAGGTCCTGAGGTAGAGCTGGAAATGGCTTCAGATCATCACAAAGCCTATCGATTTACAAAAGAAGGAAAAATTGTAACAGCAACTTCTGTAGGATTGATCTACCACGATGATGATAAAATAGATTCCCTAGCTGATAAAATTGATTACGAAATCCCCTGGGATGTCAAAAAATACAGCTACTGAGAATGTTCGGGATTGGTCCTTCTATCAAAGATTGCCAATCCCCAATAAGAAATAAACAGTAAAAGTCCCAGAAGAAAAACGATCAGCCAGATAATCTGTAATCCCGTACCACTGATTATCAAACCTGATATAAGCGGCGAAAGGGCATGACCTATTGTTTTAGAGGTCCCGAAAAAAGCACTGAATCTCCCTCTGAAATTAATGGGTGTGTGATTGGCGACAAAGACTCCCGAGTTTATGGCGTTTAAGATTTCTCCCAATGTCCAGATAACTGTCGATACAATGAATAATACATAGTTCTGAAAGGCAAAAAACAGAAGTCCAAAACCGAAAGCATAACACAATTGTCCTACAGCCATATTGATAAGTGGTTTCCTCTTATGGAGAGATGCCGTGAGCATAGGAGTCAGTATAAGCACACTGACTGCATTGATGGACATCAATATCCCGAAAAACCATGCCCCTTTAACATTCAGAATGTCGTTGAGAATCAAGGGAAGCGAAAAAGAACTCTGACTGTAAACAAATGAGCTGAAAAGTGCTAATACACAGTATACAAGCAATACTGGTCGCTTGTATAAAGCGATGTGAAATGGGGCTTTTTCGATATTCTCTGCTGATGAATGAGCCTTGACCTGCGACCGATGCAGATCGGGAACAAAATACAGTATAAGAACCACCGAAAGCAGGGTCGTAATCGAATCGCCCCAGAAAATCCACTGCCTATAATTGTTGAAGAGAAAGCCTGCCAGCAATGGCCCCACTGCTACTCCGATATTGATACCCAGATATAAAAGGGAAAAGGATTGGGCTCTGTTTTCCGGTGTTGTCAGATCTGTCAGCATAGCTGTGCTGACCGGTCTGGCGGCACCATTAAAGAAATTGAACAGAATCAGGATCCAGGGAAGCATTTGACTGTCAGGTAAAAATCCGCAGATACCGGCGGTTATAGCGGAACATGTCTGACTGAGCAGCAATATTTTTTTCCTGCCCGCATGATCAGTTATTTTACCACCGACAATAGTTCCCAGGACAGAAAACAGGCCGATCATTGTAATGATGAGACCAGTCTGTTTTTCATCCAGATTGAGATATCGGGTGAGGTAAAGAGCTAAGAAGATCTTTACAAAATCACCGAGTCTATTGACGATTCTGGAAATAAACAGGATGTATATCGATGTGGGTAAACCGCGGTATGTTTTAAAGATCAATAACTGCCTCCGGTTTAATTCTATACTACCACTCAGATCCGGGATAGGGGTTCACAAATTTTTGCGATCCATCATATTTGTTCAGGACCAATTCATAATGTAAATGCGGTCCCGTAGACAATCCGGAATTCCCCACAAGAGAAATATTATCACCAGCTTTAATCTCATCGCCGATGGTCACATAGATCAGTTCATTGAGATGAGCATAAAATGTTTGAAAACTTTTAACACCGCTTCTGCTGCCCAGGGGGATCAGAGCTCTATCATGCTCAATAGTCACATTCCAACCGTAAATATAATTGTATTCTAGTTTAGTTACTTTTCCGTCAGCCACTGCGACAATATAACCGGGATGATTCCCTTGGCGAACAAGTTCACCGTTTTTCGTTACATAATCAATATTACCGATATTGATTATATCCACGGCATAATGGGGTCTTGCACCACCGGCACCGACAGGAGAGATTCTTCTACTGCTGAAAGAACTGGTGATGAGAAGATCTGCTCCATTATTCCCTGTAATGGGTAATTGAATGGGATAAAGCAGATCAGGGAGATAACTATTATAGTTATCGAGAGTTGTAATACTGGATCTGTCTACTGTAAGAGTCGTATAAGCCTGTTTTTCCGTTGAGGGCAATCTTGATAGCTGAGAATTCAGTTCTTCATAGCTTTCAGCCTTTAGTATCGCTTTAGATATAAGATCGTATGCTCGTCTTCTGTAAAAGAGATGATTGCTGATCTTCCGTTCTTCTTTTTTAATCCAGGTACTGGCGATAATGCGGCTTTCCTCAATCGAGACTTCCGCCGCTTTTCTGTTTTTTTCAAATTTGCTGTAAAAAGCAATAACTTCCGGTGAATCTTTATAAACAGCCGTATTTACTTTCTCTGGAGTCGGGACTAACAGGTTGATTGCTGAGAATAGTAATACTGATGCTGAAATTATAAAAATAACGAAAGGATATTTATTTTTTCTTGTTGACATATCCGTTATTTAGTACTCCGTTTATCGAATTACGATAATACTCATGTAGAGTGAATAGGTCAATTTAAGAATTGCTGAATTTTAAATTTTAATTTAGAATTTTTGTGTTATAGCTTAAAATAAAACCATGAAGAAGCAAAATTTAACAGTTTTTAAAAATTTAATCGAAGATTACTTAAATGACGGGAAGAATTCTACTCCCGGCAGTGAAATTCTACACCGGTTTCTCCAATGCTTAAGCGACGGTTCAGCTATGGAAAATTCTTCATTTCACAAAGCATTAGATCAAATTCGCAAAGAAACTGAAATGATTGAAATTTCCGGGACAATCTCGAAAGAAGAGAGATTAAAAGAGTATTGGAATATTTTTTTCCCCGAGGGAAATCTCTTTTTTGAAAACCGTGAAGAAGTTATAAGAAAATTGCGGAATAAGCGTTCTGTAGAGATAACAAAGATGAACGAAAATTCAATCACCAATGTTCCTGAAGAGATGACCTTCACCTCCAATGTTCTCTTGACAGTTCCCGCTTTTCAAACAGATCTCAATTCTCTCGATTTGCCTGATGAAATAAAAAAAGAGCTTCCGGCTGTTATGGGTGAGGAACAAATGTACTGGTTCGATCACCCGGTACAAATGGGAGAAATTCCCGAAAAGAATGAAATAATATATGGATTAAAAAGTCTTTCTGAAGCTTTCTCCTATGAGAAAAAGAACGATTTTGCCCCTGGTGATGCCACTTTAGACGTTCTCCTTTCAGTATCAGTTACCCACAAAGGTTTACAAAAACTGGCAGCTCCCTATTTAAAATATGAATTATCACAATGTGAGGTGATCAAGGATCTCAATATTTATATTTTTACGGAAGAAAGCTGTCAGCGGTTGCTGGAATCCTACAGTGGCCACAATGATACCATATCAGAATACTTCGGTGTCGATGGTAAATACGGAAGACATTATAATTTTTTAAAAGCCGTCAATGCACTCTGGAAAATATCTAAAAACCCTAAGCTGAAGGGAACATTTAAGATTGATCTGGATCAAATTTTTCCTCAAAAAGAATTGATGGATTACACAGAGAAAAGTGCCTTCCAACATTTCATGTCCCCTTTGTGGGGCGCTGCGGGAAAAGATACGGAAGGAAGAGTTGTTGATTTGTCCATGATAGCCGGAGCCCTTGTCAATGAATCGGATATTGGAAAATCACTCTATACTCCGGATGTCTCCATTCCCGATTTAAAGGCTCCCGTCAGCGATCTTGTCTTCTTTAAACATCTCTCCATGTCTCTCTCTACTAGGGCGGAATTGATGACGAGGTACAGAAAAGAAAAAGTAATTGATGGCAAAAAAAAGGTTATCAGCCGCATTCATGTCACTGGTGGAACAAATGGAATACTGATTGATGCTCTGTTCAAATACAGACCGTTCACCCCTTCTTTTATAGGACGTGCAGAAGATCAAGCCTATATACTGTCTGTTCTGAATAAAAAAGAAGAACCACTTCTTCGCTATTACCATGAAGATGGATTGATAATGCGCCATGACAAGCAGGCATTCGCCGGAGAATCGATCAAAGCAGCCAAAGACGGCACGTATATAGCAGATATCTTAAGGCTCTTATACTACTCCTATTATGCCGAGGCATTGCCCGGTGGAGTCGAGAAGACAAAAGCCGAAACCTATCCCTTTACCGGTTCCTATGTATCACAATATCCAGTGACACTCTCTTATATGCGCTTGGTTTTTAAACTTCTGGAAATGTATGATGAAGGACTGACCGATCGCGCAGATAAAATGTTGGAATTGGGAATCTCCAGAATTCAGCCTCTGGCAGAAAAACTCATGGGCAACAACTTTCTCATTGATGAATATAAGGCTGAGAAAAAACAATGGGATCTCTTTTATGATGAAATAGAATCCTTAAAAGAGTCTTCAAAAATAGACAATATAAAAGAAGTATTCGACAGCTGTCTGGTTACTTGAGAAACTCCACATCCTCTTCACTGTTTCCACTGTCTACTTCATTATAATAGAGGACAGTGAAGAGCCGGCTTACTTCCATCTTTTCCGAATCAGAGAGATTTCCCAAAATTTCTGTACTGGAAATCTCTTCCGGCGCTTTATCTGTTTTATTTTCATAAACCATCAGCCATGCGGCGGCTTTTACGGGATTGTAATCAGAAATATTATTGTTGTAAAAAATCTTTCCCAATTCATACATAGAGGGAATGTGTCCCGCATCTGCAGCCATTGAAAACCATGGCAATGCTTCGGCATCATCGTATAACTTTCCAAGGTTGTAATAGGCATCATAATCATCACTTGCAGCTTTGAATCGGTAGAGAACTATTAATTGCTCTGCAAGACTTCTTTTTCGACAAAAAATCAGCAAATCTTCAAAAACAGGAGAGTTATATTCTCTGGGAATTTTCTTAAAATACTCATTGGATAAGGAGGGATCTTTATCGACAAAAATAGCCTCACCATAAAAACGCGATAGATTATAAGTCGCTAAAATTTCACCATCATCGGAAGCCGCCTTGTAGAGCTTAAAAGATTTTGCGTAGTTTTGTTTTTCGATAATTCCAAACTCATTCAACCATCCAAGAAATGTCTGAGATCGACTGTCTCCTGATTCGGCAGCTAAGGAGAGATACTCAATCGATTCTAACTCCTTATAAAATTGGTACTGACCGCTCAACGATAGAATTGATAGAAGTCCGCGAATTTCCGGAATATCTGTATCGGCTGTTTTTTTAAAATATTCTATAGCCAGGGCTTTATCATCTTGTTCCACAAGCAGACCGTATCGATAATTTGCATAAGGATCATCGGCGGAAAGACCTTTTTCAATCCACAGGATCTGTTCTTCCGGTAAATCCTCATAATAGTCGATCATTTTACCAATTGCAGGAGAATATCCTGAAGCGGCCGATGAGTAGTACCATTCCAGAGCACTGTTCCAGTCTTTTTCTACGGCATACCCGTATTCATAAAACATTCCAATTCTATAATATGCAGAAGAACTCCCTTTAGAAGCAGCTTTTTTATACCATTCATATGCATTATTTAAATCTTTTGTTACACCACTCCCTTCTTCATAACTGATGCCGATCTGCACCATGGCTTCAACATCGCCAGTTTCGGCATCAGAAATAAACATATCGTAAAGAGTTTTTTCAGGTTGAATAGATACAGGATTATCTACACTGATTGTTGTACACGACAAAAAAACAAATAATACAAAGGAAAATAGACTGATATTCTTCAAACTCATTTATTCACGTCCTCACTAATTTGATAATATTTCATTTCCTCTTTCAATGTATTTCATCGATGCTCCATCTTCAGGGAATAATTGTAAAACATTGTGAAATCCCGCAATGGATTGGGCAATTCTATTGTTGTAAAAATTGAAAACACTGTCCTCAAATACAGCCTTACTATCTATATTATCATTTGTAATACCATATTCAAAATTCTCTATAAAATCAAAAATAGAAATGTTCTGACATTTTTTTCCAGCTTGAAATAGGCCGAGAAACCTAAAATAAAAAATATTTGGATTGGGCAATTGAGCAAAGCTGGCATGGTTGAGAGATAGATTGCTGTTATATTCTGTCATTATCAATAAAAGTGAATCAAGGATAGCGGCATCAGGGAATACTTCATTACTATATATAAATATTTTTAAACTTTTTTTTATTATGGAATTGGAAAGATTCTGTAATACTTGAAAACTCAGATTAAGTGTACTTTCAGTATCCTCACCACCATTGATTATCAGCACATTTTCTCGACACTCATCAAAAGAATGAAATGAACGGGCAACTTCCCTTTTGAGAACTTCTCTCTGTTCCCGGTCAAAATAGACTAATGCATATGTATTCATAGATTTATCGGGAAAACAGCTCTTTGATTTTAGAATCTGGTTCAAATACTGAGGAAATCAGTTCAATGACAGCTTTATTCCCCGAGAAAAATTCAATTTCCAAATGGAGATGTTTAGCAACATTGTTAAGCTTGCAGTAACTTATATAATCATACTCTGTAAATATCATGGCATTGTAAAGTAAAGTATTTTTTTCCGATGTTACTGCATAGAAAATTATATCACTCCCTTCATCGTTTACAAAAAAAGATTCTATTTGTGTATGATCTTTTATCCAATCCGTAAAATCACGGATAAGTTCTGCTGATTTCATAATACGATTATATACTCAACTCAATGATTAGATAGAGTTTTTATAAAGATTTATAAATAAAAAGGAATACACCTATCGAGGTGTATTCCATAATGTTTTTTAAAATAAGTGTATTCTACATAACACCCATTACGAAAACCATTACAAAAAGAGCAACAGTTTCAACAAGACCTAAAACCATCAGGTAGTTACCAAAACCTTTTCCGGTCTCAGCAAGTGCATCAGAAGCAGCAGCAGCAGCTTTTCCCTGCATATATGCAGAAAATCCCATAGCTGATCCTGCAAAGATACCAGCAGCCAGTTTAAACATTGATGGCTGAGTAGATGCTATAATAGCGTTCATAAGGATAAATCCGTAAATTGTCTGAGTAAGCGGTGCTCCAACAAAAGCTGTAAGCATAAAAGGCGCCGGTTTGTTATTTGCAAAACATTTTTTCCATGCCCCAATTGCTGACTGTCCAGCTACACCTGCTCCAAGAGCTGATCCTATTGCTGCAAGTCCGATTGCTGCAGCGAATCCTAAGTTACCGAGATCCATTTAGTTCCCCTTCCTTTGAAAGTAATTCAATTTTATTTTAATCGCGAGCTTTAAAAGGCTCATATTTAATTCCAACCCATTCCATTCCTAAATGACCTGAAAATTCCAACATATTCAATCTGACACCATGAACGACAACAGATAATAATCCCATTGCGAGGTTCAACCCATGACCCAGGAGCAGTATAAGCACTGCACCAATCATAGCCGGACCATGCATTAAAGGCTCTGCCATGGCATTAAAACTACCAGCAATAGCTACTGAAGCCAATCCAACGGCAAACAATCTAATATAGGAGATTATATCTGAAAAAGCACCGATGGCATCGAGGAAAGTGGTTATAAATCCCCCTAAACCTTTTATAATCCCTTTAAAGAAATTCACACCCGGCTCCTGCTGCCCGAAAAGAAATACTGAGAGAAGACCTCCGTAAATCATATACATGGCAAACTGAGGAATTGGTCCTATTCCTAAAACTAGCTGCATGACTAAAAAGTATAAACCAAGAACCATGCTCAACCATCCCAACTGTGTTATGGAAGAAATTCTAGGTAGATCTTTAATAAAGTTTTTAATATGAGCCACACTGAGATGAATGGTACCCATAATAAAACACATTGTTTTTATTATTTCCTGTGTCGATGCCGCAGTAATATCGCTCATTCCCAGTATTTCAGGATAACTGGCTATTTGAGGAATAATCAGTCCTTTCAATAGAGGAATCGAAGCAATAGTCACTGAACCGAACCAGGTTCCCGTGACGGCGCCCCATAGAATTGTCGTTGAACTGATCAGATAGAGCAAACCGACAATAGGTGAAACCTTTTTGCTTTTGCCATGGATGATAAAAGCGAGAAACAGGAATATAAGACCGTATCCACCATCACCGATAATCATTGCGTAGAAGACAGAGAAGAACAGTAAAAACCATCCACTGATATCGTATTCGTGATAACCGGGAATAGTACCCAGCATATCGAACACCGGCTGAATTATGCTCACCAGCTTATTGTTCTT
>JADGDJ010000097.1 GCA_016744925.1 Spirochaetaceae bacterium
TACAGGAGGCGTCTATGGTGTTTCCGAGCCTGACCGAATTAACGCCTATTTGTTTTCCGACAGGGGGATATACAGACCGGGTGATGCCATGAATATCGCCATGATCGTTAAAAGTGGAAACTGGGACAGGTCTCTCACAAACATTCCTCTGGAAGTTTCCATTTCCGATTCTCGCGGGCTCGAAGTTTTTCGTCAGAGAATCGCCCTGGATAGAACGGGTCTGGAAGATGTGAATTTCAAAACAGAAAGTTATTCACCAACTGGAACATATCAGGTGAATCTCTATAGTATAAAGGACAACCGGTCGGAGGATCTGATCGGCTCAACAGCAGTTCGTGTCGAGGAATTTGAACCGGACAGATTAAAAATATCAACTTCCCTATCACAAATAAGTGATAAGGGTTGGGTTTCACCGGCAGGATTAACCGGAAGGGTCAACCTGAGAAATCTTTTCGGCAATGCCGCTACGGATAATTCCGTCGATGGTAAATTGGTGCTGACTCCCGCCTACATTTCATTCCGAGAGTTTCGTGATTATCGTTTTTTTGATCCTTTGAGAGCTGAGAACTATTACGATGAAGACCTGGGCAGTGTGAAAACAGATCTGGATGGAAACTGCGAATTTGACTTTGACCTGAACAGATTTGACAATGCTTCCTACAACCTCAGGTTTATTGCCGAAGCTTTTGAAAAAGAGGGTGGGAGAAGCGTTATCTCCGAACAATCTATGCTCGTTTCTCCTGTCAGATCTCTTGTGGGTGTGAAAAGCGATGGTGACCTATCCTATATCTATAAAAACGGAAAGAGATCTCTCAGCTTTATTGCTGTCGATTCCTCTCTGAATCAAATAGAGAGAAACGGACTTTTTTTCCATCTTAAAGAAAAGAGATGGGTTTCGGTTCTGACCAAACAGCCTAACGGTACATACAAATATCAATCAGTTAAAAAAGAGATACCACTTCTCTCGGAAAATTTCAATATTTCAGCTAATGGTTCTTCCTATGTGCTGAAAACAGATGTTCCCGGGGATTTTGAACTCATCATCTCCGATAAAGAGGGGATGGAACTGAATCGCATTAATTATTCAGTCCTGGGCTCAGTGAATGCTGTGGGAAATCTTGATAAAAATGCCGAACTTCAGGTGCGATTGTCCAAAGATGATTATGCTCCGGGAGAAGAGATTGAACTATATATAAAAGCTCCTTATAGCGGAGCAGGCCTGATAACCATTGAGCGAGATAAAGTTTATACTTATAAGTGGTTTAAGAGTTCTCAGAATAGCTCTCTACAGACTATTACCGTTCCCGATGATCTTGAGGGGAATGCCTATGTCAATGTATCATTTATCCGTTCGGCAGATTCCGATCAGATCTACATGAGTCCTTTGAGTTATGGCGCCGTCCCCTTTTCAGTCAGCCGGGAGAGACGGACCAACAATATTCAATTGGAAATCGAGGGAGAAATTTTACCGGGAGAAGATCTGAATATAAGCTACTCCACTAAAAATAGCGGTAAGATAATTATCTATGCAGTCGATGAGGGCATTTTGCAGGTCGCTAGATATAAAACTCCCGATCCTCTCTCCTATTTCTTCCAGAAAATGGCTTTAGAGGTCTCGACGTTGCAGATTCTCGATCTTATACTTCCTGAATTTTCTCTTGTGAGGAAACTGGCGGCTATGGGGGGAGGAGAAGCCTATGGTGAGCTCAATGCCAATCTGAACCCCTTTAAGCGGAAAAACAAACCACCTGTTGTATTCTGGTCCGGTATAGTCGACTGTGACTCTACTGAGAGAACTCTTTCCTACAGAGTTCCCGATTATTTTAACGGAACAGTGCGTGTGATGGCTGTGGCTGTCAGCAACGACGCAATCGGTGTTGCTCAGGATAGCATTCTCGTCAGAGATAAATACATTATCAGCCCCAATATTCCCTATTTTGCCGCTCCGGGGGACCAGTTCGATCTCTCAGTGACTGTGACAAACAACGTTCCCGGTGATGATGAAAAGATCCAATTGACCCTGGAGACTTCCGACGCTTTGTCTGTTCAGCAGCATTCCAGGGATATGACCATTGCCGAGGGGCGAGATCAGACTGTATCATTTAAAGTATCTGTCAACGATATTCCCGGTGCCGGTGAGATCTCCTTCCATGCAGTCGGGGACAGTTATGAATCTGATTTGATCGAATCGATCAGCATTCGGCCGGCCATGCCCTACAGAACGACGCTCAATTCGGGATATATCGATAGGGGCAAAGTCGAAATTGATGTTCCCCGCCAAATGTATGAAGAGTATAGAAAACTGGAAGGTTCACTCTCATATCTGCCTTTGGGACTTGCCAAAGGATTAACCCAGTACCTCGATTCATACCCATATCTCTGTAGTGAACAGGTTGTAAGTAATTCCTTTGCTTCACTGATACTCGAAGGGAATGAGGGATTTAATCTCGATAGAACAGCTGTTACGGCCGATGTGGAGGACACAATTAGAATACTGATGTCCAGACAGGTCCGAAACGGATCCTTCGGGGTCTGGGCAGCCAATGATTACATCTCCTATTTTCAGAATGTCTACATAATGCACTTTCTTACAGAAGCAAGGGAGAGGGGATATCGAGTCCCTGATTCTATGTATGACAAAGGGCTTGACTTTCTGAAAGAGATTATCGGTGTAAATAAAAAAGATATCTACACTCTCAGACAGAAGACCTACGCCATCTATATCCTGACCAGAAATGAGATGATCACCTCATCTTACATCTCAAGGGTTCAGGCGGAATTAAAGGACAATTTTGATGACTGGGAAAAAGATGTTGCCGGTCTCTATCTGGCTTCCTCTTATTACATGCTTCAGAATAAAACCGAAGGTATGCGGTTATTTGGGAAATTCGATCCTGAAAACCACGACGTGAAAGAAGCGGACAATTATTACAACCGGGAGATAAGAAATGCTATCTATCTCTATCTCAGGGCGGAACATTTCAGCAATTATGAGAAAAAGATGCCCAATTCTCTCGTGGAATCATTTTCCAACTCAATACAGAATGGAGTGTACAGTACTACATTCGCCTCCTATGTGATTATGGGACTCAATTCCTATAAAGACGCCAGTGGACAACCGGCACTGAATGCTGTGAAAATAGGAGAGAAAACTGCTGGTGAATCAACAGCTGTTCTGCAACCCGATACCAGTTATTTCCCCCGTTTCGAATATAGTTCAGACGCAGCATCTATCACCATTGAGAATGGAGATGTGAACAGGCTTTACTACAGTGTCATCCAGTCGGGATTTGATAATTCGGAACCTGTAGAACCAATAGCTGATAAAGTGGAAATCTTCCGGGAATACACTGACCGGGAGGGTCAAATCCTCGATGAAGTTAAGCTGGGACAGCTGATCGATGTTCATATAAAGGTCAGGTCCATCGGAGTGTCTGTTCTGAGGGATATCGCCATAGTCGATCTATTGCCCGGAGGTTTCGAGCCTGCCATGGACAGCCAGAATCAAGGCGGCTGGATTCCGGTCTATATGGATAGACGTGAAGATCGAATAGTCCTATTCGGGGATGTTAATGATGACATCAATGAGTATATTTACCAGATCCGATCTGTTAATAAGGGAAGCTTTACTGTTCCTCCCGCTTATATTGAGTCCATGTATGACCCCTCTGTTATGGCCGTGACTCCCGGAGGGACAATTACAGTATCAGGAGAATAGATCTTGTTTTCCAAATATAAGAGTCTCATCATCTGGTTTTTAATCCCGGTGATGATGACAATTTTTCTATTTCTAACCAGGCCGGAAGTCGATATCCTCTCTCCTTATGAGCTGTCCCGTCTCGTTTACGATCGAGATGGGAATATACTCCGCATGACTATGACCGATGATGATGCCTACCGTCTGAGAGTGACTGCAACAGAGATGTCTCCTTTGGTTCGGGAAGCCATTCTCTTTCAGGAGGACAGGTTTTATTACTGGCACAGTGGTGTTAATCCCTTTGCACTTTTTCGCGCCCTAGATGAATCGTATATCAAAAAATCTAGATTTATGGGTGCCTCCACTATAACCATGCAGCTCGCCCGTATGCATTACGATCTAGACTCGACCAATATCGGCGGAAAGATCCATCAGATATTCAGAGCTCTTTATCTGGAGATTTATTACTCGAAGGAGCAGATCCTACAGGCTTATCTCTCGCTTGTTCCCTGTGGCAGAAATATCGAGGGATTTGCCTCAGGATCCATATACTATTTCGGGAAGCCTCTTGAAAAGCTGGAACTGCCGGAAGTCCTGCTGCTCAGTGTCATCCCCCAGAGCCCCGCAGACCGGACTCCCAACCCGGATGAATTCAACGGAGAATTGAATGATGCGAGAATGAGATTATATGAGCGGTGGCTCACCCGGCACAGGGAAGATGAAAACTATCGTCAGTCCTTATTGCTTCCCCCTTATTTTATTTCTGCTAATGACTATAAAGCTCCTCATTTTACAGCTGATCTCATAGCTTCTTTTCCCGGAGAAGAGAGAATATACAGTACTCTCCACAGTGAAATTCAGAATATTTTGGAAGAGCAGAGTGAACTCTATGTCCGTCGTAACCGTCCGAATGGGGTCTATAATGCCTCTGCCATGATCCTCGACAGAAATTCGATGGAAGTGGTTGCATCAATGGGTTCTGTCGATTTTTTTAACAATGAGATTGAGGGCCAGGTCAACGGCACTAAGGCAAGGCGGTCTCCCGGATCCACATTGAAACCTTTTATCTATGCCTTGGCCATCGATCAGGGGCTGATACACAGTGAGACCATGCTCAAAGATGCTCCGACTAGTTTCAGTGAGTACACTCCTGATAATTTCAGAAGTGATTTCAAGGGGGCTATTTCTGCAAAAGAGGCTCTCACATCGAGTCGGAATGTCCCAGCCGTCAGCCTGGCCTCACAATTAGAGGAGAATACCCTCTACACTCTCTTAAATAAATCAAATGTGCCGCTGAAAGAGGAGAAACATTACGGATTATCCATAGTTCTGGGAAGTGCGGAACTATCAATGGAAGAATTATTGACACTCTATGGAGCTCTCGGTAATGAAGGGAGATTGAAACCATTGAGAAAAAGCATCAACAGCGAACGTTCATATGGCAAAGAACTCTTCTCTCGGGAAGCGGCTTATCTCGTGCATCAGATGCTTCTGACTAATCCCGCACCGGATGGATACAACAGCAAATCGGAGAATATAGCCTATAAAACGGGAACATCTATCGGATTTCGAGATTGCTGGGCTATTGGTCTCTTCGACGAATATGTTATTGCTGTTTGGATCGGTAACTTTGATGGTGTGGGGAATCATTCTTTTCTTGGGCGATATATGGCGGCTCCATTGCTGTTTGAACTGATCGATGCCATCAGAAGCAATAATCTGTCAAAAGGGGATATTCCAGAGTATGAAAACCTGAATCTGGTCGAAACTGCAGTCTGTTCCGTTTCGGGAATGCTCAAGTCCGAATATTGTTACGATAGTAAAATAACACAGTTTATACCCGGTATTTCATCCATAGAAAAATGTCGCATACACAGGCCGGTATACATAGATCCCGAGACGGGATTTCGAGTTAACACCGAAGGGAAAGGCACTATCGAAGAAGTTTGGGAGTTTTGGCCAAGCGATCTTCTGGAGCTGTTTAAAAATGCAGGGTTTCCAAGGCGTTCGCCTCCTCCCTATGCTCCCGAAGGATACATTTCCGGCGAATACTCTCATGAGGGATATGTCCCCTCAATAGAATCTCCTCTATCCAATGTTGAATATATTTTTAGAATTGACAGTGAAGCATTCAGAAAAATCCCTCTGAAAGCTATTGTCGATGGTGATGTAAAGCGTATGTACTGGTTTGACGGAAGGCAATATCTCGGCAGTGCTCAACCAGGAGAGATCCTGTTCTGGGAACCGGTTCCGGGAGAGCACAATATCCGAATTGTCGATGATAAAGGACGTTCGTCACTAAGACGTATAACTGTGGGATCAGGCCAATGATTTCAAAACCTTCATAACCTTGGGAACCGTGTCCTTGGGGCTTACTTTATACCAACTTTCAATAATCTTTCCCTCTTCGTTTATGAGGAAGGAAGATCGTATAATCCCCATGTACTCTTTTCCGTAGAGCTTTTTCTCTCCCCATACTCCAAAGGCCTGGGCGACAGTTTTCTCTTCGTCACAGAGTAGAGGGAACTTCAATTCATATTTATCGGCAAATTTTTTCTGTTTGTTCGGTGGATCGGGGCTTATGCCCACAACTTTTACATTGAGTGATGAGAAGTCAGGCTGTGCTTCCTGTACATTGCACGATTGAGTCGTACAACCGGGAGTGCTCGCTTTGGGATAGAAATAGACAAAAAGCTTTCCCCCTTTGTAATCGGCCAGTGTATGCAATTTTCCACTCTGATCAACCAGATTCAACTCGGGAGCCAAATCATTTTTTTCAAGTTTACCCATTTATTTCTCCTGTTTATCTCTCAATTTCATATATGAACCGCAGCATTGGGGGACTTTTTCCTCTTTACCGCATAAATCGCAAAAAAATGTATATTTATCCAGTTGCATCTCTTTCGTACAGCATATGGGAGAATCTTTCGAGTTTCCACATTTTTCGCAGTATAATTCTTTCGTACTGTAGCTATTCATCTTTACCTCTTATTGTTATATAGTAATAATTACTAATAAGGATGTACTTTGTCAATTAAATAATTGCTTGTTTAGAAATTAAAATGTTATTAGTTTAATAGGTAATACAGGAGAAAAGTATGACAAACGATAATTGCATTTTGGTTATATTTGGAGCATCAGGCGATCTTACAAAAAGAAAATTGATACCCGCAATGTACGATTTGAAGAAAAACGGCCAGTTGCCCGAGAAATATATCATTGTTGGAGTTGGTAGAAGTTCTTATGATGATGACACTTTCCGCGAAAGATTGAATGAGGGAAAAGAAAAAAATGATGATTATAGAGACTTTCTCAATAATATATATTAT
Source organism: Spirochaetaceae bacterium (assembly GCA_016744925.1). Classification (GTDB taxonomy): domain Bacteria; phylum Spirochaetota; class Spirochaetia; order DSM-2461; family DSM-2461; genus Spirochaeta_F. Next base: position 7,027 of record JADGDJ010000097.1, read on the forward strand.
CAATCAGTTAATACCTCTTCTGTGGACGATTACAAAAAAATTGATGATAAGCTGACAATGCTTAATAAAGAGCACTCTATTGGGGGGAATTATATATTTTATCTGGCGACACCTCCCAAACTCTATTCGATCATTCCTGAATATCTGAGCCATTACGGTCTGAACAAAGAGGACGAAGGTTGGAGAAGACTTATCGTCGAAAAGCCATTCGGAGTCAACCTGGAAACAGCAAAAGATCTGAACAGAGATATTCTGAAATACTTCAAAGAGAATCAGCTCTATAGAATCGATCACTATCTCGGAAAAGAAACTGTGCAGAATATACTTGTAACACGGTTTGGAAACGGAATCTTTGAACCTCTCTGGAATAGAAATTTCGTAGATCACGTTGAGATCACAGCTGCAGAGAATATCGGTGTGGAACAACGGGGTGGTTATTATGACAATTCCGGTGCTCTGCGGGATATGGTTCAAAATCACCTTCTTCAGCTTACAGGTCTAGTGGCTATGGAGCCTCCCGCATCACTGGATTCCGATGCCATAAGAAATGAAACTCTCAAAGTATTTCAATCACTCAAACCCTTTGATACGGAGAATCTCGATAAGCAATACATAAAAGGGCAGTATATCTCTTCAAAAGTGAAAGGGCAGGATGTGAAAGGCTATCGCGAAGAGGAGGGGGTCGACCCCCAATCGAGAACCGAAACATACGCAGCAATAAAATTTTATATTGATAACTGGAGATGGGGGGGAGTTCCTTTTTACATCCGATCGGGGAAATGTCTACCTACCAGGGTTTCGGAAATAGTCATTCACTTTAAGCCAACGCCTCACCGCTTATTTAAAAAGGCATTCGGTACATCGGACAATTTTAATAAACTTGTGATACGTATACAGCCCGATGAGGGAGTTCTCCTGAAGTTTGGTATGAAGATGCCCGGAGCCGGTTTTGAAGTGAAGGAAGCCAATATGAGTTTCCGCTATTCCGATTTATCCAGCGTTCAGCTCGCATCTGCCTATGAACGACTACTGCTTGACTGTATCAATGGTGATTCGACACTCTATGCTCGCGGTGATGCCGTAGAGGCTTGCTGGGAGTTTATTCAACCTCTTATCGATTATGATAATTCTGATAACCCTCCGAAAGTTTTCGGTTATCCTGCGGGAAGCTGGGGGCCTGAGCATGCGGACGATTTTATTGAGGGAGATCAGTGCAGTTGGCGCTATCCCTGTAAAAATCTCACTAATGATGGATCATTTTGCGAGTTATAAATATGGAAAAGAAGATATACAGAACAAAAGAAGACACCGCAGAGGCTCTTGCCGATGAATTGTACAAAAGGATTCAGGGACATAGTGGCCTTATGTTTATAGCTCTGTCGGGAGGCAGCACTCCGGCATTGCTCTTTTCATTGTTGTCAAAGAAATACGGTCAGAAAATTGATTGGAAAAAGGTGAAGGTTTTCTGGGTTGATGAGAGGATGGTGCCTCCGGAAGATGACCAGAGTAATTATAAAATGACGGCTCTCAACCTTCTCGATAAAGTCGATATTCCCGATGAGAATATTTTTCGGGTGCGGGGAGAGAATGATCCTCAGCAAGAATTGCTCAGGTATGCTCAACTGATAAAAGAAACAGTTCCTCAAAGAAATTCACTGCCCTCATTTGATATTATACTTCTGGGGATCGGCGAAGATGGTCATACAGCATCGATATTTCCGAATGAGATGGAATTTCTCGGCTCAAAGGATCTTTGCGCTTTAGCAACACATCCTGAGAGTGGTCAGCATCGTATTACTTTGACCGGAACAGTAATGAACAATGGGAAATCTCTCATTTTTCTAAGCTGCGGGAAGGGCAAAGCTGAGGTGCTTAAAAAAATTACAGCACAAGACTTTAGCCTTCCTGCATCTCATATCGATAATCACGGAGAAATGTTTCTGTATCTCGATAGCGATGCCGCTTCAGAATGATTCAAAATCATCATCGAATACAGAACTGTCAAGGTCACTTATAACTTCGCTGTTCATAGTGCTATTGGGAGAAATCGTTATGCCCGTCTCTGAAAAATGTATCGGCTTTTTAGGCGTTGTGACTCCCTCAGGCTTCGCGGCGACTTTCTCAATTGCCTTTTGCTTCTTAGAGTCTCCGGATATTTTAAAATACTGAATCGTTTCCTTCAGTTGTTGCGCTTGTGCTGCAAGTTGTTCCGATGTGGATGCCATTTCTTCAGATGAAGAGGCATTGCTCTGGATAATCTTATCGAGCTGTTGAATAGCGCTTGTTATCTGGTCTACTCCAACCTGCTGTTCATTGCTGGCTGCAGAGATTTCCTCAACAAGTTCGGCTGTTCTCTCTATATCGGGAACAAGCTTGGATAGTTTTTCTCCTGACCCTTTGGACAGCGTTACTGTTTTTGTCGCCAAATCGGTTATTTCTCCTGCAGCTTTCTGACTTTGCTCCGCCAGTTTTCGCACTTCAGAAGCAACTACGGCAAATCCTTTACCCTGTTCTCCCGCTCTTGCCGCTTCGATCGCCGCATTAAGAGCCAGCAAATTCGTACTTCTGGCAATTTCTTCGATAATTGTTATTTTTCCGGCAATCATTGTCATGGCATCGAGAGCTTCCTTGACAGTTTTACCACTTTCTTTTGCATCTCTTGCCGCTTTAATGGCTATTTTTTCTGTCTGACTTGAATTGTCCGCATTCTGACTGATATTGGCGCTCATCTGTTCCATAGAGCTGGAGACCTCTTCAGCGCTGGCTGCCTGTTCCGTTGCCCCATTGGAGAGCAATAGACTCGAATCACTCACTTGTGAACTTCCCGAAGCGATATATTCGGCGGCCTGTGATACTTTCCCCACAATATCCTGTAAATTTTCAGTCATCAATTGTAGTGAATTGGCAAGAACTCCAACTTCATCTTTTTGATTAATCAGCTTTTTATCCACTGTGATCATCAGATCACCAGAGGAGATCTTTTTCATTGAATTGCTGACAACATACAGGGGAGATATAATTTTTCGTACAATTATAATCATAATCCCCATGAGAATTACCAGAGAAATGAGAGATGTTATCAAAAGGGAATAAACAACAGTGCTGAGGCTGGCTTTATATGAATCTGTGGGAATACCGGTAACAAGTATTCCTTCATCTATAATCCTAAAACTTGTAAAGACTTCCGTATCCTGAAAAGTATAGGTGAATTCTCCTTCTTCCATGTCCATTATTTTAATGCCGAAGTCATAATCGTACATATTGAGCCCAATTCTGTCGGCTATACTGTGGTTGATCAATTCTCCTGTATCCATGGAAACCAGATAGGCATATCCCCCTTCTGGATAGTTGTAATTTTCCAATATATTCTGAAGGCTGCTGGCTTCAATCAACTCCTGCAGTTCTGTGGGTTGCACTCCGATCTGTACCAGTCCTGAACGGGATTGCATGGGAACGCCTATATACTGGAATAAAACATTATCCACAGCACGTAACTGTGGCTCCTGAGCCAGCTCTAATGATTTATCATTGAGCATTTTTAAAAAGGGTCTGGTCTGATCGCTGGTGTCAAAATCAAATCCGAAAAATCCCGGTACAGAACCTGCATAGAGGACGCCGTCCTCACCTACAATGTGTATTTCATCAATTCCTACGTAAGTGGCCAGAGCCTGTACTTCTTCAGTTTCTTCTACTGATCTATTCTGCTCAATCAATTCTGTAATAGTTCGTGCTATTCTCAGAAAGTTATTGTTGAGCGAGGCTTTTAATACTCGCGTTTCAGTTTCTACATTATCTATTTTCAGCACTAAATCACCTATTGTAGATTCGGTAGTCACTTTCATTACATTGTCCATCTCGTTGGAGATATTTGTGTAGGCGATAACGGATACGATGGTTACGGCTACAATTAACATTATGGAAGTGGGCAGTAATATTTTCATTGTTATTTTCATAGGTTTATACTCCTCATTTATTGCTCATTTGTCAGAATGATTCAAAATTTTCATCACTGAGATTCTGTGTATTGTTTTCGGTTTCAACTATCGATGTGATCTGTACAGTTTCCCGAGTTAGATTCTCTTTATTGCTAATTTTAAAATATTGAATAGTGTCCTTAAGCTGTTCTGCCTGAGATGCCAATTGTTCAGATGTGGAAGCCAGTTCTTCTGACGATGAAGCATTGCTCTGAATGATTTTATCCAGCTGATGGATAGCCTGGGTAATCTGGTCAACTCCCGTTTGCTGTTCCTGGCTTGCAGCGCTGATCTCTTCAACAAGTTCGGCAGTTCTTTCAATGTCCGGGACTAGTTTCTCCAGTTTTTCACCGGAGCCTTTTGATAGGATTACTGTTTTTGAAGCCAGTTCTGTAATCTCCCCAGCAGCTTTTTGGCTTTGTTCGGCCAGTTTCCGTACTTCTGAGGCTACCACGGCAAAACCTCTCCCTTGTTCTCCAGCCCTTGCCGCTTCAATTGCCGCATTGAGAGCCAGCAGATTAGTGCTTCTGGCTATCTCTTCAATTATTGAAATTTTACTGGCTATGAGGGACATCGCATTAATAGCTTCATTGACAGTTTCGCCACTGTCTTTCGCATCTCTTGCGGCTTTTATGGCAATTTTTTCTGTCTGGCTTGAATTGTCGGCGTTTTGGCTGATATTGGCACTCATCTGCTCCATCGAGCTTGATACCTCTTCAGCACTTGCCGCCTGCTCTGTAGCTCCACTGGAAAGTAGCTGGCTGGAATCGCTGACCTGCATACTTCCCGAGGCAATATAATTGGCTGCGGCAGTTACTTTTCCGACGATCTCCCTTAGGTTTGTCGCCATATTATTAAGGGATCTTCCCAGGGTTCCTATCTCATCTTTCCTTGAGAGAAGTTTTGGTTCCACTTCAATCATTAAATCACCTGAAGCAATAGTTTCAAGGTACTCAGAAGTGAGAAGAATCCTTTTTATTACGATTTTGTTCAATATAAAGGCTACAATTGCCAAAGCAAGTAGAATGATTAGTCCTGAGGTGATCGTCACAGGCAGAACAGCAGACATGACTTTCCGAGAGATCATTGTCGTGGGAAATGCCACACTGACCATCCATGATGTTCCCGGTACGGGTGAAACGACAGCATAAGAGTCACTCTCCGCATCAACAATAATCTGTCCTGCCTGGCCGGAGTACATGATTTCCTCTACTTCTTTCTGGTTTACAACGCCTAAATCTGTAAGAAAATCAGAAAAGTTGTAAATTATATTTTTATCCACTGCCTGAGGATGATATATGACTGAGCCGGTATTTGTATAAAGTCCGATAGTCGAATTGTATTTTGAACCCATTTCAGAGGCATAATCGGTTATACTACCCAAGCCGATGTCGATAGCTGCGACTCCAATTAGTTGTCCATTCTCTTTTATAGGATAGCTGATCGATACAGCTTTAGGGTCAGTTCCTTCAACATCTTCAGGATTGAGATAAGGCTCTGTAACATACAATTCATCAGCTTCAACAGGTCCGAAATAATAATCATTGTCTCTTCCGTCATAACCTGTCGGAAGCTGTATCCATGTATTCAGAAAAAGGGCTCCGGTTTCATCACTGATAATATAGGCAAGAGCTACATTTTCATTTACAAAACCATTAATCGTTTCGAGGTAGAGATTATATCCTTCTATCTCCAGATACACTTGCTCATCGTACTCGAGAGGTGGTGGATCTTTTAGAATTCGTTTGACAATCGGTAAATGACTCATGTCTTTTACTTCTTGCCCGAGTTTCTGAATTTCAGCGTAAACACCATTAGCAATCTCGTTTGCCATATATTTTTGCTGAAGAACAATCTCCTGTCCTAATGCTTTTATTTGAATGTAGTAAGTTATTGAACTTGTTATGATAAGAATTAATAGTGGAACGCCTATTAGCATTAATAAAAATTTTGCTGTTAGTTTCATCCTGCCCCCGTACTGTTCTCTCTGTTTATAAGTATAGTGAACGAAAATCGTAATTGCTAATTATTACTTCACGGGGCATCTACTGTTCATCGGCTTGTGGTGCTTTGATCAAACTGTTAAAATTGAACGGTCGGGAGGCACTATGGAAAAAAGTAAAGAGGCATTGAGAGTCCTGATTACAGGCGAATCAAATGCTATTAAAACATATGAAATATTTTCTCAAAAAGCCTATGAAGATAATTATGAGAATATTGGACTTCTTTTTGAAGTATTAGCAAAAGCTGAGAGGATACATGTCAAGAACCATCTCCACGCTCTGGAAGAGGATTTTGAGCCGATTTTGGATGATGTTACAATTCAATCGACTATGGAGAATCTGCAGTCAGCTATAATCGCCGAGACTGAAGAGAGTAAAAAACTCTATCCGAAATATATCAAATATATCAAAAGCGAATGCAAAAGCGAGTTTGGAAAAGTTGCCAAACTCTCCATGGTCTGGGCTCAAAAAGTGGAAAAGGAACATGCGAAACTGCTGACTTTAGCGCTCAAAGCATTAAAATCCCGAGAGGATTTGCAGTTGAAAAGCATCTATTTATGTCAGGTTTGCGGAAATATAGTTATTAATGATCTGACAGATAATGTGTGCTCTGTCTGCGGACACGACAGACAGTTTTTCAGTTCCATGGGGAGAGATTAAATATGGCTACTTATACAGATAAATTCCACCTTCAGGGGGGAGAACTGATCCGTCAGATTACATTCGGAATGAATGACGGGGTCGTCAGTGTTTTCGCTCTTCTGGCGGGATTGGCCGGTGCGGGACAAGAGCCTAAAGTCATTGTTATAACCTTGCTGGCGGCAACGATCGCCGGGGCACTGAGCATGGCGGCGGGAGAGTTTATCAGCAGTAAAAGTGAAGCGGATTATTACAGTCACGAAATTGAACAGGAGTCTCTCGAAATCAAGCTCTGTCCCGAGATTGAAAAAGAGGAATTGAGGAAAATATACAAAGATAAAGGTTTTGAGGGTGAGCTACTCGATCAGGTTGTAGATCATCTTGTTAAAGATAAAGAGATCTGGGTTCGGGAAATGGTTATTGATGAGCTGGGTGTTACGGATATTGAACAGGGGAGTGGCATTAAAACGGCTCTGATCATTTTTGTAGCCTTTATACTGGGAGCATGTTTTCCCACATTGCCCTATATTTTTCTCATCAATTTTGATATCGAACCATTAGTAATGTTTAAATCAGCGACAATGGTTACTGTCGGCGGGTTATTTCTCGCTGGAGCGCTGAAAAAATTCGTAACAGGTGTGAATTGGCTCAAGTCCGGTGTTGAAATGCTTCTTGTCGGTTTTTTCGCCTTTAGCATTTCTTATGCTATCGGTTTGTTTATACCTTTTTAATATTTGCCGGCCGAAATTGTATTATTATATAATAATGTATTTTGTTCCGGTTGTGCGAATATATCGTGCAACCGGATTTTTTAATTGATACGGAGGATTTTTTTATGGCATCAAAAACATTTAAGTGGTTACTGCCTGTTTTTATAGTCGCAGTACTCTTATTTATGATTTATTCATCATTTTCCGGTACTTACAACAAAATGGTACGTCTGGAAGAATCGGTTAAAGCATCATGGGGACAGGTGGAAAATGTCTATCAGAGGCGTATGGACCTCATTCCCAATCTGGTGGCAACCGTAAAGGGCTACGCAGCACATGAAAGTGATACCTTATCAGCTGTTACTGAAGCGAGATCCAAAGTCGGCGGAGTAATGAATATTTCCGATGAAGTGCTTCAGGATCCGGCGGCTTTTCAGAGATTTCAACAGGCTCAGGGCGAATTGTCCGGAGCTCTGCAGAGACTTATGGTCGTTACGGAAAATTATCCGGATTTGAAAGCAAATGAAAATTTTCTGGCTCTACAGGATCAGCTTGAAGGCACGGAAAACCGAATTGCTGTGGAGAGGATGCGCTTCAATGACGAAGCCCAGGTCTACAACACCTATATAAAACAGTTTCCAAGGTTGTTTATCGCCAATATGTCCGGCTTTGATGAAGTTTCTTATTTTCAGGCCAGCGAGGGTGCCGATAAGGCTCCTACTGTCAATTTTTAGGAGAAAAATATGAATCGGTATAAATTGTCTGAAGATGATAATGATCGTGTAAAAAAGGCAGTGGCTCAGGCGGAATCAAAGACTTCCGGAGAAATTGTCACGGCTATCATCAATGAAAGCTCGGATTATGCTTTTTTTGAACTGAGGGCATCTCTCATGGGGGGATTTCTCTATTATATGGTGGCCCTTTTTTTCTACAATGATATTTCACTTATGTTGCAGGGGCTCTTCTGGTCCTATAGCGGTATTTATCCCACATTATTTTTGGGTATAACCACAGTTATTGTCATCGGTTTATTGTATCTGGCTGCCAATATAGACGGTGTCGACAGATTAATCGTCTCTTCCTCTATTATCAGTAAAAAAGTAAACCGCAGAGCACTGCTTTTTTTTGGTGAATCGGGTCTTTTCGATACAAAGGATAGAACCGGTGTTCTCATTTTCATCTCTTTGAGAGAAAAGCGGGTAGAGCTTATCGCCGATAAAGGGATCAATAGCAAGGTCGAAAAAAATATCTGGACTGATGTTGTGGACAATCTCATAGCTTCTCTGAAAGAGGATAAAATGGTCGATGGTCTTGTGGAGGCTGTTATAGCCTGCGGAGATAGGCTTGTTGAACATTTTCCCATTGAGCCTGACGATGTGAACGAGCTCTCTGACGACGTTCATGTGCTGGAGGATTAAATGAAAAAGAATATAATTATATTTCTTACCTTAGTCCTGTTTACCGGACTTCTAACTGGACAGAACATTCCCGACCTGAAGGGCTATGTTAATGATTATGCCGGAGTTCTCTCTTCATCAGAAGAAAAACAGATTAGTCAAATGTTAGCATCACTTGAAAAAAACACTTCTGCTCAAGTGGCACTGCTCACCATAAATGATCTTCAGGGTTACAACTTAGAGACCTTTTCACTCAAAACGGTAGAGCAGTGGGGACTCGGTCAGAAAGACCGCGATAATGGTCTCCTGCTTCTTTTGGCTATGGATGAGAAG
>JADGDJ010000098.1 GCA_016744925.1 Spirochaetaceae bacterium
TCATAAGTTACTTCGAAAGAGAAATCCTCTCCAACAGTAAGTTCAGGCTCTCCAACTACTTCGGGGTGTGCGTATCCAAGGGGTTTCTCATCGATAGCTTCAAAAACTTCTCTGAGAGATTTGTCCATTAAATTACCGGCTGCCTCAGATTTGATCCCTTCTCCGAATTTTCTTTCGAGAACAGATGTGGGTACTTTACCCTTTCTGAAACCTTTTATCTGAGCTTCTTTTCCATATTTTGTAATGAGTCCGGAGTATTCTTTTTTTGCTTCTTCACCTTTAACGGTTACTGACAGTTTTACAGAGGAATTTTCTAATTTTTCAACGCTTTTTTTAGCAATCACGGCGTTTTCCTTTTTTGTGAGTTAAGGTATAAAAAAAAAGACGATCCAGATAACATCCAGATCGCCCAAACCTTATAGTTAAGCGAAAGACGGGACTTGAACCCGCGACATCCACGTTGGCAACGTGAAGCTCTACCACTGAGCTACTTTCGCAAAAAAATAATCATCCGCAGTTACGTTTCCGTTTCAAACAGATATGCGAGCGAAGGGACTCGAACCCTTACACCGGAGGCACTGGTTCCTAAGACCAGCGTGTCTACCAATTCCACCACGCTCGCGCATTGTATAATTTTTTTAACCTCACAGTCAATTCCTCTGGAGGAAAATGATATGAGATCCCATACTTCAATATCTGTAAACAGATAAAAAAGCACACATCTTTTTAAGCTAATAATACGCCCAGTAGGATTCGAACCTACGGCCTACGGATTCGAAGTCCGGCGCTCTATCCAGCTGAGCTATGGGCGCAAACAACTTAGGGTGAATGACGGGACTTGAACCCGCGACAACCAGAATCACAATCTGGCGCTCTACCAACTGAACTACATTCACCATGTATCCCGCAAGAGTATATCAACTCTGCGAACGAAATGAATAATTATATATATGCCGATTTTTGTCAACAAGACTGAGTGAAATTTATGAATTTTCTTTTCTTTCTGATTCAACGCTTTTCGGCATAAATAAATAAAAAGGATTTTTCCCAGTCAACAGTTTTGCCCGAGAGGGCGCCTCGCATCTTATCTCTGATCACCTTATAGGATTCTTCACCCAGTTTTTCCAGTATTTTTTTTCCATAGGAATTCTCCGATTCTGTATTGAGCCATCTATCGAGTAATTCCGGCAATATGGTTCTCTTTTCGAACATGACTGTTTCCTCAACAGACAAGCCGTCACAGGGGATATTGTCGAAGGCTGATTGTATTTCCTCTTTTCGATTGTATTGGCTGTTGCTGTACAATTCATCTTCCAATTCAAGGAGAGCATTCAGCAGAGAGCTGTCCAGACGATCTTTCATAAATGATGAGAGCTTTGTCCCTCCCGAAGGGTTCAGCTCGGCAATGGCGACTCGTCCTCCCTTGATCATGTTGTCGAAAATCTTCTGAAAAATATCCCGGCAATGTCCCTCTGCCCGCAATAAATCTCTCGCGGCAAAGCAGTCGAATAGAACCCCTTCAGTTTCAGCTTGTTGTTCAGGATCGAAAGCCAGTAAACCTTGATTGTAGATAAAAGGTCTTTCATTTTCCGGTAGAGTCTGAGAATAGTGTTCTGTTAAAGCAAATTCTCTCTTTTCGGGTATGAGACCGCAGACGAGACCTTCCGGTGCTTTTCGGAAGGCTTCCCAGAGGAATAATCCACTCTGCTCTTCGCCGATCAATACAGTTTCATGACGTTTTATTTTGAGTCTGTCAAAAATATTGTCTCGTATATCCTGCAGGAGCTGGCCTCTTCCGGAGCTTACTCTGTTAATCCATTTTTCTCTGGTTTTATCCCCGGGAGAGTAGGTGAGGACTTCATCGTGATTATTTTCCATCATTACGGCCATCTGGGCTTCCCGGCGACGTACAACATCTTCCTGGATGGTCGCTTCAAAACCGATAGACGATGGTTTGTAGAAAAAACGGCCCTTGAGCTCTTCCGGAAGATATGCCTGAGCCACCCAATGATCGCGATAGGCATGGGGGTAGTTGTATCCCTCTCCATGGCCGAAACTGTGCTTGTCCCGGCTGGGGTCTTTCAAATGGTTGGGAACTTCCCGGTTTTCTTCGCTGATGACTGATTTTAATGCATCGAAATAGGCCATGGTCGAATTTGATTTTGGTGCTGTTGCAAGATAGAGAACAGCCTCGGTAATGGGGAAAGCTCCCTCTGGCATTCCAATCCTGTCATAGGCCGCTGCCGCTGATGTCACCACTGTAAGAGCATTGGGATCAGCAAGTCCTATATCTTCCGAGGCGGAGATGATTAATCTGCGGATTATAAATTTGGGGTCCTCTCCGGCGCGAATCATTTTGGCCATCCAGTAGAGAGCCGCATCGGGGTCTGAGCCCCTGATCGATTTGATAAAAGCGCTAATGGTATCAAAATGATAGTCGCCTTCCTTGTCGTATAAAACCGCCTTCTGTTGAATGCTCTCTTCGGCGGTTTCCATATTGATATGAATCTCTTCTCCCTCGGGAGGCGGGAAGTTTTCGGCTGTTGTCTCCACGGCGAGCTGCAGAGCGTTCAGGAGGGATCGCGCATCTCCTGATGCAATTTTGACAAGATGTTCCAGAGCCCCGTCTTCATGGGTTATTTTCCATTTCCCGTAACCTCTTGCTCTGTTTGTCAGGGCATGATTGGCAATGGATAAAAGTGCCCTATCGTCGAGTTCTTTCAACTGAAAAATCCGGCTTCTGCTGACTAGTGCGCTGTTCACTTCAAAATAGGGGTTTTCGGTTGTTGCGCCGATTAAAATGAATGTTCCATTTTCCACCCATGGTAGCAGTGCGTCCTGCTGAGCCTTATTCCAGCGGTGTACCTCATCTACGAAGAGGATTGTTTTTTTATCAAATAGGTCGAAACTTTTTTTTGCCTCTTCTATGGCCTCTCTTATATCTTTAACACCACATAAAACCGCATTGAGACTGATGAATTTACTTTTAGTCGTTCCTGCAATCACTCGAGCCAGAGTGGTTTTACCTGTACCGGGAGGTCCGTAGAAAATGAGAGAGGATAACTGATCCGCCTGAATCGAGCGGCGAAGCAGTCTCCCTTTTCCGACAATGTGTTCCTGCCCGGCGAACTCGTCGAGTATTCTCGGCCTCATTCGCGAGGCGAGCGGTTCCCTGTCGGATCTGTTCTGAGAATCGAATAAATCCATAATATTTTATGAGAGGATATTCTCGAGTTCGGTCTTTGCCTGGGCAATTACCGCATTGTATTGCTCTTCCAATGCCTGACGGTTTTTGCTCAGAAGATCCATGAATTCGGGATCCTGTTCGGGCTCAAGCTGAATATTCTGCCCGGTTTTTTGTGCCATCTGTTGCTGTTTCTGCATGAGGATAGGCATGTACTGTTGCTTCAATCCTTCATTCAGGTTTTTTATATCTTCGACAAATTTATCAAACAGCTGCTGTAACTGACTGAAGATGACGGAATAGATCTCCTCTTTATCGGAAATCATAGCAAATATTTTTTCGAGGATTCCCAGATTGCTTTCACTATTGATATACAAAGGCAGTCTGATGTTGGAGAGAAGCGTCTCTCCAATTCCCATTTTTACAAAGGACAACTCTTCGGCATCATAAGATGCCAGTTTGCCTTCACCATCTTTTTCTGAATCATTTAAAATGGATGATGCCAGAATCTGACCTTTTTTCTTAAGATCATTCTGCTTTAATTTCTCTCTATCGATGGCCATGTCCGCAGTTTTCTCCATGGCTAGTTCTAATGCTGATTTTATTTTACCCATATTAAGAAAATAATAGCATATATAAATTGAATCAAGCGGAGTATAAGCGTTAAGATTGAGATATATGAAAAAGAATAGTAGAAGTCAGCGCCACAAAGCTGAGAAATTTCAAAAAACGGCAGAATATCTGCTGGCAAATTTTACCTGGTCTAAAGAAGAGCGTATATTGCTCGAAATTATGGTTAAGGGAACTATGTCTATGAGTGATGTTCGCGATGCAAACTGGACAGAAGTTCAGGAAGGGCTCAATTCCGTCATCATAAGAAGCATTACTCTGAATCTTTCCGAAGAAACTCAAGCCGATTTTAAACAGGCATTGACCGAACTGAAAGATTTTGATGGAAATGAAATTGATCCGCGAAATACTCTCCACAAAATATTCAGTCATAAAACCGGTAAGGACATCAGTAAAACACTGCTTCAGTCAGACTAAATACAATTTCCTGTCTGAACAGACTGCCTGCAGAGGATAGTCGAGCTCACCGACAGGAAAGTCATCTCTAATCTGCTGTTCAAAACAAAGGCCGACAGTTTTCAGAGATTTTCCGAATTGAGAGAGAAATCTATCGTAAAATCCACCTCCGCGACCCAATCTTCCTCCACTGACTTTAAAGGCCAGTCCCGGTGCAACCATAAGAGTTTTATCCTCTTCGGGCAGCCAAAAGGGGGTGGTGGATAGGGGTTCTCGAATATTCCATCTGTTGACATCAAAATTATCGTTGAGTGAATTGATGTAATGGAATTTCATTTCTTTGCCGTAGATTCGGGGGACTGCCACTTTTTTACCCTCTTCCAAAGCCTTTTTTATGAGAAAAGATGTTTCAAATTCCTTTCCAAAAGTTAGAAATGCCAAAATTACATGCGATTGCTGCCAAAGGTCCTGTGCTGTTAGATTCTCAGTAACTGTGAAGCTTAGTGATTTGAGTTTTTCTGGAGAGATATCTTCGAAGAACTGATATATTTCTTTTCTTACGTTTTTTTTATCCATGCTGTGATTTTAAGGCTCTCCTCCTGTCTTTACAAGCGCCCATTATAGAGTTTAATCTGTACAGTCTATGGATATTAAAGGGAAAAAAGCTCTGGTTACCGGTGGATCACTCCGAATTGGAAATGCGATTGTTATGAAACTGGTCGAAAACGGGGCAGAAGTTGTTGTTCACTTCAACAGGTCGGAAACCGATGCCTATGAACTATGCGATATGATAAACAATGACGGTGGATCAGCTATCCCGTTACATAAGGATCTTTCCGAAAAAAATGCCGCCGTGGAGATTTTCCAGGAACTCGATGAATTTGATTTTCATCCGGATATTCTGATCAACAGCGCGTCAATATACCAGGCGGGGGGAATACTTCATGCGGAAGATGGGGATTTTCACAATAATCTCCAGATTAACAGTCTCGTTCCTCTGGCTCTGTCTCGGGAGATGGCGAAACGGACTGATAAGGGCGTCATTATCAATATGCTTGATTCACGCATCTGTGATTACGACAATCTGCACGTACCCTACCACCTGAGCAAACAGAATCTCTTTTCTATAACCAGAATGCTCAGTTTTGAACTGGCTCCGGCATTTCGTGTCAACGCCGTTGCTCCCGGGGCGATACTTCCTCCTCCCGATGCCACAGCATCTGAATCCGGAAAGTGGCATGAGAGAATGAAAGAGGCTAATCCTCTTAAAATAAACGGAACGACTGATCAGATCAGTGATACAGTGGAATTCCTTATCGGGAATGATTTTATAACTGGACAGGTCATTTTTGTCGATGGCGGAAGGCATTTGCAGGGTAGTTTTTACGGGCTTTAGCAAATGACACCTCCCCTTAACTATTGCTATTTTCAGGATGAAGGATTTTAATAAGAATATGAATAAAGAAAGAGTTTCAGAGCTTATAAGAGAGCTCATAATAGAGATCGGTGAAGATCCCGAAAGAGAGGGGCTTAAGAAAACACCCCAGAGGGTAGCCGAAGCTTATTCATATCTGACCCGCGGTTATGACCAGGACTTCAAATCGGTTATCAACGATGCCATTTTTGAATCCGATGCCAACAATATGATCATTTCCAGAAATATCGAGGTATTCAGCCTTTGTGAACACCATCTTCTCCCTTTTTACGGAGTTTGTCACATCGGTTACATCGCTGAGGGACGGGTCCTGGGAGTGAGTAAACTAGCCCGTATTGTAGACTATTATGCCCGGAGACTGCAGATTCAAGAGCGGTTGACCAATGAAATAGCCCATGCGGTGAAAGACGCCATCAATGCTGAAGGTGTCGGTGTTGTCATGGAAGCGAGGCATATGTGCATGATGATGAGAGGTGTTGAAAAACTCAATTCATCGATGATCACATCATCTGTTCTCGGAAGCTTTCACGACGATCTGGCATCCCGCCAGGAATTTATGAGCCTGATCAATTCCAGAAGCAATCTTATTATTTGAGTCTTTCTTTAGTGGAAAGCAGTCCGCAAGCCGCCTCTATATCCTGACCTCTCGACTTTCTTATCGTGGTAATAATCCCGTTTTTGTTGAGTTGACTCTGGAATATTTCCATTTTTTCTCTCGGAGAACCCTTCAAGAGGGAACCGGGTATCTGGTGGAATGCTATGAGGTTGATGCGGGTGTTGAGATCTGTGAGCAACCTGGCTAATGCGCTGCTGTGAGAGGCATCGTCATTGACCCTGTCGAACATAATGTATTCAAATGAGACCCGCCGCTGACCGCTGAAGTCATAACTTTTTAAAAGGTCTACAATATCGTGTATGGGATATTTTTTTTCCACAGGCATCAGCCTGGTTCGCTCTTCGGCAAAAGGGCTGTGTATACTTATGGCCAGATGGCATTTGCTCTCGTCGAGAAAGCGCTTCATCGAGGGGATGACTCCAATCGTGGAAACCGTAATCCTCTTGGGACTCATGGCGTAGGCGTATTCTGATGTGAGTATCTCAAGTGATGTGAGCACCGGATCTATGTTGTCCATCGGTTCACCCATTCCCATATAGACAATGTTGGTGATATCACCAGCCTCTTCAATCTCTGTGAACTGACTTAAAATTTCACCGGAGCTTAGATTGCTCTGAAAACCCTGTTTGCCTGTCATGCAGAACGTGCAAGCCATTTTGCATCCCGCCTGAGAGGACAGGCAGAGGGTCTTTCGCTCTCCATCGGGAATCATGGCCGCTTCAATAAAGCGGTTGTCTCCCATTGGAAAGAGATATTTTTTTGTCCCGTCTTTGGATTTACTGACTGATGTGGGCTTTATTCTCTCAATGGAGTATTTTTCAGATAATTGTGCTCTGTTAGTGATTGAAATATTGGTCATTTCATCGAATGAATGGGCGTTTTTTGAATAGAGCCAGCTGCAGATCTGTTTAGCTGTAAAGGGAGGTAACCCTTCAAATCTGCACAGCTCCTGAACTTCTTTCAGTGTTTTTCCGAAAATATTGTCTTTTTTATCCATAATATATGAAAAGTGTATCTGTTTTTTCAACAAAATGAAATAGACAGGACTACTGAGCTTGTATGGTAATTGTGATGCTGTCTGAATAAGATCCCTCAGAAGCCATGCCGAAATCTTCAATCGTCACTTCCAGTGGGTATCTTGTTCCCTCCCAGGGAGTAACTGATGCACCTGAAATAATCTGAGAGGGAGTGCTTCCCCTTAGGTCAGCCAGAGTGCCGTTAAACGATAATGTGTATGGAACCTTATCGGATACAGTTGAATCACTGTGCATTAAATTACCCTGATTATCAGAAAAAATCAGTACTGAATAGGGAGAGTTTGTCCGGACGATTGCCTCGGCAGATCTGACAGAGCCGGCATAAAGCACTCCGAAGTTCATATTAACGGCTGTGGCGGCATCGTTGAATGGGTTTCCCGATTGAGTCATAGACAGTTCGAGAGAAGCAGGCATCGTCACTTTTAAACTATGGGTTTTGGAATTCTTTTGAATGTAGGAGGATAAATTCCCGCTGTATAGAGTCACATCGAATGTGTCACTATATATCCCGGCGAGATCAAATTGTTCTGCCGGGATATAAACGGTGTAGGAGATCGTTGTGAATTGAAATGATCCGCTTTGGGCGAAACTTCCACGGATGACTTCGTTTGATGATGGGCTGTCGGCGAGATCTTTCAAGATATCTATTTTTGTATTGTCTCTGTAAATCTGATAGTTTAAGGACGTACCGCCATTTGTTATTATCCGATTGCTCCATTGACCCGATTGGCCGTATGCGAAGGTAACAAAATATTCCAGGGCATCGCCTTTGTGTTTTACAGTAAGAGTCTGGACTATTTCAGCACCTCCACTGAGGTCGTAATTTAGATTGATATTTCTGGTAAAACTGGAGATTCTCAATGAAGTATTTGCGCTATAAACATTATTTAGTACTATCAATATCAAAAGTAGAAATATTACTGTTCTTTTCATCTAGTGACCTCTCTTTTCAGGATGACATCCCACAAATTATAATAACCTGTAATATCTGAGGGGATTGATATTTCTGTTTTAAGATTTCTGTCTCCCATAAGTTCTATAGTCCAGAGTCCTTCTGTCAATCCGTATAATTCAAAGTAACCATCGCGATTGGTAAAGAACATTTTTTCTTCCTGATTCTCTCGATCTTGCGATTTCAATAAAAGTGCTGTCAGAGGGTAGGGCTTTCTTGTTTCATCAACCAGTATTCCACCGGCAAATAGGACAGCGTCACTTCCTACTCTGATAACAGATCCACTTTTGTAAGAGGGTTGGAATGAATAGGAGCTCTCTCCCAGATCATATCCAATAGGAAGATCAATTGCTTCGAATAGAACCTGATTATTTCTGTATGATCGAAGGCCCGGAAGAACGGCATTCCCTTTGCCATTAAGCAATGCTCCATATGAGTTCCCTTCGGGATTAATTCCAATGGTGTATTCCTCGAAGGAACTAGTGGGTATGATAATTACAAAGCTATCATAAACAGGTCTCGAAAGGGCAAAAGTTGAGTCTGCATAGACAAAGGCACTGCTGAAATTGATTGAACTGTTGTGTAGAGACTGATCATTAGTATTGAGAATGCTTGAATTGTGATTCATTGAACTTGTGAATCTATACCCTCTGTATTCTCCCCCGAAGGTAAATCCATAAGGGGTATTTTCTACCGATGTCGGCAGGCCGCTTATTCCGAGATTTACATTGTATCCGGGAACTCTTGTCGGAGAGGATTTCTGCCAGTTATTTTCGATGGTCGTACCGGGCCACGATGCAGATGAAGTCAGGGTTTCATTTTTCTTTTGCAGATTAACAGTTAGAGTCAAACCCGCAACAAAATCGGATTCTCCGTCGTCAAAGATCTTATCGCTGGCATAAAAATTCATCAGCAGTCCATTGCCGAAGTGTTTTGACAAGTGCAGTGCCAGCTCGGTAGATCCTTCATCCCAGTTGGAGAGGTAGTCACGGTTAAAGGTCAACCCCGCATTGATACTACCCGGAAGAATCTGTCCGTAGTAGAAGCTTAGTCTGAGAGGTGTCGTATTGCTGACTTTTTCCAGACGGAGACCATTGTAATTTTCTCCTCTATAGCTTGCTGAAAAGGACCAATTATTTTTATTGGGAAATCTGCTGTTGGTATATCTGTAAAAGAAGGAAGCGGCCCAGTCAAATCCATCGTCATAAGAGAGAGAGCTCTCCAATGAAAAATTTCCTGCGGATGTTCCCAGAAGAAAAGAGAGCCCTCCGTTGAACATTGAAAAGTCGCTTTGAATATTGGCGCCCAGGGTGAAGACTTCATTGACTCCATATCTGTAATAAGAAGTTAATACGGGTTCATCCATATTGTTTTCATTTATTCCGAAGGCTGCAGAATAATCAGACAGACCTTTTTTTAAGATGCCTATATTAAAAGCTTGTGAAAAATAGAGAGTTTCCTCTTTCCCGGTTAATCCTTCAATTTTAACTTCTACAAAATTGGAACCTGTATCCAGTTGAAGGTTTTCCAGCTGATACCTGCCTTTGGGCAAATCGAGTTTTTTCAACAATCTTCCATTTACAAAAATTTCAATTTTCGAGGGTTCCTGCAGAATTAAAGATTGTCTGCCTAAGGATTGAATGTTGTTCGTTGGATCGAGCTTGAAATTCTTTCCGAGAACCATTCCGTTGAGAGGAATATATCCCTGTAGCTGTGTTACGGGATAGACTATGGTTCCCATCCTCAATCGCAGGTTTTTTTCTTTAATATCCTTTACGACACTGGCATTCCAGTCGGAAACACTCAAATAATCATTATAGCTGAAAAGTATATCTCCTTCAAAAACATAACTTCTATTGTTAATGGCCGTGTCGAGTAACAGACTGAAGGGCAACTTATATTCCCTGTCATCGGGAATGCCACTGATATTCAGATTGATGGAGCTGTAATAGTTAAGGTAGGCGCTGAAAGGAGAGGGAAGCAATGTCTCTCCTTGTGAGGAAGATTTATTTCCCTTCAGATTGATTGAGTATTCTCTTTGCAGGTCCGATGGAATATCAATAAATAAAGCCAGTTCTCTTATGTTGTAATATGTCTCTAAGCCTGATTCATCAATTTTTGCCAGATTGATTGTATCCTTGGACACATCAATATGAGTCTTTAGCAATTCGATGGTCTCCTCCCGAAGGCGGGGGGATAATATTTCCATTGTTTTGGAAGCTTCTATCTCTACATTCTCATTTTGTGAGTCGTAATAGAGAAGAATTTCACTCGAATACTGATTGTCCAGATAAAATGGTACGGGGAATGAGGGGATAGAATTCCCCGAATCTGTTCCAAAGACTGATTGAAAGAGATCTTTACTGCTTTGGGCAAACAGGTTGACCGATGTGATCAGCAGAATTGCATATATGAGGGAGAGTTTATCTTGTTTCTTTGTAAGATATTTCTCCACTGATCTTTTCTCCTATTAATTGAGAGGGCTTTTCAATCGAGAAATCTCTAATCGAATCGGACAATATGTTTTCTCCGGATATATTCTGAAGATCCTTATAATCCCGAGAGATTGTATTTACTCCATCGCTTAAAGTAAGAATGGGGTCCTCAAGGATGGTGTGACTGTTTCCTTCATTGCGGATTCTGATTGTGAGAGAATCTTCCTGTACTGAAACATAATCTATCTCTAGCTTGGAAAAGGGCGACTGGGGAACAATATAGACTGATCCTACATAGCGGTAGACGATTTTCAGCTGCCCTTCATTACTCGATTCACTACTGAAGTTAATGGGCAGCTGTTCAGCCACAATCCGGTAGGATTGTTCATTTGTGATTGTTTCCCCTCCTTTCCACTGTACGCGAATAGACTGAGAATCATTTGGCTGAAGTATCAGCTGATGGGGATATACAGTGAATAGTTCTGAAGCGTCGCCATTGATCTCTTCACCGGAGAAGCTCATATCT
This sequence comes from Spirochaetaceae bacterium, assembly GCA_016744925.1. Classification (GTDB taxonomy): domain Bacteria; phylum Spirochaetota; class Spirochaetia; order DSM-2461; family DSM-2461; genus Spirochaeta_F. The sequence continues at coordinate 11,212 of JADGDJ010000098.1, forward strand.
CTGGTCAGCATGCTTATCTGAACCGCAATGGGATCTTCGTTTTCATTTGTTATGCGAAAGGTCTGAATGCTTCTCCTTCCGGATGGTTCAAAATCTTTCACTATGGGACTGAATGAAAAGGATGCGAGGCATTGCGCCGTTACAATAAAATAAAATAGTCTGAATACCGACTTCATAACATCAATCCCCTTTTTTATTAGATTATAACGGCCTCGAGGATCCTTTACAACAAGGATCCTCTATTGGATGTTCCTATTTAGCCGCTATAGTAAATGTCAATGTATCGGAATAGCTATCGGCGTTGAGGAAATCACTCGTTCCGTCATAAGACAGATTGAGAGCTTTTGTCGATCCCAGCGTAGCTGTCTTGCTTGTGACGTCTGAAATTAATGCGCTTCCGCCGGTAAAAGTAATGGGCGAGCCATCGAATTTTAATGTGTAATCCAGAGTATCTGTATTTGAAGGGTCAGCTCCTTTGAAGTGGGGGGCGCCCGTAGATGCGTTGGCAGACGAAACTGTAACTGTATAACCGGTGATCACATTGCTCCGTTCAACCACGTCTCCTATATGGAGATCTGTTTCGTTCTTGGTTAAATCCAAAGAGGTTGATCCTGCGGCGGCAAGCACTGCAACATCCAGTATTACAGGAACAGTCCCCGAAATTATCAGATTTCCCGTAGTTGCTGCGAAAGACATTGAAATAGATATGAAAATTAAACTTGAAATTAGTATTACTTTTTTTAACATTTTGATTCCTCCAAAAATATTATATAAAGTAATATGCAATTCCTATGCCATGTTCGAGGGAGCTCTATGTTGAAGTTGAGGATGTCGAATTCGACTTAATTGTCTATTGGTTCGTCCAGGAAGTCGAATCTAGTTCCAGGATCTGTATTCGTGACCGGATTCTCCGTTCGCTGATTCCCAGCTTTCTTGACGCTTCACTCTTATTTCCCTCGGAATCCTTCATCGCATGAATGATTATATCCGATTCGTACCCGTTCATAAGCTCATCGAAGTTGCCGTTTATGATAACTGTGCTGTTTTTTTCATCACGGTCCATTTCGATCAGTGGTGGGAGATCGACGATCTTTATTGTATCGGAACGGCTGAAGATTACAGAGCGTTCGATAATATTTTCCAGCTCCCGGATATTTCCCGGGTAATTGTATTTCATCAAAGCATCCATGGCATCGTGAGATACACCGGTAATCTGCTTTTTATCTTTCGTTGCGTAGGTCTCTACAAAGTGATTTATCAGTGGGGATATGTCGGCCTTTCTCATTCTCAAGGGAGGAATGTCTATGTTCACCACATTCAGCCTGTAATAGAGATCCTGCCGGAAGGTTCCCTCCTCGATCATCTTTTTCAGGTTTTTGTTTGTGGCGGCAATTATTCTGACATCAGTCGTCTGCAGCTCTTCCGATCCGACCTTTTGTATTTGTCCGAACTGAATTGTACGCAGCAGTTTTACCTGAACCTGCATAGGGATATCTCCCACTTCATCTATAAAGAGGGTTCCTCCATCGGCAATTTCAAACACTCCGCTCTTTTCGTTTAAAGCACCCGTAAAAGCGCCCTTTGCATGTCCGAATAGTTCACTGTCTATAAGAGATTCGGAGAGTGCGGCAATATTGACCACTCTCATAACTTTATCTTTACGTGTACTGGCAAAATGGATGGCATTGGCCAATAGTTCTTTTCCGGTTCCGCTCTCTCCTGTTATGAGAACCGATGCATTGCTTTCGGCTACTCTCCAGGCTGTGTTGAGGATATTTTCCATGGGACCACTTTGAGATATGATGGAATCGAAACCGTGTCTCTCCTCAAGTTGTTCCCGCAGCATTCTGTTTTCTCTGACGAGATTGCTTTTCTCTTCAACGGAAAAAAGCAATTTTTGAAGCATAGGTTTTGATACGGGTTTTGTCAGATAATCGCGGGCACCCTCTTTCATTGTTTCCACGGCGATCTGAATGTCTGTCTGCGCCGTAAGCATAACCACATCGATATGGGGATTCAGTTCTTTTACAGATTTGAGTAAGTCCATTCCGGTGATTTCAGGCATGAGATAATCTGTTATGACGAGATCAATATTATTGGAACGGACAATTTCGAGGGCTGGCTCGGCCCCTGCCGCTGTGAACACAACAACCGGTGGCTGTTTGATTTCATCAAAGAGCATCTCTATGAATTTGATCTGGACTTTATCGTCTTCAACTATTAGTACATTCATTGCGGGCATGTTTCATTATAGCGAATTTTAAAGCTTTTTTACAATGACTTTATTCAGGATGTTCTACAGGGGGATTAGAGGCAGATCTTTCCAGTTGGTCGTGTAGAGGGGGGATAGTTTCTCTCTTTTCATCTGCCATCTGCTCGTATCTCTTTTGCTCATGCAGTTGAGTGTGTTTCTTCCATATTTTTTGTTGATTTTATCTATGGATTTCATCACCTGATATTTTCGGGGGTCCTCCTTTAGGAATAGGTCAAGCTGACCCCGCTGCTCCTCTTCAATCCCCGTCAGATAAACGGTAATTTTTTTGTACTTGTAACCTTTGCGGTATATTCGTTCCAGTCCTTTTTGGGCTGCGCAGATAATGTCGGGGGGGTAGGAACTGGGGACGGCCAGCTCTATGGTGGCGGCGTTGGAATACTGTCTATCTGTTTTGCGGAAATTGTTGGTGCTGACGGAGATGTTTACATAACGGCAGACCGACCCCTGCCTCCGGAGTTTTCCCGATGCGGTTGTTCCGTAGTCGGCGGCGGCTTCTCTCAGATCTATAAAATCGGTGACAGGATAGCTGAAACTTTTCGAGGAGAGGATCCCTTTTTTCGGTGGGGGAGCCATCTCCATATCGATTGAAGGGCGTCCCTCCAGTTCCCATTTTGTTCTGAGCCCCACCATGGTAAGGTTTTTCTTTATCCACGAATCACTCTGTTCTGTCAGCTGAAGGGCGGTGAATATCCCTTTTCTATTGAGAAAGGCTTTGTACTGGCGCCCGATGCCCCAGATATCACCTATATCGAGCTTTGTCAGAAACTCACGACTGTTTTCGCTGCTGAAATCGTAATACCCCTGCGGATTATCTTTGGCGATCTTGTTAGCCGCTTTTGCCAGAGTTTTAGTCGGTCCAATACCGACTGATACGGGAATTCCCGTCCATGTCATGACTGTTCCTCTTATCTGTTCGGCAAAATCATCCCGGTCCTCCCCTTTGAGTACTAGAAAGGCCTCATCTATGGAGTAAATCTCCAGTTCGGCGGCAAAGGTTCGTAAAATATCCATAACTCTTTTGGACAGGTCGTGATAGAGAGTGTAATTGGATGAAAAAACCTCGATGTTGTGCTTTCTTATGAGTGGCTCTACCTTAAAAAGGGGGATCCCCCGGGGAATTCCCAGAGCTTTCGCCTCTCGGCTCATTGCCACGACACAACCATCGTTGTTGGAGAGAACTATGACTGGTTTATGTCTCAGATCGGGACGGAAGACTTTTTCGCATGAGGCATAGAAGGTGTTGCAGTCCACCAGGGCGTACCTCATGATTTCACAAACCTGTGGACAGCGTGGGTCACCACTCCCCAAACCTGGAATCCCATCTCCTCTTTTATCTCCACAACGGGGTAATCGCTATTTTCCGGATAGAGATAGTATTTTCCCAGCTCTTTGATCAGGCGCTTTACGGTGAACTCCCCTTCGATAATAGCGACTATGATAGATCTGTTGGCTGGTTTAATCGAGCGGTCCACTACGAGAAGATCTCCCGTGTTGATCCCGGCTCCTATCATAGAGTCTCCCTGGACGCGGACGACAAATGTGGCCGACTTATTTTTTATCATATATTCATTAAAATCGAGGGAACTATCCGAGTAATCATCTGCCGGCGAGGGAAATCCGGCTTTTATAAGATCGCAGAAGAGGGGAACCGTACAGGGTTTACTGTCAGGTAACGGGGAAATAAAAGTACTAATCATATGTTAAGTATAATGATGTTTTGAAGTGTCGTCAATCAATTCCCGGACAGAATTGTACCTTACTGTTCTCCCGTCAGGCCTCCGGCTTTGGTAAGGATAAATTCAACTTCATGGCCAACAGCCTTAATCCGGTTGTTAACGCCGCCGCTGACAATATGGCTGCGGTCTGATGTATGTGTATTTTATCAGCGCCGATAAGCAGAAGCGATCCAATTACGGCGGCCGTAGCATAGAAATCCTTTCTGATGACCAGCGGAACTTCATTGACCAGGATATCTCTTAAAATTCCGCCTCCCGTGGCTGTCAGAGCTCCTGTCAGTACCACACCTATAATTCCCATCTCATAGCTAATCCCTTTTGAGGCTCCAATGGCGGCAAAGAGGCCGAGACCTATGGCATCGCCTATGCGGATTACTTTCCAGATCTTTACTATGTCCGGTGCGAGAAAAAACACAAGCAGAGCGGATATTATGGAAACTATGAAAAACGTTTCATCGCGAAACGCCGCGGGAGGGGTATCTCCCAGGATTATATCTCTCAGTATACCGCCTCCGGTTCCAGTGATCGAGGCCAGAACCAGAATCCCCAGGATGTCGAGATTGTGCTTTACCGCTTTCAGGGCTCCGGTTATGGCGAATACTGCCGTTCCCAGTATTTCAAGGATGTAAATCAACATGGCTGAAGAGTAATTATTCTTATCCCAAAGGGCAATAGCTATACAG
>JADGDJ010000099.1 GCA_016744925.1 Spirochaetaceae bacterium
CTTGTGGTGATTTCACATTAAGGTTTGACTCATTTTTTTTCTATAGGGGTGGGGAATTTTGTTTACCGACCTATGAGGATTTAAGCTTACCATTTCCAGACGAGTTGATTCGTGCTGCTGATTTATTAATATCAAATGGCACAATCCCCTTTTCTCTTGGTTCAAAAAACCGCTGGCCGGCACAATTCTGGTTTGATTATATTCTACTCCGCACGGCAGGATTTGATTATCGCCAGGATTTAATGGAACAAAAAGCGGCCTATACAGATCTTGAAGTTCTAAAAACAATGGATATTTGGAAGAATTTGATCGATCAGGATTATTTCAATAAGGATTATAGTGAGCTATCCTGGGCTGATGCAGCCGAAAAGCTGGTTGAAGGCGAAACCGCTATGACTCTCATGGGAACATGGGTGTTGCAATACCCGGGGATCAATAAAAGCGAATCAGAATACGGGTTTTTTCCATTCCCACAGATGAATAGCGAAATTGAACCAGTCTCTCTGGGTCCTGTAGACGGGATCCTTCTTTCCAAAGGCGCAAAAAATAAGGAGAGAGCCCTTGAGATACTTCATTTTTTAGCCGTCCCTGAAGTAAACGAGGCATTGAACAGCAAATCCGGAGCCATATCACCTTTTAAAAATGTCAATGATACAATCTATTCACCTCTGCAACTGGAAATTAAAAATGTGATACAAAACAATACCTATTGGGCATTTAATTATGATCTAGCTACAGAACCCTTTATATCGGAAGCAGGTTTAGAATTTTTTATAGAATTTATGGACAATCCAACTGATTATGAAGCTCTTTTAAAACAGCTGCAAAGGAAAGTTCTCAGCAATAAGAAACCTTAGAACCTGACATCATCCACATTGAGAGGGATATTGTAATCTGCATCTACTCGATACCCATCGCGATCGAGAATGTTGTTTGACTCTCGAGAGGCATATGCCTCTGCAGAATCATAGGTTTGAGGAATATCTTGCCGGACTTGTGTCTCCCGGTCTCTACTGAGAAGATCCGAGTAATCGGTAGACCTGGAAAAACAAACCATAGCCAGAGAGATTTTATCTACATCGGTACTGCTTCTGGCAAGACTATAATAAGCGACACCGAGATTTTTATAAGCGCGACTATACATCTCTATCAGAGCCATATGTTGAGGTTTTTCATCAATCTGGAGATACCCTATATTTTTTTCTTCTTCTTTGAGATGCTTGATAACACGGGTATAGGCACTCTGGGCACCATAATAGTTTTCCCGTTGAAGCATAGTATTTCCCAGAGCAAAAAGGATATTCCGATTTCCGGGAAGCCCCTGCTCAGCATTATAGAACTCGAGAAGGGCTCTTTCATAATTTCCTGTAATATACGTGGAATATCCCCTGTGGTATTCAATTTCCGGAGTCAGATAGCGATTTGATTCTGCCTTATCATACATATTCAATGCAGCCATATAATCCTGATTCTGGTAGTATAGACTTCCGAGGTCTCCATAGAGCTTTCCCCCTGTAGCTGAAGCTCCGATCAGATTTCTGATGATACTGTTTTCATAGAGTGCAATCCCCTGACGGTATTCGTTCTCTGCATCGAGATACTCATGATCCCTGTATTTCAACTCCCCTCGTCTTCTATGAGTATCGAGTTTCATAAATATTTTATCTTTCTTTAGAGGTGTCTGACGATCGAGATAGAAAAGAACTTTTCTCAGAGCCAGTTCTTCCATATTGTCATTTTCATTAATTCTGAAATATCTTGCCAGCTGATAATGAACATCGGGAATTTCAGCGTACTCCTCTTCCGCTTTCAGAAGAATTGCCAGAGCTTCGGCAGTATCACCTCGATCTATGAGATATCCACCTAGTTCAGAAAAAACTTTTGAAAAATAGGAGGGATTATTCGATTTACCCTGATCCTTCTGGAAGGTTTCTTTTAATCTCATAATATTCTCATTGTCTTTACGCTTGAGGAAATATCGGAGCATCCTCAACAGGATATCACTCTTTCCTCCATAATTATCGAGAATTGTGGCATAGACGAATCGTGCATCTTCCAATTTTGAAGGATCCTCATCAGACCATTCGAAATAATTATCGCCAAAGGCAAGCATGGCTTCGTAATCGTTGACTTTAACACCGAGAACGTCCCTCAGGATCTGCTCGGCGTGTTTATAATTGGCTGTATCATAGGTTTCCATCTGGGCATAATCCATCATCCCCTCAATATCATCGGGATAAAAAGCCATCAGTTCATCGTATTTCCTGGCAGCTTCTATAAACTGACGCCGATCTCTGTATGCATCGGCATACTTGTAGAACCAGTTTTTGTCATGCCAACCGTTAATGAAAAATGGACCGAGCGTCCATCCATTCCAAGCTTCTTCAAACAGTTCGTTAGCATTATCGTAATGATCAAGATATATATTGTCATATCCCTCTGTATAGAGCTGTCTTGAGTGTAGAGGTCTATAGAGAAACAAAAGGGAAAGTATCGCAATAATCCAGGCTGCCGTTATGCCCAATAAAACCCATCGTAAAATCGGCCATGTGTGATGGGAAAAAATATAAACAAAACCGCTTTTCCTTTTTTCAAGAGCCAAACCGCTCTTTTTCATATAACCTGAAGGAAGTTTAATTTTTTTATTGATAACTTTCAGAAGATAATCGGCAATTTCTTTAGGTGATCCACCGTTGACGAGAAGCATAATAAGCTTTTCGTACTTTTTACCCTTCATCTTCTGTTCTGCAATAATTTCTTCTACAGCAATTTTAAGGTTTCTCGGCATGGTGGACAATGTCCGTTTAAGTTCGAGAAACTGCTCCTCTGTAATTTCGAAATCATCGAGAACAGGAGTTTCTTCCTTCATCTCATCGATGGCATCAAGTTCTTCACCGAAAGAATAATCTTCTACATCTGACGAGTCACCAAAATCACCAGGAGACAAATCAAAATCATCCAGGTCCTCGCCGCCTAGATCAAAATCCATTTCCTCCTCGAGTTCACCCAATTCCTCCAGGTCCCCGACTTCACTTGTTTCAGAATCAAAGTCACTGCCAAGTGAAATTTCCGTCTCATCCGACAGATCAAAATCATCCTCAAAATCCGAGACCTCTTCAACTTCTCCCAGCTCTAAGAGATCATCAGCATCATCGAGAGGCAGTAGGTCTTCAACCTCTTCAAGCTCAGAGACTTTGTCATCATCACTTGCGGGAGTATCAAGAGTAAAATCATCAAATGATAATTCCTCTTCCTCCTGCTCTGTAGCGACAAAGTCAGGTATGGCTTCTTGCGAACCATCCTCAAACAGATCTCCCATAGTCTCGGGCAGTTCTCCGTTTACGATTTCATCAGGGTCTGTATCCGTGAATGAGAAATCATCTAATTCGGTATATTCTTCTGCTGGTACTTCATCAGGAATTTCATCTATATCCGCTATTTCATCATTGTCTTCAAGATCATCTAAATCAGAAGTATCATCTATTTCTGTAAGGTCATTAAATCCGTCAAATGATTCTTCGGGAATAAGCTCATCATCGAGAGTAAAATCACCAAGATCACCAAAGGGATTCTCATCATTTTCATCAAAGTCAAAGCCACCTAGATCCGGTACGAGTTCATCAGTCTCATCTTCATTTACTGCTTCATTCAAGCGATCATCGAGATTAAACTCATCGGAAAGATCCACATCAGCACCAGGTGATTGGAGAAAACTGTTATCGGCAGCAACAGGAGGGACATCCTCTATAGTTCCACCCTCGTTTGCAACAATAGACGGTTCTTTTCCCAATGAGTTTACTAATAATTTGAATTCTTCTATCGAACCAAGATCAGGCATATTGCTTTATGTTTTAATCCTCATGTAAATGACATTATATACGTTATTATAAAGATCGGCAGAATTTCTATTCATTTAATAATAAAGTATGGCGAAAATAATCCGACATAAAAAATAAGCTATGAAAAAAATACTCTTTATTTTAATATTTCTATCACTATCACTCAATATGTCACTGTTCGCAGACAACCTGCCTCTTCATCTCAAGATCATGTCTACACACAAGACAGTGGAACCTCATATCTGGAATAAAACCATATTCTTGACTGCTCGTCCACCGGGGAGTCCCCGATTTGTAGGTGTAGCTTTTGATTACGAATCCTACGGCATCATACATCCCTTTGAATTAAATGAAAGCGGAATTTATATTTACACGGCAGAAATACCCGAAGAGCGGGAAATTCGCTATCGTATGATTGTTGACAGTTTGTGGATGGCTGACCCTCTCTGTAAGGAGAATATAAAAGATGAATATGGAATTGAGGTTTCAACTCTCAAGATTGACGGTCCTGTTTTTGTAAAAGTCAGTGGTCCACGAAGAGAAACCTCGGGTAATACCAGTTTTTCCATACGAAGTATTCCCGATTCAACAGTATCCATTGTCGGATCTTTTAATGGTTGGGATCCCTATATGACCCCACTTAACGAAAGCTCTTCCGGAGTGTTCTCTACAGAATTAAAGCTGAGAGATGGAACATATTACTACTACTTCATAGTAGATGGTAAAAAATCCATGGACCCTATGAATTTCTCCAGAGCCATTAATAGAGAAGGGGAACAAGTCAATAAACTTGAGATCTCCAGCCGTTAAACTTCAAACTCGGCAGAACCGTATTTCAGAACAGAAAGAGCGTTAAAAGCACATTTTTCTTTGAGGAGTTCAATAGAATCCTCGCTGTAATAAGCTCTGTGATCGGTTACAATAATATTATCGAGTTTAGCCAGATTACAATTCCCTTTGGGTGGTTCATGCTCCAGAACATCTATTGCAGCGCCTCGAATCTGACCCGTTATTAATGCCGCTTCAAGATCGCTTTCATTAATCACTGCTCCGCGAGCTGTATTGATCAGTACAGAGTCATTTTTCATCAGCTGAAATGAATCTTTATTGATGAAATATTTAGTCTCTTTATTGAGGGGAAGATGCAGAGAAACATAGTCGGACTCTTTCAACAGAGTCTCCAGAGAAACCGCATAAACTGATTCATCAATTTTATCACCGGGATTCAACCCACGGCTATGAACAAGAACCCGGGAAAAGCCAAATCCCTCAGCCATCCCTTTTAAAGCATGTCCCGTTCTTCCATAACCTATAATCCCGAGAACAGATCCATGAACTCTTTTTATCATAGGCGAGGGAACATCGCGCCAGCGTCCTTCGCCTACGGCCTTGGCACGTTGGGCAATATTTCTCTCAAAGGAGAGAAGCAGAGCAAAGGCGTGCTCGGCAACTTCATGAATACAGTAATCGGGAACAATAGTGACTTTGATGCCTGCTTTTGCTGCAGCGACTGTATCAACATTGTCATAACCGGCGCCATAGCGGGATATAACTTTGCATTTGTTCATTGCACCGATAACCTCAGCATCCAGCTCCGCCATGTCGACAAGAACAGCATCAGCATCTTCTACAGCTTCAATTAGCTGAGAACCGTGTAATTCTTTGTATATTTTTACATCTGCATCTATAGATGACAGAATTTTCTTTTCTATATCGCAATTTCCATTTAAATTATCTGTAATAACAATTTTGTATTTTCCCATAGTGGAATTATACATTATAAAAATAAAATTATGTAGCAGGATATAAAACATGTCTTTTTTTAATTTGAAATTCATCAGAAAATCTGATTCTCATTATGTTCTAACAATACCTCTATTCTCTCGGATGATCATATTGATCTTCGCCTTGGCTGTGGCATCAACTTTCATCATCGACCCTCGATTTTCCCTACTTCCTGTAATTATTACAATCCTTTTAATTATTACCGCATTTTATGAGGAACATTGGTCTTTTAACTGTGAAACTAACGAAGTTATCTCCCGATTTGGTCTCATCTTTTTTAATCGAAAAACAGTTGTGGACTTCAAAAAGATTGAAAATTTTCAGATTGAAGGATTTGTCCGGGGATCTATGACAACAAAACCGGAAAATGATGATACAAAAAAGAAAAAACTCTTTCAAACTGAATATTTTAAGTTTTCTCTGCAGAACAGTGAATTTGGTGAATTGACAATAAATACAGTAAAGGGCCGTGAAAGGGAGAAACTTCAGATTTATGCAAGGCAGATTGCTGAAATCTGCGAAAAACCCTTAAAAGAAAATTAAAAAAAAGCTGCAGATTCAAACTGCAGCTTTTTTTATGATCTAAATTCTATTCATAGAGAAAACAAGCGACCTGATGATCGCCTTTCACGACTTTCAATTCAGGAATATTGGTCTTACATTTTTCCATTCTCTTGGGACATCTATCACAGAAATAACACCCTACCCGTTCAGTATCGGGAGAAGGAACATCACCTTCAAGTACAATTCTCTCTCTATTTCTTTCAATTTTAGGATCCGGTATAGGAACCGCTGAAAGAAGAGCCTGTGTATAGGGATGCATAGGTTCTGCATAAAGATCTTTAGACGATGAAAGCTCTGCAATAATACCGAGGTACATAACAGCTATTCTATCACTTATATGCTCAACAACCGCAAGGTCATGGGCAATAAAGAGATATGTCAGACCGAACTCTTTCTGAAGGTCATTGAGAAGATTTAAAACCTGGGCCTGAATCGAAACGTCAAGTGCTGATACAGGCTCATCGAGGAGAAGCAGTTTCGGATTCAATGCCAGTGCACGCCCGATACCGATTCTCTGTTTCTGACCACCGGAGAACTCATGGGGATATCTGTTTTTGAAAAATCTCGAAAGACCGACAATCTCCATAAGCTCATCAACTCTTTTAGAAATCTCTTCTTTAGTCATATTGATAATTTTTCTCTGACTGTAAATAAGCAGGGGTTCTGCAATTATCTGGGATACAGTCATTCTGGGGTTCAAAGATCCATAAGGATCCTGGAAAACCATCTGCATGTTTTTTCTCGCAGCGATGAGAGGATTTTTCTTGAGATCTGCAAGATTTACACCTTCGAATATAACATTACCCGCTGTGGGTTTATACAACTGATCAATAGCCCGGACAGTGGTTGATTTACCGCAACCAGACTCTCCCACAAGCCCGAGAGTCTCACCTTTGTACAAGTCAAAGGAGATACCATCTACGGCCCTGATAACATTATGTGACCCCTTTATGGGGAAATGCTGCTTCAGCCCATCGACCTGCAGCAGGACTTCTTTATTAGTATCTGACATTAGTTCTTCTCCTCATAGAGCCAGCAGGCTACTGTTCTCTTACCTTCCAGTTCTACTACAGGCGGATATTTGCTGGAACAGACATCCATTGCTTTTTCACATCTGGGATGGAACGGGCAACATTCGGGAAGATCGATAACGTTCGGCGGCTGGCCGTCGATAGAATACAGTCGGTCTGAAGACTTTTCGTCCAATCGGGGAATAGACTGTATAAGACCGTTTGTATAGGGGTGTTTGGGAGATTCAAAAAGATCATCGACCGGAGCCCTTTCTACAATTCTTCCGGCATACATTACGCAGACATTGTCACACATTCCTGCGACAACTCCCAAATCATGGGTAATCATAATTACAGCTGTATTGAGTTTGAGAGAAAGATCTTTAATCAGATCGAGTATCTGAGCCTGAATTGTAACATCCAGTGCTGTTGTAGGCTCATCGGCTATGAGAACCTCGGGATTACAGCTGAGGGCTATGGCTATCATAACTCTCTGACGCATACCTCCGGAAAACTGATGGGGATAGGCATCAATTCTTCGTTCTGCCGCCGGTATACCTACAAGTTTAAGCATTTCAATTGCTTTTTTTCGTGCCTCGATTTTATCGAGTCCCTGATGTAGTCTGATCGTTTCTATCAATTGAGTTGAAATCTTTAAATAAGGATTGAGAGCTGTCATAGGATCCTGGAATATCATAGAGATTCTGTTCCCTCTGATTTTACTCAGTTCCTTTTCATTCATTTCTAGAATGTTCTCACCGTCCAGTAGGATTTCACCACCTACAATTTTTCCCGGAGGGGTCGGAATCAGTCTCATTATCGACATGTTAGTCACAGATTTACCTGAACCCGACTCACCAACGATTCCCAGAGTTTCCCCTTTATCAAGTCTAAAACTTACACCGTCTACCGCTTTTACAATACCGGCATCAGTTCTGAAATATGTCTGAAGGTCTTTGACCTCTAAAATAGTATTCATTTCCAATTTTCTACCCCTTAAACCCTGTTTTTACTCTGAGGATCAAATGCATCCCTGAGGCCGTCACCGAGAAAGTTCATGCAGAATAGGAACAGAGCCATAGTGATTGCGGGCCATATTAATCTCCAGGGGTACTGTGTCATTCCACCGATAGAGTCCTGAATCAAAGATCCCCACGATGCATAAGGAGCGGAAACTCCCAATCCCAGGAACGACAGAAAAGATTCAAGCATAATAAATGCCGGAACTCTCAAGGTAGCAAATACAATAACAATACCAAGAGTATTGGGAACCAGATGTTTAAAAATAATTCTCGCCGAACTCGCCCCCATGGAACGTGCGGCTTCGACATAAGTTGAGTTTTTCAGGGACAGAATCTGGCCTCTCATAACTCTGGCCGTTGTCAACCAACTCACTAATGATAGAGCTAGAAATAGATTGAGAATATTTTTTCCAAGGATCGCCATAAGAATAATAACAAGAAGCATATAGGGTAACCCATACATGACATCTACAATTCTCATAATAATATAATCAGTCCGCCCGCCGACATATCCGGCAATAGAGCCAATAACAATACCTATTAGAATCGATGTTATCGTACCTATCAGACCAATAGCCATGGACATTTGTCCTCCGTAGATAATTCGGGAAAGCATATCGCGACCCAAATCATCGGTTCCTAGCAGATATTTTCGCTCGTGAACCTTAATGATCTTGCCATCTATTTCTGCAGTTTCATTTATAATTCGATATTCTATATCGGCAATTTCGGCCTTTTCTTTCTGACTCATTTCTGACCGTTTTTCTTTATTCATCATTCTACCGATCAGATCAATACGTCTCTCCAACATAAGTTCCCCGGCAGTTCGGGTAATTGAAGGAGGAAGAAATTGATGTTCTAGAACCTGTCTATCGTATCTATGAATGGGAAGAACGGGGGCAAGAGCTGCTACGATTGCATATATTGTCACCATAAAAAGGCCAAACATTGACATTTTATTCTTTTTTAATCTCTTCCAGGCATCTGCACTCAGGCTTTCACCTTTCAGAGTCTGGTTAAATTCATTGGTTACTTCATCTTTTTTCATTTTTTTTCCATTATCTATAGTTTTCATATAACCTCCGGATTATCGATAGGAAATCCTGGGATCGAGGAATGAATATATAATATCAACGAGAAAGTTCATCAATATGAGTATTGTTGAATAAACTATGATAACGCCCATAATCATTGTGTAATCCCTGTTCAATGATGACTGTACAAAAAAGTTTCCTAATCCGGGGATTCGAAAAATTTTCTCCACAACAACTGATCCTGTAATAATTCCGGAAAAAGCCGGACCTAGATAACTGACGATAGGCAACATAGCGCCTTTGAGTACATGCTTCAATATAATAACAGTCTGTGAAAGACCTTTAGCCTTAGCCGTTCTGACATAATCAGATCTTATTACATCCAAAACACTGGATCTGGAAAGCCTGGCAATATTAGCAAAATACGGGAATGAAAGAGTTAAAACAGGCATGAGAAGAGTCACCCAGCCATCTCTTCCAGTAATCCAACCTGATGTAGGAAGCCATTGAAGTTTCATGGCAAATATCAGCATCAATACCGGTCCTACGACAAACAAAGGAACAGAAATACCGATTACAGCCAGAGACATGGCACTGTAATCTATCCATGTGTTCTGATTCAAAGCCGCGATGATCCCGACAAAAACTCCCATAAATGTGGCCAGAAGTAAAGCGATTGTCCCCAGTAAAAGAGAGTGGGGTAAACTGGTAAAGATAAAAAATGCGACATCGTGATCAGAGTACTTAAACGAAGGACCGAAATCACCCCGGACTATACCACTAAGGTACCGGATAAACTGCTTCGGCATGGACTCATCGAGATGATATTTTGCCTCAAGATTGGCTTTAACCAGATCTGAAACCTGTCTTTCCTGATCGAAAGGTCCACCGGGAGCTAGACGCATGATAATGAATGCAAGTGTAATAATTACAAAGAGAGTCGGAATCATTCCGAGAAAACGTTTTATGATATATTTTGTCATTGAAAACCTCATTGACGATTTTTATTACCTACAAATGTAGGAATTCATCAATTAAGTAATAGGGACTATTTTTAAATCTATTCCTGATATTACTCAATCTAATAATATTTAAGCATATATTTCCAAATAAAGAAATAAAGACTCGTTTCTTACAAATCTTTTCTGTTTAGCAATTGTTGCATAGATGGAAACAGGAAAGCCAATCGGCTTTCCTGTTTTATTAAACGGATGTTATTTTAGGTAAATATCTTTTGTAGGATGTGTATCGAGTACGTTGTGGTTGAAACCACCCCATTTTTCCATATCAATCATGTTGAGTGCAACATAATAGTAAATAGGCATAACACTCTGATCTTCTTTTATGAAGTATGTTTCCGCTTCTACAAGTTTTTTCATTCTTGCAGGACCGGCTTCCATTGTTGCCGCTTCAGTTATAGCTGCATCGTAATTAGCATTGGAATACTTACCACCATTCATCCCACCACCGGTAACAAACATGTCGAGGAAGGTATTGGGATCCTGATAGTCTCCGATCCAACCTGCTCTTGCTACCTGGAAGTTACCCTGGTTTCTGTTTGACAGATATGTTTTCCATTCCTGATTATTTAGTTCAACATCTATACCGAGATTTTTTTTCCATTCATGCTGAATGTATTCAGCAATTTTTTTGTGACTTTCTGAAGTATTGTAGAGAATTTCAAATTTTGGAAAACCTTCTCCACCGGGATATCCGGCTTCAGCAAGAAGTTTCTTCGCTTCAGCAATATCTTCGTTATCATCCTGGATTGCAGGATAACCGGCCATATTGGGAACCATAGAGAAAGCAGGAAGTTGACCGGCTTTTGTAATTTTGTCGACTAGATTCTGTCTATTGAATCCCATTGCGAGAGCTTTTCTAACATTTGGATTGTCAAAAGGAGCTACTTCATTCTGGAATACATAATAATAAGTCCCAAGGTATGGAGTTGCCCAGTAGTCATCTCTGACTTTTACATTCTCAATCTGGTCTAGAGGGACATTAGTATCCCAGTCAACTTCACCATTGAGGAACATATTGTGAGCTGTGTTTAAATCTTCGACGGGAAGATAAATGACTCTGTCGAGCTGTACAACTTCAGCTTCCCAGTAATTTGGGTTGGGAACAGCAGTAATTTTATCCTGAGGAACCCATTCTTCAAGAACGAAAGGTCCGTTTCCAACAAAATTTTCAGGAGAAGTCCACTCATTACCATATTTTTCAATAGCATGCATTGGAACAATTCCGAATGAGTAATGGGCAAGAGCACCAATTACATAGGGTAGAGGACCAACAAGATCCATCTGAAATGTCATATCGTCAATAGCTCTGATCTGAACAGCTTCAGGTCCGGCTTCACCAGAATTGAAGTCATTTGCTCCTTTGATAAACATTGCTGGAAACCAAACATAAGGTCCGGCAGTAGCAGGATCGAGCATTCTGAGCCAAGAATCAACAACAGTATGAGCTGTAATGGCAACACCATCACTCCACATAACATCTTTTCTGATTTTAAATGTATATGTAGTTCCTTCGTTAGAAGCTTCCCAACTTTCAGCAACACCCGGTACAGGACTTGCGTCTTCCCAGCTATAACCAACTAAACCTTCAAATAATGATTCATAGATTCTGTGCTCGGGAACACCCTGAATTAGATGCGGGTCAAGTGATTCAGGTTCAGCACCATTGATAAGACTGAACTCAACAGGTTCCTTAGCCATTGCACCATCGCCCTGCTGTCCATTAGCAAATACTGCTGTACTTGCCAGAGCAAGAATTAACAGAAATGATAAAGCCTTTTTCATTAAAAACTCCTTAAACTTTTTTATCAATATTTATATTCCTCTATATAACCGGACATGTCAAATAAAATTGATCAGTTTTTTACAGACAGTTCACTATAGCAATAGTAACAAAGAGGAATTAGTATTATAAAAGGGTGATCCTTCTTGCTAATTAGCAGAAGAAAAGGCATTATAGTGTACAGTTTTATTATAAAAACAAGGAAAATGAATGTCAGTTTATTATGAACAGCTCAAGAAAGCTTTTTATGAAATTCAATCTAAATTAACAGGTGACTACGAAATAAGGCCTGACAACGTATATCAAAAAGGGGATTTTGAGGGTCAGAAGATCATCGGATCACTGGTAGACAATATAATAAATCCCGGCAGTCGAATCATAAATAGTGAAAACTTGAAAGAATTGTACAGTCGATCGCAAAAAGGAGAGTCCTGTCTACTCCTGGTGGAACACTACAGCAATTTTGATTACCCCGTAACATTCCGACTTATTGAAAATGATCCGCTTCTGGGAAAAGATGTCGCCCGCAGCCTGATTCCCATACAGGGAATGAAACTCAGCAGTGATGAATCAGTCACTTCGGCCTTTACCCATACTTATTCCACAATCGTTATCTATCCGAGCCGTTCCATAGACAGTGTTGAAGACCCGGTAAAAAAAGCAGCGATCCGACAAATAAGCACACCCATAAACCATGCGGCAATGAAAGAGCTCACTGACAGAAAATACCACGGACAGATCATACTGGTCTTTCCATCGGGAACCAGATACAGACCATGGATTCCTGAGTCCAAGAAGGGTGTCAGAGAGATATTCACATACTTGAAGTCCTTTGAAAACATTCTATTTCTTGGGATAAACGGCAATGTTATGGAGCCACACCAGTCGGATGATATGAATGCCGATGTCAAAGCTATCAAAAAGGATCTCATGATACTTACAGCATCACCTGTCATCAAAGGGAAAGAATTCAGAAAACAAAAAATCTCTGAAACACCCGAAGGAGTGGACAGCAAACAATTTGTTGTCGATCAGGTGATGAACGAATTGGAAAAAATTCATAATCGAACAGAACTGATCAGACAGGAAGAACTACAAAACGTCTAAGATTTACTTTTACTTATTAACATGGTACTGAGGTTTTCAAACCCCATCTGAAGCAGATCATTTTTTAGAAATTCTGCTTTGGAGGGGATATCTATCTCAATGATATCGCTATCCTTTATCCTACTATCTTCCAATGCCTTTTCCTTAAGTTTCTCAGCGAGACCAAGACCTCTGTATTCAGGGATAATATAGATTTGACGCACTCGTCCCACAATAGTTCCTTTATCGAGAACTTCTGAGGAGATCCAAATGAATCCGACAATATCTCCATCGGGAGATTCCGCAGTATAAATTGATGACTCTGCTGATATTTCCGGTTCAAAACCGTCTCTTGATCTCCTGAACAAATCGGAAATATAGTCTTCCGGATAAGAAAAATAGAGCTCTCTAAAGGCCTCTTTGTCATAGGAATTGATGAGATCCAGATGAGATCCATCTTCTTCGGCTATGGAAAAATCTGTAAGAACCGGGCTGTATTCTCCATTAAATTCAAGTTCCAGGGCATCGAGACCCCATTCCATCCGCAGGGCATTGTACCATCCGGAAACACGGCTCTTCATCTCCTTATCCTTAAAGGAAAACCACATACGCTCGATATCGGGTCTTTGATTAAGCGCATCTTTGTATTTCCGAAAAACACCGCTTCCGCAATGCAGAATAGAGGAAAGATGTTCCCTGTATACGGGATTTCTAAGAGAGAGAACAAACTGCTCCATCAGCCTGTACCCATCGGAGGGCTCCCAGAGAGGAAGTTCATGAGCAGTACCGATAGCCTTACTTTTATTTTCACGGGCTATAATTGAGGGCTGATCAGAATCGAGAAGAAATGTCTCTTTCTGATTTTCCATGGCGAATATTACCTGCTCGACCAATTCCGGGGTCAGCTCAAATCGATCATTTTCCAATTGTTGTTCTCCATTTATCTATCTCTTTTTTTAAATCATTTTTATGGACAAGCCATTTGTTTCTCGTGTAACGATCACATAGTTCAACCTGTTCATCTTCTATATATCGGGTAGAGACCACAATTCTCAAAGGAATACCAATAAGCTCAGCGTCACGGAACTTTTTACTGATAGACTCTGTCCTGTCGTCAACCAGCACATCAGCTCCAAGCATCTCCTCAATCTCATCGACATATTTCTTAATTGTCAGAGATTTACCGATACCCATTAAATAAAATTTGAAAGGAGCAAGATCAAAAGGCCAGACTATGCCACGATCATCATGATTTGCCTCGACAATAGCAATAATGAGTCGTCCGAGACCGATACCGTAAGACCCCATCCAGGGATAACGTTTAACACCCTCTTCATCCTGAAATTGCAGATTCATCTTTTTAGTAAAATAATCATCCAATTTGAAGAGGTTGCCCAATTCGAGGGCGTGTATCTCCTTCAACTCAGATCCACAGGAAAGACAGAGGTCTCCCTCTTTGATCCGAGAGATATCAGTTACATGATAACAATCAAAATCACGCCCGAAATTAGCATTGAGATAGTAGAAGCCCGTTTCATTTGAAGCAATCCCCAGATTGGACGAGTTAACAACAGTATCATCAACAACAACTACTAAATTATCAGGCCGGTTGACAGGAGACATAAATCCGGGAATCAATCCCGCTTGATCCAACTCTTTTTTTGTTGCTGGATTTATATGGGTGAGAGACAGATACCGACAGAGTTTTTCTCGGCTCACTTCATAATCAGCTCGGACAACCGCCATAATGAGTCCCTCAGGAGAAGAATAAACCATTGTCTTCCCCAGCCTATTCATGGGAATTTTTAGAAATGAAGAAATCTTCTTCATGGTCTTAAGAATTCCAGTCTCCACTTTTTCCAGAGGTTTTAATCTGTCTGACTGATTTTTTTTGATTGCCAGAGCCACTTCTTCTCTTGCTCGATATCCACAATTATCACAAAGAACAACCGTATCTTTACCTTGGGGATCAATCGTCAGGAATTCATAGGCCCTGGAACCATTCATTAAACCGACTTCAGATTCCGCTGTAATATAGGGTACTGAACACTTTTTAAATATCTTCTCATAAGCTGCAAAAACTTTCGGGAAAAAATTATTGAGATCAGAATAGGAGCGATGAAACGAATAGGAGTCGTTCATCTCAAACTCCCGAGTCCTGATCATCCCCCCACGCGTTCTGAATTCATTTCTAAATTTGGTTTGAAACTGATAGAGAAAAATCGGAAAATCGCGATAAGATTGCATCGATTGTTTCACAAGCGAAACGACAGCTTCCTCATGGGTGGGTGCGAGAACCATTTCCGAATTGCGAATGTCCCTGAAAATGATCAGGGAATCGCTCATTGTCTCCCGACGGCCGCTTTCATCCCAGAGTTCCGCTGGATTGACAAGGGGAACCTGAATCTCCGAACCACCAAGAAATTCCAGTTCATCACTGATAATCCGTTTGATATTCCGCAGAACCTTGAGACCCATGGGAAGAAAAGAATAAAGTCCCTGTCCGAGAGTTCGGGCATAACCCGCTTTAAAGAGAAGAGAATAACTCTCTTGAAATAATTCATTCTGAGATTCTTTTTTTGTTTTTCCTAAGAGCCGTGAATATCGCATCTCCTTTATTCTAATTACAAGCTCTTAACAAGGTCAAGCTGAATTGTCCGGAGACGGCTTGACTATGATTGATGAGAACCTCATATTAATTGT
>JADGDJ010000100.1 GCA_016744925.1 Spirochaetaceae bacterium
GAAGAATCCAAACAAACCCGTACAGGTCTAATTTTAAGTGATTTTGAGCAGCTCCGTTTTTATCAATACCTAGGTGGTCTGTTTCTTACAATCAGTCTTCTTTACATGTTTGTTCAGACAGTGATCTTTTCAAATCATTATAGTAGTGTGCAATTCAGTCTTGCTCTTTTTTTAACGGGCTCCGTTATATTTTTTCTTCCCCGTTTCGTGGCCAATACTCAAAATCGTGACAATATAATGATTATTACAGTTAATGTGGCGATATTGATGATGATATATTTTCTTTCAGGAAAAGGTATTTTTCATATTGTATGGACATTTCCCATCCCGATCATTTTTATTTCTATTCTGTATATTAAAAGACAGCTGCTTTATTCCGTAGCCGCTGTCTCTATTTTAGGAAATATCTGGTTGATGGTAGTCTCGAATGACTCATTTTACAGTGTAAATTTTCTATTGTTCCTACCCAAAATTCTTTTTTTCACCATTACCGCATACATTGCCTCCTATATCCATAGAGTCTATCTGAACCGCTTAAATGAAAACGAAATCCAGATAGAATATCAGGAAATGATATCCCTGATATCTTCTAGGCTTGTATCTCTCAGTGAAGAGAATAAAAAGGAGTGTCTTGAATCAATCCTGGCGGATTTGGGGATTTTTTCAATGGCCCAGGAATCGTTCCTCATTTGCTATGGGAGTGACAATAAAACAGTCGAAACCATTTATTGCTGGGGGAAAGATCAGAATCTCAGCGATTGGAATATTCCTGCAGATTTTTCGGAATACAAATCTGGCCAACTATTGAATCAGATTATGAACACGAATCATATCATTATAGACAATATGGATCTGCTTCCCCCTGATTTGAACTGGATTAAAGAGATGCTAAACCCTTCTGTAAAATCTCTTATTGCTCTGGGTGAAGTCAGAGAAGGAAGGATTCACGGTATTCTAGGATTGAATTTTAGTAAACCTGCTTCTGTCACCCATGTGCAAGAAATTAAACAATTGTTGAGCATACCATCGAACCTGGTGGGCGATGGGCTGTTAAAACTAGATCATGAACAAAAAAATAAACTTCATGGCTTTTTATGATGCCCTTACGGGTCTTCCCAATCGTTCGCTCTTTTATGATCGATTGGATAAAGCCATAGCCCTGGCAGAACGGACAGACACGATTGTAGCAGTCATACTGATGGACCTGGATTCCTTCAAAAACATCAATGATTCTATGGGTCATGATGCCGGGGACCTGCTTCTTCGCCGGGTGTCAGAAACTCTTTCGAGTAGAATCCGGGATTATGATACCATGTCCCGTTTTGGAGGAGATGAGTTCCTATTCATCTTATCTCAGCTTAAAACGCAGGTTGAGGCTGCCTCCATTGCAGATAAGCTTCTGAAAGCATTGGCTAAGCCAATATCTATCGCTGGAGAAGAAATCCATATTACCGGCAGCATGGGGATTAGCTGCTTTCCCGAGGATGCGAAGGAAAGCGAGATGTTATTCAAAAAAGCCGATATAGCCATGTATTATTCGAAAGAGCAAGGGAAGAATAGATACTCCTTCTTCAATACGAAAATGTATAATAGTGCTGATGAGAAAATGCGACTGTCAAATGAACTTTATAGGGCTCTGGAGAGAGATGAATTCATTCTTTACTATCAGCCCCAAATGGATATTACCGGGACTGCAATGATAGGGATGGAGGCACTTCTCCGCTGGAACCATCCGGATAAAGGTTTTATCCCCCCCTTAGATTTCATTCCCCTGGCAGAGGATATAGGTCTTATTGATGAAATAGGGAAATGGGTTCTAAATAAAGCCTGTATTGACAATAAGAATCTGCAGTTAAAAGGATTTAAACCTATTAGAGTGGCTGTAAACCTGTCACTTAAACAGTTTAGCGGTTCCTCACTAACCGAGATGGTAAAAGAGACTCTTCGCAAGTGTGAATTGAAACCTGAATACCTGGAGCTTGAGATTACAGAGAGTATAGCCATGGGTGATTTTACCAATGTACAGCAAGTTCTGCAGGAGTTGAGCGATCTTGGTGTCATTTTATCCATTGATGATTTCGGCACGGAATACTCCTCGCTCTCTCGTCTCAAGCAACTGCCGGTGAACAGAATTAAAATAGATAAACAGTTCGTTCAAGGTATTTCATTAAACACCCATGACGAGTCTATAACCAGCTTTATCATTGCCCTCGCTAAAAGCATGAGGCTCAAGGTTATTGCCGAGGGCGTTGAAAACAGCAAACAATTATCATTCCTGACAGAAAAGTTATGCGATGAAATCCAGGGCTACTATTTCTATAAACCGATGCCATATGACTATCTGGTAGATGTTTTTGGGGTTAAACAAGTGGATGACCTACATAATTCCTGATCATTGTTTAATCTCTTGATTTAGTTGCAATGACATTCGATATGTAAGATTCTATCATTTAACGTAGGAGAATATTGCATCGTAAAGTTTTTAATTCGCTTTTGACATATGAATCAGCCCATACCCCAGTTTTTAAATTTAAGGACGGATTGAAGAAACATGAAAGCACATAAAAGTATTATTCGTATCAATTATTTTTTGAGTTTGGGATTTGGCATATTAATGGGTATAATCTTCCCCATTTATGCAGGATTTTTTGTGTCATTTAACAGTCCTCTGAAAAGACTCATCTTCATTGCCGGCTGCATTCTAGCCGGTGTAATGGTCGGATTAGGCGCATACTTTATTACAAAGCAAACAATCTTGAAGGTAATTCGTAATGTAGTAGAAGAGATCAGGGTGATATCCCGTAGAGGTGGAGATCTGACATCTGAAATCACCGTGGTGAGTAGTGACGAACTCGGAGAACTTCCACAACAATTTAATAAGTTTCTCGGAGAAATTCGTAAACTGATCGGATTAACTCAAGACAGAATGTTGAGCATGGGAGAATTGAGTGCAGTTCTGAAAAAGAATATGCAGGACACTCAGGATGCTGTAAAAGACATTAGCCGGAATATACGCGGCGTTGAAGAAACTTTGACCATACAGTTATCCAAAGTGGAAGACAATCATACAGCCGGAGATCAACTGAATCAGTCTGTTTTAGCTTCAATTACGCATGTCTTAGAACTTTTCAATCAAATGGACAACCTCACAAATCAGCTTATGGAACAATCATCGACCATTGATCAAATTCTGGAAACAATCTTCAGTGTAGCGAAAATGATCGGTGACACAAAGACCATACAATCTTCCGGTCTAGGAGGAATGAGTAATCAATTGATAGGACAGATGGAGCTGACTTTAGAACAGAATAGAAATTCCTATGCTAAATTGGGAGCCTTTATCAATAAAATCGAAAACATTTCCAGTAGAACGGGGACCTTGGCAATCAATGCATCCATTGAAGCGGCCCATAATGGGAAGCAGGGAGAAGGATTCAAAATCATTGCCAATGAAATACGGAATTTGTCTTCTGAAGCAGAAAACCTCTCTTCCGAGATAAGAAACTCCTTACAGTTCTCTTTGAATGAAACAGAAAAATCCCACGAAAATCTTAGCCAGGTAAAAGATGAATACACGAATCTTTTCAAGTTATTGGAAATCAAATTAATCACGCTTCAGGGTGAAACTACTGAAATCCGCGATGCAAATGGCACTGTTCAAACAAACTATAATTATTTAACGGAACTGCTTAAATCAATAAGAAGAACTCTTAATAGCATGAAATCAGCGACAGATTTTTCTAAAACAGCCATGGCAGAACTAGAGGCATCTTCCGAAAAAATTCAAACGGAGATCGAACAGATGACGAAGGGTTCAGTCTTAATATCAAGACTGGCAGAAGAAACAGGTCAGCAGGTAAATTCGATAGACAATTCTATCGGCCAGGTAAATAATCAAATTATGTCCTTTAATACGGGCAATAATTCCAAAAAATAAAATCTTTAAACTGTTGATTTAATTTAGTTGAAATAAGGAAATACAGCATATGAAATTGATTGGTGAAATACTTATAGATAACGGTCTTCTTGCAAAAAAAGATTTGGCTGCGGCTCTTGAAAAACAAAAGACGATGAAGCATAGAAAGCCATTAGGTGAAATTCTGATTCTTATGGGATTTATCAATATCACGACCCTATTGGAGTACCTGGATATGCAACTGGAAAAACGTGAGCCATAGTTTTAATTCATCTCTAATTTCCAGCCTAAACTATGAGTTGTTCAATTATTTGAAAATTATTTTAATGTGTATAAACTTATCTATATATATAAATCGATATATGTTACAGTTGAATATAATAAGTTATAGGTTGAAATAATATGTCTGATCCATTATTAATTTTTAAAATTTCATTGATTTTCCTAGGTTCACTTTTCCTGGTTTTTTCTCTACCACCAATACGAAGCATAACAAAAGATCTGCCCAAAGGGGTATTGAGACTAAAATGGAATATTTTAAGCATATTAATTCTATTCTTCTTTGGAGGATATATTGTTTATGCATTTGATTATTGGAGAAATAATACCTATGGGGAGTCAATAAATTTTGTTGTCCCTCTTATATTTTTCTTTGGTGGAATTTTTGTATTGTTAGTAGGTAGGTTAGCTTCTCAAACAGCTATGAATATGAGAGAGATTGCCTTATTACAACATGAGAGTAATACCGATTCACTAATGAATATAAATAACAGAAGGTACTTTGATAAAAAAATCATGGAAGAAGTGAGTGTTTCTTCAAGGTATTCTCTCCCTCTTTCTTTGCTATTTTTAGATATTGATTATTTTAAAAATATCAATGATACATACGGACATGTGATTGGAGATGGTGTTTTAAAAAATCTAGCTGAAAATATAAAAGATGTTGCCAGAGATTCTGATATTATAGCAAGATATGGTGGTGAAGAAATTGCGATTATCGCAACAAATACAAGCATAGAAAATGCCGCTATATTAGCTGAAAGAATAAGAAAAATAGTAGAAGATTATAGACTAAACCTTCCCTGTGCCAGTAGGGAAGAAATAAGAATTACGATCAGTATTGGGGTTTCCCATTTAGATATCCCCAACATAACCACGTCCGAAGAGCTTATATTAGAAGCTGACAAAGCATTATACAGAGCAAAAAATGATGGGAGAAATAGAGTGGTAATATCTCGTGGTGTATCTTAATACATCCGTGCTCATCACCTCTCATGTTCGGTTTTGTATCCTTTTCTAATTGGTTTCCAATATCAGATCCATAATTTTTCCGTCTTCGGTTCTGATTACACCCTTGTCTGTAATCTTAAGTGAAGGGCTGACAGGAAGTGTCAATGTACAGAATGACATGACTGGATTTCTATGTTCGAATCCCAGTTTTTTCATAGAGTCTGCGATGGCATTTAGTTTTGAAGCCAGTATCGCCATGGGTTCTTCTGAGAGAATTCCTCCAACGGGCAATTCTATTGAAGCCAAAATCCGACCTTCCGAAACAACGCACATCCCCCCCTGATGTCTGATGACCCATTTCATAGCGATTTCCATATCTGATTTATTGTCACCTGAGCACAGGAGATTGTGACTATCATGAGCGCAACTCGACGCCATGGCTCCCCTGCTGAAATAACATCCCTCGAGAAATCCCCGGGCATATCCGGCTTCACCGCTATATCGGTCCACAACGATGACCAGGTTTCCTTTTGTATTTTCCCAATCGGCTAATCGCTCAGTTATTCCCAGTTCAAAAGAACTCTCTGAAGTATACGTATTGGAATTATTTTTTTTCATGGTCAGAAGTTTCACAGAACCTGTATTGTTAGCTGTGTGTATCTGGAACATAGCCTCTGTGATATCATTTTCTGCCAGGTTTATGCTCTTTTTAAATTCGCTGCCAAATTCTATTCTCTGATCTGCCTTTTCATCTGAGGAGGAAACATCCAAACCTTTGCGAAAGATTTTTTCAATAATAAAATCATCCGAATCGTCTTTTAGCAGCAGAAGGTCGGCCATTTTTCCCGGCGAAATGGCTCCGCGGTCTCTCAGACCCATTCTGCAGGCCGGTGCGTAGGAAGTGGCGACGATGATATCTTCGAGAGACAGTCCAGCTCTGAGAGCTTTTCGTGCGACAAAGTCCAAATGACCGTCTTCCTCCAGAATATCCGGAGGAACATCATCTGTAACGAAACTGTACAATCCTCTGGAATTGAAACTCTTCAGGATTGTTATGTTTTCCTCATTAATGGATTTCTCCTGCAATTCCACGAACATGCCATTTTCGAAACGCTGCATCAAACCCTCAGAATCCTGTTGGCAGTGATCGGAATCCACTCCGGAGTACATGAGCTTGGCCAGATTGAGATCTTTAAAAGAGGGGCAATGACCTTCGATTGCCGAGAGAGGGAATTGGGTTTTGACCGCATCTATCATTTCATTGGCTCTGCCGTATTTCATCGTTATCAATGATGAGGAATTCATAACTTCCCCCAGACAGATTATCCGGCTGTGATTTTTCATCAATTTAATGGCTTCTTCCGGTCCAATAGTTCCACCAGTCGTCTCCAGTTCAGAAGTCGTCGAAGGAACTGAACTGGGAACACCGAAAAAGATGTCGATGGGAGCCCCTTCGGAGACGCGGATCATTTCGTTGATACCCTCAACACCGAAGATATTGGCGATTTCATGAGGTTCGGAAACGATAGTCGTAACGCCCCTCTTGAGGACCGATGTCCCGAAGGTCAAAGGAGTGCAGAAAGTGCTTTCTATATGCAGGTGAATGTCAATCATGCCGGGAATCAGAGGTTTACCTTCACATTGGATAACTTCATCAGCCTGGAACTCGTATAAGCTGGAATTCCCCGTAAAAAGGATTCGGCCATCGAGCACAGCCACATCATGATTCTGCCATTTTTCAGTATAAACATTGTATATTTTAGCGTTTATAAAAAGTGAATCTATTCTCATTTGTATCCCTTTACTATGACTTCTCGTTGACTGATTGACGCTCAATTATTTCGCCACTAATAAAAATTTTCCGACAGGTGGCAGGATTCGTAATCTGTTCGAACAGCAGGTCCGCAGCGCTCCGTCCCGCATCTTCGATTTTCATTTCGAGAGTCGACAAAGGAGGATCGGACAGTTCGGAATAGAGCGAATTATTACGACCGATGATGGAGATGTCTCCCGGCACAGTTAATCCTGTGGCTTTAACCGCTGCCAGAGAGCTGGAAGCCATGAGATCGGACATGGCACAAATAGCTGAAATATCTCTGTGAACAGCTAGAAAGTTACTGACTTTTAAGAATGTATCCTTGTGCGAGTAATTGCCGTATATTATCCGTCGATTGTCAAAAGGGATTTTCCGCTGTTTCAGAATTTTTCTATATTCTGTCAGGATAAACTGCATGTGTTCACCGTTGGTGCGGCCTAGGATGAGAAGTATCTTTTCGTGTCCCGCGTCCAGAAGGTATTCCAAACTTCGAAGCGACGTTAGATCCTCAATGATAATCTGGTTGACTTCCTTCGAAACCCGGGGGATGTTCAGCGTAACAAAGGGCTTTCCTGTATTTTCCAGTTCCCGGATATTCCATAGGATATGTTCCATTGTGCAAAAGCCAGTGCTAAAAAGAATGTACCCGTCGCAGCCGGCACTGTTTTGAAGTTGTTCCTGAACATTTTCTTTCGAAGAACTGGCTGAAGAGGGAAAGAAGAGCAAACTGTACCCCTTTAGAGCCAGACTGCTCTGTATTCCCGACAAGAGGGAATTGGTGTATCCGTTCTTAAAGAGAGGAATATTGGAGGGGATGAGAATCCCGATGACTTTGGATTCGCTTTTAGAGAGACTGCTGGCGAAGATATTTTTTCTGTAATTCAATTCTTTTGCAGCAACGTCTATTTTCTTCTTCATGGCCGAGCTGACTCGTTTCGTATCCCTATTATTGAGATAAATAGATACGGAGGCGGTAGAAGTCCCCACTCTTTCGGCAATTTCTTTTAAACTTGATCCCATACCATTCCTGTTAAGCGCTTAACCTCTTTTAACATGGAGAAAATCATCTGTCAAGTTATTCAAGCAAAGAGGCTTCTCAATTTAAGAGATCATAGAGCTCTTTTGGGCCTATAGTCTTTCTTTCAAGGTCAGTTTTCCTTTATTTTCTTGACAATAATCCCTAAACGCAAATATTATGGTAACTATAGGTTAATCGCTTAACTTATTTGCAATCTAAAGACATACCTATTGAATCTTAAATTATGTGAAAATACATAATTGGAAAAATCACTTTCGTGAGAAAAAGGAGAAAAAATGAAAAAGGTTTTAATTTCGCTATTGTTGGCAGTTTTGTTTTTACCTGTTTATGCAACAGGATCAACGGAGGATACAGAAAAATCATCTGAACCGAGAGTTTTAGTAGTTTCTACATGGGACTACGATGTTGAGGCTTTACAGGAGTTTCTATTTACGCCATTCGAAGAAGAGCACAATGTTATTATCGAATTGGATTTAGGTAGAGATGGAGACAGATATACAAAACTTTTGAATGAAATTGATATCACAGAAATTGATGTATTTCTTGCAACTCAAGCTACGACCCAAAAAGGGGTCAAAGATGGTCTTTTTGAAAAGATGAACAAATCAGAATTAGAAAATTTTGACAATCTGTTCGATCTTGCTAAAAATCCGAATGGTACTGATTATGGAATATTTTATACTGTTAACAGATTAAAAGTTGCCGGTAAATCTGAGAACTTGCCAACGACCTGGGAAGAAATCTTCGCTGATAATAGCAGTAAAGTTGCAATTCCCCACATGACTACCACTTTTGGTCCAATGGTATTATATGGTGCAGGCGATGTGTCTGGTGATGCTTCAGCAAATATAACAACCATAGAAAACTGGGTTGCCAGTGGAAAAGTCGATGCTTTTGTAAGCACTTTCAGCACAAGAAAAGCTGTTATAAATGGAGAGTACGATTACGCTTTATTGCCAGGTTATGGATATACTCCCGATTTAAAATGGGGTGACCTGGATAAAGTATTACTAAACGGCAATGCTGTTAATATAGTTAAAGGTTCTAAAAACAAAGATTTAGCAATGCTGTTTATTGATTTCCTGCTCTCTGAAGAAGTACAAAACGAGTCTTTAGACCGAGGTATTGATTCACCTGCTAATATGAATGTAACCTTTGAAGCTGATCAGGAACTCTCAAAAACCAACCTCGCTTCATTTCCTGATGCTATTCTTACAGACATCGATTTAATAAATGAAAACAGAGCTGCCTGGGTTACCAAGTGGAATGAGTTATTTACAGAATAATGAAAACTTTAATCAAGAATATTACTGTTATTACAATGAATGATACTCTTGATATCTTAGAGAATGCGAATATCCTTATCGACAATGATGAGATATGTCGCATTTTCTTTGATGGCATATCAGAAGAATATGATTCTATAATTGACGGTACCGGGAAGCTTCTACTTCCTGGTTTTATAAACACACATACACATGTTCCCATGACAATCTTTCGGGGTTTGGGTGATGATATGAAGGATCGTTTGACCAGACTTTTACTTCCACTGGAAAACTCCTGTTTAAATAGTGAGATCGTTTATGGCTCTTCTCTACTGAGTTTGTCAGAAATGTTATTAAGCGGTACTACATGTTATGCAGATATGTATACCTTTATTAATTCAACGGCTCAAGCTTCTGATGACTTAGGTATAAGATCATTTATCGGTCAGGGAATAACAGACGAGAAAAGTGGAGAGCAAATAGATAGTGATTTTGGTTTTGAGTTATTTGAGAAGTTTATTGATCGGTATAAAGACAATCCAATCATAAATGGAGCACTGGCACCCCACTCGGTCTACATGACTTCCGAACCACTCTTAAAAAGATGTAAAGAACTTTCTGATAAATATGAAGTCCCTTTTTTAATTCACATAGCGGAACAAGTGTGGGAAGCTGAACCTTTTTTGAAAGAACATGGTTCTGTTGTTAAGTATTTGGAAAATATCGGTGTTCTAGGGAAACGCTTTATCGGTGCTCACGGGATATTGGTAGACGATGAAGATTTAGAAATTATGGCAAAACACAATATATCTATTTCGCACTGTCCTGCAGGGAATAGCAAAAGCGGTAGAGAGATCGCACCCATATATGATTACATGAAGTATGGAATCAATGTCAGTATCGCAACTGATGGACCAATGAGCGGAAACCACATGGATATGATGAGTGTTATGAATTGCACACCTAAAATGCAAAAAGTAAAATATCTGAACAGAAGCATATGTCCTGCTATAGATATTGTAAAAATGGCAACTATAAATGGGGCTAAGGCTTTAAACATTGATCATCTGGTAGGTAGTGTTGAAGTTGGGAAAAAAGCCGATTTACTAATTATTAACCCTAATACAATTAATATGTTACCTCTGTATGATTACTATGCAGCTATTGTCTACTCGATGCTTCCCAATAACATCGAGCATGTATTTGTAAATGGCAAATTAGTTGTAAAAGATTCTAAGCTGGCAAATGTTAAAGAAGAAGAGATCATAAGTAAGTTTAAGGATGTTTACGACATTGTAAAAGCTAAAAGCCAGGAATTAATGGAGAAGGTAGTAGCGAATGAATAAGGAAAAAGCAATTATATTTTTACCGAGTTTATGTCTAATTGCAGTATTGGTTTTTATACCATTTTTAATGTTAGCTTATAAATCATTATCTGTTGGTGATTCAATCGGCATTGCCAATTATTTAGAACTATTTAGAGATTCAACTTTTAAAAAAGCTCTTAAAAATACTTTTACGATCTCTTTTTATGTCGTATCAGCGACCTTGATTATCGGATTGCCTACGGCATATTTTATTTCAAGAACTCAAGGTCGATTAAAAAATGTTTTTTTATTGTTAATTTTATTTCCTCTTTTGACAAATGCAGTAGTACGAAGTATTTCCTGGATGATTATTTTGGGTTACGACGGAATCTTGAGCAGATTATTAAATAATCTGGGGTTTTTAATGGAACCGATTAGTTTTATGTATTCTAAATTTGCTGTTATTGTCGGTTCAACCTATATATTTCTACCTTTAATGATTATCTCATTAATAGGTGTAATGGATAATATATCAGAAGAGGTAGAAGATGCCTCAATTAGTTTAGGGGCAACACGGTTTAAAACCTTCTTTACTATTATAATTCCCAATTCAATAAGCGGAATTATTGTAGGTCTCGTTTTAGTTTTTACGGCAACATTAACAGCCTATACGACACCTAATATTTTAGGTGGTACACGAACTGTTGTCCTTGCAACATTAGTACAGCAATACGGAACGACTTTAGGTCGATGGGAATTGGTTTCATCAATTTCTATTTTCTTATTTGTATTAACTGTTGTTGTAATTACTCTGATTAATAAAGGTGCGGAAGCGATTGGGGGAACAAATGAAAAAAAGTAAAATACTGACAATTTTTGTCTTTATGGTGTTCTTTTATTTGGTATATCCACTGTTTATAACTGTTGTTGCCTCTTTCAACAGCAATGATATATTAACCTTTCCCATAGAGGGATTTTCATTAAAATGGTATAAAAGTGCCTTTAGCAGTAGTTATCTATCGGGATTTACAATTAGTTTTCAAGTGGGAATTTTAGCTACTATAATTTCATTAATTTTTGGAGTCCCCGTTGCTTATGGTTTAGCCAAATACAATGATAAATTCACTAATCGAATTAAGAATATATTCTTTTCTCCCATATTAATACCGGGAATAGTACTGAGTTATTCTCTGTTTTTATGTTGGGTTTTTATTGCAAAGGAATTCGATATGAAGTTACCTAAGTTCTTTGTTTTAATGTTAGCTCATATTATAATTTTGTTCCCTTATACAATAAGAGTCATCGGTGGTGCATTTGATAAGTTTGACTTTTTAATAGAAGATGCCGCTACAAGCTTAGGGGCGTCGAAGAAAGATTTTATACTGCATATTTTACTACCCAGTATTACACCAGCTATAGTATCTGCATCTGTACTTTCATTTATTACGTCGTTTAACAATATTCCCATCTCTATTTTCTTATATGGAAGAGGGGCTACTCCCCTTCCAATCATTATGATGCAGGATGTTGAAAAATACGGAAACCCCGGGGTTGCAGCTGTTTCAGTTGTACTACTATTTATAACAATTGGTATTACATTTTTAATTGAAAAGACTTTAGGTCTAAATAATTACGGAAGGTAGAATAAACATGGCAAGATTACAACTTAATGACTTGAAAGTATCTTATGACGGCAAGGTTAATATATTAGAAAATTATAATTTAGATATAGAAAATGGGAAGCTGGTTTCAATATTAGGACCTTCTGGTTGTGGAAAAACTACAACACTTAGAGCTGTTGCTGGTTTTTTAGATACTCGTGGTGGTAAAATATTAATCGATGATGAAGATTATTCAAAAACTCCCATTAATAAACGAAATTTTGGTATTGTTTTTCAGTCATATGCACTATTTCCTAATATGACAGTCTATGAGAACGTAGCTTATGGGTTAAAACTGAGAAAAGTTCCAGTTGAGCAAAGAGAAAAACAAGTATTAGATATATTAGAAACCGTAGAAATGATCTCTTTTAAAGACAGAAAACCTGAAAATTTAAGTGGTGGTCAAAGACAAAGAGTGGCTCTTGCGAGAGCATTAGTTATCTCTCCAAAACTGCTGCTTTTAGATGAACCACTCTCTAATCTTGATGCAAAACTGAGAATTGAAATGAGAGCACAGATTAAAAAGATGCAACAGAAGTATAAAATCACAACTATTCTGATTACCCACGATCAGGAAGAGTGTTTTTCTATATCTGACAAAGTTGCTATTATGAATAACGGTAAAATCGAACAATATGATACTCCGGAAAATATTTACAGCAGTCCCAATTCTATTTTTGTAGCAGACTTTGTAGGTTTTAAAAACCTGCTGGATGTAACCAAGGTAGGTAATGGATTATATAGGTTAAGTAATGGAAAAGAGATTAAAGCTGAAGATGTGGAGAATCCAAAAAAGATTGCCATAAGACCTCAAAATATCGCAGTTGCTCAAAAGGGTGAATCCTTAATTGAGGGTCATATAAAAGTAAGAACATACCTTGGAGATAGTTATCAATACGAAGTCGATTCTGATTTAGGAGATATTGTAGTAAATACAAGCGACAGTATCGCACTGAATACAGGGGATACAATTAAACTGAATTTCCCTGAAAGCGAAATATGTGTACTTACGGACTGATTTAACAAGTTGGCGGGTATTCATATGTCGCCTAAATACAGCCATTAGGACTTTGTACATTTCGTAATGGACTCTTCATTCTCTCAGTGAAAAGATATAGCCTGAACTCGGTATTTATTCCGGAGTTCAGGCAAATATCAATCAGAAATAATAATATTTCGGTTCAAATTATTTTAAGACATTACATGCATATGGTTTTAGAGATTCCCTAAAAATATTTTCAATTGTCTTATCAGATGCTACTGTGGGAGCAAGACTCAAAAGAAGATCTAATGATGGAGTTGTTTTTGTCAGATTAACCAGCATTTCAATCTCTGATTCACCAAAACCTTCATCTTCCAGTTTTGAAGTTATTCCAAGATCAAACAACCATTTTTCAACACCTTCTGCTGCCTTTTCCGCTTCCTCAGGTTTTCCTTTCAGATCACAAACAATTGGTGATAAGATATCACCAAGAATTTCTGATGTTGCAGGATATATTTCCTTGATGACTGCAGGTAATAAAATTGAAAGACCTAATCCATGAGTAAGTTCATGTTTGACTGCACTAAGTGGATGCTCAAGAGCATGAGTATAGTGAAGCAGTGCATTATCAAAACTTACACCGCCAAGCATAGATGCATATGATAAGAAATATCTAGCTCTTAAATCGTTAGCGTCTTTAATGACATGAGGCAGGTATTTACAAATAAGTCTGATTGCTTCTTTTGCTGTTAAAATCGAGTATGGTGAGTTTATTTTTGAAGTTGCAGCTTCAATAGCATGGTTAACAGCATCTACACTTACATATATAGTTTGTTTTGGTGATAAACTAACCATCAAGGCAGGATCATCAATTGAGAACATAGGATAAATGCAATCATAGGCAATCGCCGGTTTGAAGTTTTTATCTGGAACAGTTACAACTGCAACTCTATCTGCCTCTGTGCCTGTGCCGTGAGTAAGATTGATTGCAACAATCGGAGCCGCTTTTTCAGGGGTAAATGTGTATTCGTAGATCTCTCTTGCCGTTCTTTTAGGATTTTTAAGGAGAATTGCAGCACTTTTACCTGCATCAATTGAACTACCGCCACCTATGGCAATAACAGCGTGTGCACCAAAATCCCGTCCTAACCTAGCTGCCGTATCAACGTGATCAATAGTTGGATTGGGTGTTACCTGATCATAATTCACATATTCAATTTTATTATCTTCAAGAGCCTTTTTAACAAAATCCCAGGCTCCTGATTTTATATAAGAAGATCGTCCACTTACAACTAATACTTTCTTAATATCCTTTTTTACCAATTCTACAGCTATATCACTTATTTTAGCGATCGCACCAATTCCAAAATACACATTTGTTTTTGTCCGGATTTCCTTAACTTCATTAATATCAATGTTTTTTTCCCACATAATATTTTCTCCTATATCATAATCTGGTTATATTTATAATTTAATCGAGATTCTTCCTCCAGACACATTTCTGCTTTATACTTGCAATATTCTACCAAACTTAATACTATATAGTTCATTTATCGCTTATTACTTGCATATTAATATCAATAAGGAAACTATTAAATGAGTGAACTTTCAGATTTCATGAGTAATCTTGCTCCAGATGAAGGGATAAATCCTTCTGTAAATGTAGAAGGTGTAAATTTTATACGCATAAGCAATTCGAAGCGGGTGGAACCATTTATCTACAACTGCAGTATTGCAATTATCAGCCAAGGCAGAAAAATTGCTCACTTTGGTGATGAAGTTCTGGCTTACGATCCTGATAATTACCTTGTTCTATCAACTCCCATACCACTTGATTGTGAAACTATTGCCAGTCCTGAGGAACCGTTACTGGGAATGACCATCGATATTGATTTGAAAGTGTTACATGAACTTATTTCTCTTATTGATGAACCGTATAACAGTGAGGGTTTTCCCAAAGATTATTCAAAAGGAGTGCAATCGATTCCTTTAGATGAAGCTCTTTCAAGTGTAGTAAAAAGATTATTATTAGTTATGCAGAATGCACAGGACTGTAAAGTGCTTGCACCGGGTATATTACGTGAGATTTTGTACTTGATTTTAAAAAATAACAAAGCACCTTCGCTCTATGCGATGACCGAACACAACACCAATTTTTCCAGAATCGCAAGGGTATTACGGAATATTCATATTAACTATTCGAAAAACATATCAATTGATGATTTGGCAAGCGATGCCCAAATGAGTGTATCGTCTTTTCACAGAGAATTCAAAAAAGTTACTGCAGAATCGGCTATTCAATACATTAAGAAATTAAGACTTACAAAAGCAAAGAACTTTATAATACAAGATCATTTTAATGCTAATACAGCAGCATACAAAGTCGGTTATGATAATATTTCTCAATTTAGCAGAGAGTTTAAACGGCTTTTTGGTTACTCTCCTTCTTTTTTTATTAAGAATTAACTACGTAGCATTGTAAATTTAGTCCCTGGTCGATTTTATCACCGATTTATAGATAAATATCTATGGTACAGCCCTCGTAGGAACAATAGAGAATCAACGGGATAATAT
>JADGDJ010000350.1 GCA_016744925.1 Spirochaetaceae bacterium
CTCCTTGGTGAGTTGAAAGATGACTATTTTATTCTGGAAATTGATGGTGAGAATTTAATGCCCTATGAGTCAGTCTATTATGATATGCCTGACTTTAAACTGTATACATCTCATCAGAATGGGAAGCAGAATCGCTATAAAGTCCGATCGAGAACATATGCTCTGACGGGAGATAAGTTTTTGGAATTGAAATTTAAAAATAACAAAAAGAGAACCATCAAAGAGAGAATCAAAGTGGAAAAAAATGGTCAGTGGTTAGAGAACATTAAATTTCTCGAAAAGTATTTGCCTTTTCCTCCGAATGATCTCGAGAAGAAACTTGAGATTCAATATGAGAGGATTACACTTGTTGATAAATCTTTAAAAGAGAGAGTGACTATCGATCTTAATCTCTCATTTTTCTCAAAAAATGAAAAATCGAACTTCAGCGATATTTCAATAATTGAAATTAAATATGAAGGCAACAGAAGAGATTCAAAAATGGATAAAACCCTTAGGGAGAATCGGATAAAACCTCTGTCCTTCAGCAAATATTGCCTGGGAATATCTCAACATTTCTCTGAGGTAAAACATAATAGCATGAACATGAAGATTAGAGAAATTAATAAAAACATTAAATTAGAAACCCTGAATCGGGCATAAAAAAAGGATTTATCTATGGAACAAATATTCTCAAACTTTATAAACGTACCATCTTTTCAATTACTTCTGATTAGATTGATTCTCAACTCTGGTTTTATTTTACTTCTTACATGGGGAATCTATTATAAAATTAATAAAAATACAGAGTATCTTTTTAACTTCATCCTATTTAATATTTTAATCTTTTTCGTCTCCAGCCTTTTGAGCAAGGTTGAGCTTGGTACAGGATTTGCCTTTGGCCTTTTTGCTATATTTTCTATCCTCAGATATCGTACAGAACCAATCCCTATAAAAGAGATGACCTTTCTGTTCATCTCAATCATTGTGGCAATAATAAATTCGACAGTTACTTCCGGAGTCAGTTTTATGGAGATTTTATTTGCCAATATGGTTATTGTTCTGTCTACATATGTTCTGGAGAAGAGATGGCTCAAGAACTACAAACCATATAAAACTATTATTTTTGAGAGCATTGAATTAGTCCATTTTGATAAAAAAGGAGAGTTGATAGAGGAGCTTGAAAAACGGACAGGTATGAAGATCGTCGATGTAAAAGTAGATAAAATTGACTATTTAAAGGACATTGCAAATCTGAAAGTTTTTATAGCATAGATCTTAATAATGGTTTTCATAAATATTCCGAAACAGCCACTGTGTCAATTCATTCTTTAGTTGGTTTCAGACTTAAATGGAAGCCAAAGCAAATTTGCATTTTTCAACAATTTCAACCAAAATATAATTAGTGAAGAAACATACTCCCAGTTTATTAATGGTCCTTAGTTTATCTATTTTTCTTGTTTTAAATGCTTTGTGTCTTTGGTTTTTGATTCCAAATATATCGGCAATCAACTTAATCTCGATTTCAGGATTGATGACATCTACTGCATTAATTGTATTGCTTATTAATATACACTGGCAAAAGAAGAAATTTACTCATATTTCCAGAACGTTAAGTCATATTAAGAACGGTGAAAAAGTTGATCTCTCGATTGAAATTGTAGAATCTAACGAGAAATCAACTAATGATCTTGCACAGAGTATAGATATTCTTACAAGTCATTTGAATTCAGTCTTCATAGAGATTTCTCATTCTACCCGAAAGTTCAATCTTTTTGCATCAGATATTATCTTTTCAGCACGTCATTTATCTGAAAAATCTGATGATCAGTCACAAACTATGGAAGTTATCCTCAGCCAGGTAAGTAGTTTTCAGACAGCCTTAATTTCTCTGGAGACAGAAATATCAGCAATCCTTGAACAACTGAATGATACTTCTGAAGCTTATAGAGGATTAAATGAGAGATCTGCTGCTACAAGCGCTCATTTGGAGTCCCTGGCTGATGAGACAAGGAAAGCTTCCGGGGAAGCAATGACTGGACAGGAGAATGTCGAACAGTCCGCAGATGTAATTCAGAACCTTGTGGAAACTATGAATAATCTGCAAGAGGGAATGGAAGGGATGAGTGAAAAAACATCCAGGGTCGGCAAAGTTATAGTCTCATTAGAAGATATCTCGGAAAGAACTCATGTCTTAGCTACCAATGCCTCTATCGAAGCTGCACGCGCAGGTAAACAAGGAGAGGGGTTCGCTGTTATTGCTGCAGAAGTTAGAAAACTGGCTGGATACTCCAGGGATGCGATAAAGGATGTTGGAGATTTCCTGAAAGAAACCAGCAAGAGTATTAATGAAAATACCCTTTATTGGAAGACTGGGGTAGAGAAGGTCTATGCAGTTAAACACTTTGGAGATAATGCCAGGGAAGTGCTGGGAAGTATAAGCTCCCGCATGTCTGAAATTACCAAAGGAATGGATGATTTTCAAATCCAATTTCGAGAACAGGGAAGTATAATTGATGAAACGTTAAAGGTATCGGGAGCTATTAATGATAGGATTAACGGTTTTTCTATGACCCTAAAAGAACAATCCAATGGATATGATCTCATTCAAAATCAGGTTAAAAAAGCAGCGGAAGGCTCAGACGCTGCTTCAAATTCTGCATCAGTACTATCTCAACTGGCAACATATTTAAAGGTTGGAGGACATGAGCTCAAATATGCAATAAAACATTTTAGAATTAGCGAAAAACGACATCTTGCAGCAGTGTCACGACAAGAGTTGAGACGAGTACTTCTTTACAATCTTGAAGTATTTCAGAATGACCGTTTCATTGGACACTTGGGAGATCTCTCTCCATCAGGTCTTCTGTTATATAGTGATATTGATTTTCCTCTTGGTAATGAGATTTCCTCAGATGTACGGTTGCCTATCGGATTCAGCCATCTGAATGAAATTCCTTTGTTATTTACACCACGGCGGATTGAACTTGACGGAACCAGTTACAGGATCGGTTGCTCGATGAAACTTCAAAATCAGAATCAGCTTGAAGAATTCACAGCTATTCTTGAGAAACTAACCTTGCGCGATATTAATGAAACTTCTCTTTCCCAATCCTCAACAGAAGAACTGGATGACTTTGACGAAGATCTGGAAGAATTGAGTGAAATATAAAAGAGGCTCCATTTAATCTGATTATTATCGGAGACCGGGAAGCCTGTGGCGGAAGGCGTTTTTTCTGTCCTTAATCAACCCCTTTTTAAAAGTATCAGCCTCGAATATAATGGAATCAGATTATCATCGTTAAAGGATTGAAATTTGAAAAATATTATAAAAGTGGGAATCATTGGATACGGGACAATCGGAATGGGGACTGCCAAAATCC
>JADGDJ010000351.1 GCA_016744925.1 Spirochaetaceae bacterium
ATGTAAATATACTCCTTTTTATTCTTCGGGCCTTCATCCTCTGAGCTTCGCTCTGGGGATGAAGGCTTTGTCGTTATAACGACTTGTCGCAACCTCTACGAACGCAGATACCTCGCAGCTCTGCTGCAGGGTTCCTCATTTTCTATTCTCCATCTCATTTTAAAAAGCATCAGCTTAGCTGTTCATGAAAATTTCTTTAAAGTGCAGTGTACTCGAGAGGGACTGTATTTCGGGAATTAGTGTTTTTTTCTAGTAAATTAAACAATATCTCTTGACTTAGTTCACTTATTTTATGAGAATAATCCTATAGTCTACTTAATTGGTAGACTTATAAAACATTAAGGATGGGTATATGAAATTATCGACACGAAGCAGATATGCTGCAAGAGCAATTATTGAAATCGCCAAGCAGAGGGGTGAGAAGCCCATTACAAGAAAAGTTATTTGTGAAAGTCAGCAGATTTCTTCATCCTATCTCGAGAATATTTTAATCATCCTGAAAAATCAGGGAATCATAAAAACCATCAGAGGTCCCAAAGGTGGTTATTCCCTGGCAAAAGATCCTGCTGATATTACCATGTTTGATATTGTCAGTGTTTTTGAGGGGTCAATTTCTGCAGTACATTGTGTTGATGATCCCACTCAATGCGCCCGATATGAGAAATGTCCGACAAAAATAGTGTGGGAAGAACTTATGGTTGCCCAGCAGAAAGTCTTAAAGAGCTTCACTATAGAAAGGCTTATGGAGATTGACTGTAAAATTCCGGGTCTGGAATATTCTATTTAACTAATATCATAGAATGAGGAAGATAAAATGAACATATACGATAATATAACCCAGTTAGTAGGCAATACTCCTTTAGTTAGGGTTGGATCTCTTTCTGAAGAAACGAATAGTGAAATAATCGGAAAATTGGAGTATTTTAATCCTCTTTCCAGTGTTAAGGATAGAATTGCTCTGGCAATGATAGAAGATGCTGAGAAAAAAGGGAATCTGAAAGAGGGTGGATTGATAATAGAGCCAACTAGCGGTAATACTGGAATTGGTTTGGCTTTTGTCGCTGCAGCCCGTGGTTACCGGATTATTCTGGTTATGCCAGACACCATGAGTATGGAAAGGAGAAATATTTTAGCTGCCCTTGGTGCTGAATTGGTTTTAACTCCCGGTTCTACGGGAATGAAAGGCGCCATTTCGAAAGCTGAAGAACTCATCAGTGAAAATCCCGGAAGTTTTATGCCTCAGCAGTTTACTAATCCGGCCAATCCTCAGGTTCACAGAGATACAACGGCAAGGGAAATCATAAGGGATACAGAAGGTAAAGTTGATTATTTCGTAGCGGGGATCGGAACCGGTGGAACAATTACCGGAACTGGTGAAATTCTTAAAAAAGAGATTCCAGGGATCAAAATTGTTGCTGTAGAACCCTTCGGTTCCTCTATCTTGTCTGGAGAAGGACCCGGTCCACATAAAATACAGGGAATAGGGGCTGGTTTTGTACCCGATGTACTCAACACAGAAGTCTATGATCTGATAGTCAGAATCAAATCGGAAGATGCCGCTGACACAACAAGAGAAGTCGCAAAAAGCGATGGCCTGTTTTTAGGGATCTCGGGCGGGGCAGCATTAGCAGCCGCTAAAAAAATCGCTCAAGGTGAAGGAAAAGGGAAAAGAATCGTTGTTATTCTGCCCGATAGCGGAGATCGTTATTTATCGACATGGATTTATTCAGGG
The DNA here is from genome assembly GCA_016744925.1 of Spirochaetaceae bacterium. Taxonomy (GTDB): domain Bacteria; phylum Spirochaetota; class Spirochaetia; order DSM-2461; family DSM-2461; genus Spirochaeta_F. The sequence continues at coordinate 1,733 of JADGDJ010000351.1, forward strand.
AGTTGAAAAAATGAGTTACAGATTTAATACAAAAGCAATACATTCGGGAAATGTTATAGATGAAACAGGTTCCAGAGCCGTACCTATACACAGGACAAGTGCTTATGTCTTCAAAAATACAGAGCATGCAGCCAATCTTTTTGCACTTAAAGAATTGGGTAACATTTACACGAGACTGCAGAATCCTACTCAGGATGTGTTGGAAAAGAGAGTCGCCGATTTAGAGGGTGGTGCAGCAGCACTGGCTCTCGCATCGGGAACTTCAGCTATTTTTTATACTGTAATCAATACTTGTGCTCTCGGTGATGAAGTCGTGGCTGCGGTTAACCTTTATGGCGGGACTTTTACAATGTTCAAAGAGATCCTTCCGGGATTGGGCATTACTGTAAAATTTGTTGATCCCACTAAACCGGAAGAATTTGAAAAAGCCATTACCCAAAAGACCAGACTGCTCTACACGGAAGTTATTGGAAATCCCTCTCTCGACGTAGCCAATATTTCTGAAATTGCTGCAATAGCAGATAAAAATAAGCTTCCATTAGCGGTGGATTCTACATTTACGACGCCCTATCTCATAAGACCTCTTGAGCACGGGGCTCATATCGTAATTCACTCTTTAACAAAATGGATTGGTGGTCATGGTACGGGAATCGGTGGAATTGTTGTAGACAGCGGAAAATTCGATTGGTCCGATTCACGATTCTCTCTCTACGATGAACCGGATGCTTCCTACCACAATCTTCGTTTCGGTCATGACCTGGGAGACTTACAGCCCCTCGCTTTTATTCTCAGGATGAGACTCATTCCATTGAGAAACCTGGGTGCATGTATAAGCCCTGATAATGCATGGATTTTTCTGCAGGGACTAGAAACTCTGGCTCTCAGGATGGAGAGACATTCTCAGAATGCTCTTGCAGTGGCTCATTATCTTAAAAAAAACAAAAAGGTAGACTGGGTACGCTATCCCGGGCTGAAAGATGATCCTGCTTACGAAGCAGCTTCAAAGCAATTGGAGAATGGTTTTGGTGGTATGGTTGTCTTTGGTGTAAAAGGGGGCCGTGAGGCGGGAGAGAAATTTATCAATAATCTGGAGCTATTCTCTCATCTGGCAAATGTTGGTGATGCTAAAAGTCTGGCTGTTCATCCGGCAAGCACAACCCATTCCCAGTTGTCGGAAGAGGATTTAAGCAAGGGAAGTATTTCTCCGGACCTTATCCGTTTATCTGTAGGGATTGAAGATTTAAATGACTTGATTGAGGACCTGGAACAGGCTCTTAATTGAAAAAAAGAATAACTTTTATTATTAATCTGTTATATAATTTGGTAATAAAATATCAAATTATGGACATAAAATGAAAGTTAGTGAAAAAAATGGAATTAGAATTTTGACGATGGAGATCGATCATCTTGACGCTTTAAACTCGGAAGAGTTAAAAAATCAAATGATAAAGGGTGTTGAAGGATCAGAAAAAGTCGTACTCAATTTGGATTCTGTCGGTTTTGTCGACAGTTCCGGATTGGGTGTAATTCTAACTCTCTACAGACACGTCAATGAAAGAAAAGGATCTATGGTGATATCCTCTGTGAAAGATACGGTCAAGGTTTTATTTAAACTG
>JADGDJ010000101.1 GCA_016744925.1 Spirochaetaceae bacterium
TCCTCCTTGTACCACCATTTTAAAAAATCTTCATCTGAAATAGGACGAAAGGCTGTTTTCAGTGATAAATATCCGCGGGGATGTAAATGAGACTTTAATTTTTGAATCTGAACAATGGGATTTTCTATATGCTCGATAACTTCAGTAGAAATAATCATATCAAACTTCCCTTTAAAGGGATAATCATGAAAATGCTTATCGTATATTTCTACAGAATAACCCTCTTCTGCCAATATCTCTTTAAGGAGGGGATTGGGACCGCTCCCGAAATCAAGAATTCTGCTATCCTTAGAAATATAAGGAACAACCGCTTCATGGGCAAAAGTTCTCAGCCATTGTCTATAACCCTCATTGTCAGACCGGTTATCGTGTAGATCATACCTCTGCCTCTCAGCTTCAAAGGAGAGGTGAAATTTCTGATCGAGAGAGACAAACTGACAGTGATTGCAGAAATGGAAGAGTCTTCCACTGCTATCCTCTTTGCTATAGGTATCGGAAGAACAGATCAGACAGGACGGGTTCATTTTGTTTCGTAGAGTTGGCTGATTTTATTACAGACTGACACGTACTGATCAACAATGAGCACTTCGGCTCTTGTGGACAGTGCAATCCCTTCCGATTCAAAGGCTTCGAATAAAAGTTCTTTGCCGTATTTCTGCAATCTTCGCCCTGCGGCATTCTTAAGATTATTCTGAAGGGTTTTTCTCCTCGAGGCAAAACAATCACGTATGAGAATGAAAAAAAGCTGTTGATCGATGAGATGGTCGAATTTGTGATGGGGCAGCATACGGATAATTTTTGACGATACATTGGGCTTTGGGAAGAATGATCCCGAACCGATGGTTCCCATATCTTTAACATCACAGGCGTACTGGCAGAGCAAAGAGAATGAGGAATAATTTTTGGAACTTGGTTTTGCTGTAATTCGATCCGCCATTTCACTCTGGACAATGGCGGCAAATTGTTCGGGGAAATTGTTATTCTCAATAAAGGAAGCAATAATGGCCGAAGCGGCATTATATGGCAGATTTCCAACGATCCCTCTCGGTTTTCCCTCTGTGACAGCAACCTCTTTCCAGGTCTTTACAACATCGCCTTTGACGATGGAGAAATTGTGATCATCTTTGAAAGCGACTTTCAAATAATCAATATATCCGGGATCGATTTCAAAAGCAGTCAGATCAACCCCTTTATCCAGTAAAATCCTGGTGATCGATCCCAGTCCGGGACCGATTTCCCAGATTTTATCTCCGGGATTCATTTCAATGGACTGAACGAGTCTTTCTCTGGCTCCTCTGTTAATGAGAAAATTCTGGCTCCATTTTTTCCTCGGGCCCAACCCCATGATCTCCAGCAGAGCTTTTATTTCCGTAGGGGAATCGTAATTTAAATTGAGGACTCTTTCTTCTTCCATAAAATCTCCAAGATTGAATATAGAGGCATACTACTACAATAGAGCATATTGATAAATAGACGGCCATATCCCCTTTGGATGAAAAGTGAACACTTGTCCATTGGGAAAAGATTTCAACAGCTCTATCAATTAACCAATAGAGCAACTCACATAATTTATTGAAGATATCAGTGATTACCAGAGGACAGTCAAGGACATTTAAGGCAAATGCCAAAAGTGAAATCCACATGAAAATAGTGATCAGTGGTGTGATCACTATAGAGGCGGCAATTCCCCAGGGATAGAGTTCTCCAAAGTGATAGATCAGTATGGGGGCTGTGAAAATATGAGCCCCTACCGAGGCGGAAAGAGATAGTCTCAAAAAAGGGGGAAGCCAGGGTTGTAGTAGTGAACTGACTCTGACACCGAGTATCAGAATACCGGCCAGAGCCATGTAGGACAATTGAAATGACAAGCTGTATCCCTGAAATGGTGAGATAAGGAGTTGTAAAAAACAGGTGAATAAAAGAATCTGGAATATAGTAACCTCTCCCCCGGAACAGAGAATTAATCCCCCTATAACAAACATCAGGACGGCTCTTAAAAGAGATGGAGAAGCCCCTGCAAAAAAGAGATACAACATTAAAAAGGGTATACTGATCAGAACTGCTGCAGTTCGACCGATCAGTCTCTGAAGGAAAAAAGTCATAACCAGAACAAGAATGGCCACATGAAACCCAGAGAGAGCTAAAAGATGAGGAACCCCGCTTTTCCGGAAATTGTCCTTCAACTCCCCATCCAATCTGTCGCTATTACCCATATATAGAGCACTGAATAAAGCCGAGGGATCTTCAGTCAAAGTACGTCCATAGTGTTCTACACGATTCAGTAGTTCTTTCCGCCATTGAAACGGAGGAGAACTCCATCCCAGATGCCGCGGATCTCCTCTGGCAAAGGCAATGTAATTCAAATCTTTTGAATCAGTCATCCTCTTTAGACTCGCTGAAACAATAATTCGCTCTCCCTGAAAAAAAGGAATCATTGCCCCGTCTCCGATGAGAAGAACCGTACCGGCTCCGCTGCAATTTATCTGATTCACGCCATCGACAGACTCAAGCTTTCCCCGGAATATTCTCCTCCCTTTTCCCGATAGAAAAGAATCTTCAGTCAATACGATAGAAAATGATTTGATCGATTCGAAAGGTAGTCCCGTATAAGCGGAGTTATATCCTTTAATAATCGTCAAATTGGTAAGGGCTCCACAAAATATGCCAAGAAAAAGAACTGTTGCCTGAACCTTTTTTCCTAAGAAAAAAATAGCCAATGAGAATAGACACATTAGTCCGGCGCAATAAATATTGAAATAGAAGACTGCGAGAAAAGGGAAAAAAAAGATGAGTAAAAGTTCTGAAGGATTTATGGAGATAATTTTTTTGAGCATACCTGTATCACTGAAAAAGAAATTATAGTGATTCAAAAAAAAGAGGACGCTCGTCTGAACGTCCTCTCATGTGAAGATTGTATATATTTATTCGAATTTACTCAAACCGTCTTTTGCAAGACGAACAATTGCCGGAGTGTAATTCGCGAACTGAACTTCCAACAATATGGGTTTGGCGTTCACATTTCCACTGAGGGCAAGAGAACTGATTAGTTGTCTGATATAGATCAGCTCAGTCTGATTTGCTGAAAGACCACTCAACTGGCGGCTATTGAAATTCGCCAGTTTATCACTGAGCCATAAAACCGCTTCATCTGTCCCGTTAACACCCAATGCCTGAATGGCATTCAATTTATCGTTTATGTCATCGGTCCGGTCATAACTGGCAGCCAGATTTTTAACAACGCCAGAGTCTCTATACTGATTGTTGATAAGCAGGATAATTGCGCTCTGTCGGAGTTTCGCCAATTTATCGGCTTCCATTTTATCGTTGGGAGAATAACGAAGACCTTCCTCAAGACTCAAAACAGCGATTTTATTTTTGTTTTCCTGTGAAGCACCTGAATCATCTGCCACATTCAAGGCAATCAATTTTGTATCATAAGCGCTATCGCCACCAATTATCTTGAGGATCGGCTCTGTGGGGTCTTCTGATATAACCGAAAGCACAGCTGAAGCTTTATCAGTTATTCTTCTGCTATACCATCCCAAAGAGGCGTAAAAAACCTGCTCAAATCCTCTAATATCTCTCATTCTCTCAAGTGAGACAATTGAAGCAAAGGCGAGAATTTCAGCGACGGCCGGTTCATCAGAAGTATTGAAATTCAGATTTCGCAATACAGTACTGACCTGAGGAACAAAATCGACAGCTCGAATCTGACCTAAAGCCACGAGACAATCGGCCTTTAAAATATGATTGTCAACAGCGTTGAATAAAGTGAAAATAGTTGCTGCAGATTCTTCCGCTCTGAGGGCGGAGAGTTCATTGACAATCAATCTCATAAGCTGATTCTTTTTATTTCTCTCGGATCTATCCATTTGGTCTTCAAGGGAACTGATCTGATCGGCGAGAGCCGCATCGAGTACTTCTATCATAGAGGGATCATCCATAGCGACGATATTCTCCATAATGGCATACTGCTGATCAAGAGTATAAGCTCTGTTGTACATCCTTTTCCAGACTTCCGACCGATCCCCGGCAGAAAGTGTTATGAGAGGAAGAATCAACAGAATTAAAGAGATAAAGGCAAACTTTGCCGGTTTATTTATTTTATTTGTATCCATTAGAGCTGAACCTCCTTTTTAACAGAAATATAAGAATAATCCCATTGTGCCTTAAGATTTCCACTTCTGTAAAAATGCTTCTTCGTTTTGGCATTCCCCTGTTCATCAAGATCGTATTCGATCGTGTAGCTTACTATAGTTTTTTTATAGTGGGTCTCACCGACAAGATTACCTTCGGCATATTCGTAAACAATAGACTTTTCCATATCGCCGTCTTTATCATAGGTTTTTTCCGATTCAATCTTTCCATCAATCCAGCTGTACTCAATATACCCTTCCATTTCTCCAAGAGGAGTGTAAAAAGTAGCTTTAGTTCGCTCGTCACTGTCATATTCATATTCAGTGACCATCATAGGAACATCATCACCACTGCTCACAATCCATTTTACCGAATTGCCATTATCGTCATATTCATAAACAGATATGGACTGGGCAATATCTTTCGTATCAAGTGAAGTCTCTTTGATAAGATTATTACCATCATATTCACGGACAACAGAGATGCCAGGTTCATTTTCTTCACCCCGGAACCATTGTGTTTTCATGATTTTATCCATGGAAACTTCATTCTCCAGGCGGCTGATCAGCTTTTTCTCCGATGTCAGTTCCTCTTTTGAGAGGAGATTACCCTTCTCGTCATATTCATATTGAATATAACCGTCGACGACACCGTCAGAGGCGCTTAATGAAACGGCCGATGGAAGATACACATCGATAATTTCAGTTTTAACAACATTCTCTTCAGGAGATTTTTCTTTCATTTCTTCTGGTTTTGCATCCATTGTTTCGGGAGCAGTTGTTACACAGCTGGTAATTGACAGGATTAAAACCGATAGTAGCCATAATATTTTCTTCATTCAATATTCCTTTTCTATATACTCATATATCATTTTTATAAGCTGATGGATAAAAAATCAATCATATAAGCAAATGTTTTTAAATAACTAATTTTCCGATCGTTCTTCAAGTTCCTCTTCTCCAATGCCCTCTTCCATCATCTCGATAAGTTCCGCTTCATCGGGATCTTCTCCAAGGTATTCCTCGATAGGTAATACATCCTCTTCCTCTTCAAGTGGAGTTCTTTCTGTGCGATGCACATCGTAAACATAGGATAAAATCTTATTTCTCGTCTCCTCGTCGGGCTGCATAAACTGAAGGTGCAGAATGGATCTGTCCACATCCTCCTGATATTCAAAATAACGAATAACTCCACAAACGACAATAATACTATTCTGCATCTGAAACTGGATCTTCATTAAAAGCCCATCTTTCCCGTGTCCGCCGATAATCAGAGAAGCACCGTCTTCCGATACATCCATCATCTCTCCGCGAAATCCTCCCTCGGCAATGACAAGATTATCCACCTGACTTAAATCCTGAAGAATAAAAACAGTGACGGGAAACTCGGCTTTTGTCCGGACAGATTTTCTTCTCTGACTCCTCAGGATAGAACCTGAATGAGAGATATGCAGAAGCTTAAAGGATCGGTCATAATAATCATCTTTGACTTTGGATTCGAAATAATAACTGGCATCGTTAGTCTTCTGGAAATAAACACGAAGATTCTGACCTCTCCACGTGACTCCCTGAGGAAGTGTATTTCCCGAGGGATAACTAATGGTGAGATAATCTTCATCCACTTCCAAGATTTCCGAATGAAACAAACCCGACTTCCCCAGGGCTATTTTTACAGGTTGATTCTCTTTGAGTTCCAGAGTGTGCTTGATACCGCTTTTATACCGGGGTTTATTAAACTCGATATGCTTGCGATATTCGTAGAGTTTTTTCAGGAGCTCACTCTCCTCAGGAGTATATTCCATTCCGTTATCTTCAACAATTTGGCTTAAAACAGAAATACTGTAATCAAGTTTGTCTATGGAAAAGAAAATAGATGTGGGATTTTCCAACCCCGCTTGTTCGGCAGCCTTTTTCAACAACCTCATTTCAGAAACACTAAAACCGGCATCTGCTCCGTTCACATAAAATTCTCGCCATTTTTTTCCACCACCTGTAAGTATGATGACAGCTGACAGTACAATTATCAGCATCAGTAGTATTACGATCCACATAAGTTCACCTGTTTATAAGTATGTCCTGTATGCATTATTATTTAATAAAAAAATACAAACAGATCCGGATAAGTTCCATTGATTATAGATAGATATTACTATATAAGCCATGAATATGGGAATAAAGATTTATAATCGAGACATTTTAATTGAAACAACTATTCTTTTTGCATTGTTCTATCTGCCTTCATATTTGTTTCAAACTTCAATAGGAGATCCTTCAGCATTTAATGATGCTCTCTTTAATATACAGCTCTGGTCTGCCTACCTGCCGCAGATTGCTCTGATACTCTTCATTATATACAAAAATAGTTCAAAGAGTTTCTCAGACTACGGTTTAAAAAAAATATGCCTGGAAAATATCCCGGCTATCGCAATAACAGCTCTGGGGTTGGTAATTCTGGTCGGACTATTACAGTTTATTTTGTTTTTGATCCCTCTTTCAGCTGCCGCAGAAAGTCCCTTTGTATGGGATTTTCACAATGCCAGTATAATCCCTTTAATCTTAATTTCATCTCTGCTGACCGGTTATAGTGAAGAACTTTTTTTCCGATCTTACCTATACACCCAATTGGAAGATCTAGAGTTGGGGAAAGTACATATAATAATCACTGTTAACCTGATTTTTGCTTTAGGTCATTTTTATGAAGGTTATGCCGGAGGGCTTAACGCCCTGATACTCGGTTCATATTTTTCCATTATTTTTTTGTGGAAACGCAATATTCATATACCGGCCATTGTTCACGGTTTATATAATTTTGCAGCGCTGATGATTAGTTTTTATGGACAATAGAAATAAAAAACCGATTCTTTTGATGGAATCGGTTTTTACAGAAAATGATTTACCTATCTAGGATAGGGGATTTGATAAATATGACTCATCCCCTTCAAAATCACCATATGCTTTAAAGAACTCGGAATAGCCTTTTCCCATTTCACCATAGACCCGTGAAGAAACGGCAATTAATCCGGGCTGACAGATCCCTTTTTCAAGATGAGCCGCACAGTTGATGACTTCCGAGACAATCTGACCCGTAGAAAAGGAAAACAATATTTTCCCCGTATCAATTCCTATTCTCAGCTTTATTGGTTCTTTGAGAGGATAAGAGGGGTCGTAATTAAATAGAATCATAAGATTCTGAATTTCCATGGCGAATTTTACACCGTGAATAAGATGATTTTTCATGGCGAAAGCGACAAGCCCGCCATCACCTGCCCAGGTCCAGATTCTCCCGTTATATACAGAAAGTCTTTCCCGGAGAAATATCCAGAGTGAAGCATAGAGTTTCTTCATTTTCCCCGTCCCGTACTTTTTAACCAGGCGGGAATTCTCCACAATATCCAGACTGAGAATGGTCATACCATAAGATTTCCCCTCTTTGAGGGCACCCCAGTTTTTCTGATCCATAGGATCTTCTTTGCCGTGAACTATTTTTCGTTTTGCAGGATTATAAGAATATCCGATCTGTGAAAATTTCAGAAAAAATGATTCCAATCCCTCTAAATTCACTGTGTGTCCGAGAAAAACCGTATCATTCATCTGAATAAGAAATTCAAGAAGAATAATCTCCTTGTGCTTTTCAATACAGTAATCCATCAGAATTCCCGCTGCCCTTCTGCTTGAAAGGGTCTCTATTGAACGGGTTTCGGATATCTGATGCAGGTCAAATTTTTTAAATAAAATAACCCCTATTTCATTTATCTCATCTGCTTTAAATGCAGCAGATAATATTTCGATAACTTCCTGTTGAAGTGAAATATCCAACACCTTGTTGATCTCCTTGCTTTATGCGGAACATTTTAGCATGCTTTATATCATAAAGACATCAACTTATGGAATTGAATTTCAATAAGCAACAGCAAAAAAAAATAAAAAAAATGGACCTGATTTAATATAAATCGGTCTAACGGATAATAGGACACGGAGTTCATTATGAAACGAACAGAGTCTGTCCCGCTAATAGGCCGCTTCTCCCTCTTTTATGTCACCGTCCTGGTAGGCTTTTAGCAGTTCGTTGAGCTGGTTGATATGCTGCTGGATTTTTTTCCCTTTGTCTGTGTCTTTAACTTTTAACCGTGTTACAGCACTTTCCAACAAAATATCTTCAGTGAGGATATCCTGTTCCTCTTCCACAGCCAGTCTTGTAGAGCTGAACCCCTTATGAGAAACGAGATACATACCATGAGAATTGTAAACAAGGGTGTATCCGGCAATACCCGTGTGGGATTGATAGGCTTTTGAGAAACCACCATCAATAACAATGAGCCTCCCCTCCCCCTTAACGGGATTCTCCCCTTTTTTCACAGCCACAGGAACATGACCGTTGATGATATGGGAATTCTCAGGATCTAGATCAAACTCTTTTAGTATTTTCCTGGCTGTATCATCGTCATCGCGGAACTTGTAATAGGGATTTTTATTCTCCCTGTGAGTCTCCTGATCATCGATGAAATACCTCTCGAAAGATGCCATTTTATCTTTACCATAAAGAGGAGACTGTCTACCGCTCCAAAGATACCAGACAGCATCCATTCCATACAATTTCGCCTCATCTCCTTCGGAAGAAAAATAAGCCTGTCTAGCCAACCTTTCGACCCGATCCATAAAAGCACGACCGGCATAAACTTTGCCGTCCACTTCAAAACCGTCAAAAGTTCCGTCTTCATTCATAGAGATACAGCCGTGATAGAGAAGATTATTATTGTGAATGAGATACATGCTTCCCTTTTCATAGAGAAATCGAATATGTCTGCGCAGATTGGTGCTGCTTTTAAATGAATTTGTCAGCTTTTCCATAATCTCCTGCTCTTTTATTGAGAGCTTGAGAGGATTCTCTTTATCAAATGTGGGAAAGTAAAGATCATTGACCTGATATTCCTTCCCCCCGACCACCACTGTGCCCTTTTCAAGATCGAGCGACTTGATGATGATTCGGTCATTCATCTGAAAATGTCCACGCCGTTCAATTATCTGCCCTTCCAGCTTGGCCTGTATGATGGTAATGGCTTTATGCATACGGGCGACCATCTGCTCTTCATTGTAATCCATATCTATATCACTGGTATTTTTTGGAAAAAACTTTTCGCATGAATCATCGCCGTAAGACTCCATGGCAAATCGGGCGAGAGGTAGAAGACTTATACCATAGGCATCTTCCAGTGTAGCCAGATTTCCATAGCGCAGAGAGATCCGGAGGACATTGGCTATACAGGCGGCAGAGCCCGATGCGGCTCCCATCCAGAGAATGTCGTGATTACCCCACTGTATATCCACGGTGTGATAATCGATAAGCGCATCCATAATGATATGAGCTCCCGGTCCTCTATCGTATATGTCTCCGATAATGTGGAGATGATCGACAGTCATTTTCTGAATAAACCGGCATATGGCCACGACGAAAGAATGGGCTCGTCCTGTAGTGACTATAGAATGAATAATGCTGTTGTAATAATCGTGTTTATTGAGAACGCTTTCCTGTTCGTGAAGAAGTTCTTCAATAATATAGGAATAAGCATCGGGAAGAGCTTTTCGAACTTTGGATCTGGTGTATTTAGACGTGACAATCCTGCATATTTTTATAAGACGGAACAATATAATCTTAAAAAACTCATCTTTATCATCAACCCCTTTGAGCATAAGGGGAACTCTCTGTTCCGGATAAAATATAAGCGATGCGAGGTGCCTTTTATCATCCTCCATTAGGGTTCCGGCAAACACTTCCTCAATTTTTCTTCTGACCGAACCAGATCCGTTTTTCAATACGTGAAGAAAGGCTTCCGACTCACCATGAACATCGGAGAGAAAGTGTTCTGTACCTTTGGGAAGATTCAATATAGCACTGAGGTTGATAACTTCTGTACTGGCTTTCTGTACAGAATTATACTGTCTGGCAAGAAGTGTCAAAGATTCTTTTTTCTGTTTAGTCATAGATGATCCTACTTTATGGCTTTGAGGGCGTTGAGATAAAACTCCCGGTCAAATTCTTTATTGCGACCGTTATTCAGCTTGTATATTTCCCCTTCGAAAACGGCGGAAAACATCTCTTTTACCACAGTTTCATCATATCCCCGATTTATAAGATCTTCAAATACTCTTGTGATTCCCTCGGGATCGTTATCTTTCAGCTGATTATCGATGATTTCGATCATTGCATCTCTTCGATCACTCTTTTTATTAAAAAACTTCTTTAAAAACATATTTTAACCCTCCGCCTAAGTATTTAAATCAAAAAAAAAGCCGTGATCATTAAATCACGGCGTTATGTTATCTATTCTAGCGAGGTGTGTAAAGAAAAGCATCTCCGTAACCGAGGCCTCTGAATCGAGTCATAACGACCCCTTTTTCATCTCGGCTAATCGGCCCGATCAGAAGTTTATAGGTCTGATCTTCCCTGTTTCCTTCAGTCAAAACAATGGATGGATAAGAATCACTGATCTGCTCTATCTGAGAGTAGAGGACATCGACTGAACTGTATCTTCCCAATTGAAGGTAATATCCACCATTTCTCAGTTCAGAAACAATCATATCTTCAAGCTCTGATCGCTCCACCGGCAGGGCTACAATTGTTTTTTCTTTGACCTTTTCTTTCTCTTTATCCCTCTTTTCTTCACTCGGTGGCGGCGGTCTGAAATCACCGGGGGTCAGGAAATATATGACATTTTCCGGATCTTCTATTACTGAATCCTCTACAAGAGTGGCTTCTGCCTCAGGTTCTATTTCTGCTACAAAGGCAATCACCGGCTCAAGTTCAGGATTCAATTCGGGAATAATGACGATAGGCTCAATATCTTCAATATTCTCAAGAACTGACATCTCAGCCTCTTCCGGTTGAGGAATAAAAACATCGTCAATAACGGCTTCAACAATGGGCTGATCAAAAACAGGTTCCGCGATAAAAAGATCACCAAATCCCTCTTCACCGACAGTCTCACTTTCCATCATAATTTCACTGATTTCCGGGGCCGCTGTTTCCGTTTTTTCAGGTTCAACATCCATTACACCGGTAATAAGCAGGTCATCAATATCTGCTTCCATAAAATCTGTACCCAGTTCTTCCGGTTTCAGTACACCGGGATCACTCGGGATGAGAACTGTTTCAGCTGTAATTTCTTTTTCAGAAAAAGTTCCTTCAGGTATTCCAGCCTCGGCATAACTATCGGGAAGGTCAGATTCATCGTATCTTTCTGGAAGAGGAATTTCCGGTTCGGAAACAGAGCTTGTTATGGCTTCTGCCAAAGCAACGGGATCATCTATTATTTCCACAATCTCTTCCGGTTCCGACACTTCATCCGCACTGCTTTCCATAAGAACCAGAGGATCATAACCCTCTTCATAGAGTGTTCCTTCTTCGTTTAGAACGACAGGGGGGATATACTCATTAACACTGGTTGCCACAGGAGCTTCGACCTCAGGTTCTACAACAGATTCCACCTTGGTAGGAATTCCTGAACTATCGGAAACATCCTCGGCGGGACTATCAATTGCCAATTCTGCAGACGGGTTTAGATCGGGGTCTTCACTGTAGGGAAGATCATCAGTGTACTTACTGAAAACTTCATCATTTTTCCGCCTGACAACGACTTCCACATTGAGAATATCATCATCGGGAAGATTGATGGCATCACCTGCTTCAGGTGATAAAACCAGAAACAACCCGGGCTGACTGAGTCTTTTAACTATGGAAACAGAAACAGATTTTCCGTTTCTGGGGTTGGTCACAATAACTTCCGTGCTACCGGGAAATGAATTTGATGCTCCCAGATATTTTCCGGTACTACTGTCTTCGCTGTAATAAGCCTCAAATTCCTTCTCAGTGGATACAGCGGCGTTGCCGGTCCATACCGATTGTGCAAAGAGAACTCCTGCTGTACTAAATAATATAAAAATCAGACATATCCGTTTCATTTATAAATCCTCTCTCCAATGATCGGCAGAAAAATAAACTATTTTACTGATCTTTAAAAAAACTGAATCAGTTTTTTTGCGACCTTTTCTCCCAGAAGATAATAAAGCGCCATATCTCCCGCTGCGGGATCAGCATTGATTTCAGACAAATCGACTATTCCCGAGTCAATTTCCATACCGTTGACTGTAGCCTGCAGTTTAAATGAAACAGAATAATTCTCCGCTAATGGTTCAATAGTCACCATATATCGGGCATCTTTAGCACCGGCGACTTTGTAATCAGTAGAATTGAATATTGAAAACATGATGAATCCAGACTCAAAAAAAACATCCATCAGACCATCTTCCACAGCAGCAGCCACCTCGGAAGAACCGGGTAGGACCTGGTTATCGAAAATTGAATTGACAATGATTGTTGATGCTGAAATTTCAGCTGAAATAATGATAAATAAAATTAAAAATACTCTTTTCATATATAATAACTCTCCATCCTATCTGTTATCGACACTATATCCTCTTTTTTAAAACACTCTATTAACTAATGAATAATTTAGTGTTAACATCTACTTGAAAGCCATGTGTACAGATGATGTTTACGCAATGCTTTTTACAGAGGGATAAGTATCGGAGAAAACTGTAATATGAGTAGAAGCAAAGATAACAGGATTTTCATAATCGGAGCCGGATTTGCCGGCAAGACGATAGCCAGGGAAATGATAAGCAATAAGGCCGCCGGAGAGGTAGCCGCTTTTATCGATGACGATATCGATAAAATCGGTACATCCATAGATGGCATCCCCATTCTCGGCCCCATAAAATCCTGTGCGGGGCTTCTTAGTACCCCTCAGAACGCCGAAGCTCTCATAGCTATTCCACGAGCTTCAACGGAAAAATTGAAAGAGATATACGATATACTGAGACAGGCTGAATTCAAAAGGATAAGGATTGTTCCCGCCATCTCCCAGATTATCAGTGGCGATGCCCATTTTATACAGACTAGAGATATTGATCCTCAGGACCTTCTCGGGAGAACTCCCGTATCGATAGACCTGAAAGAAAGCCTATCCTATTTACGGGGTAAAAGAGTTCTCATTACAGGCGCCGGCGGCAGTATCGGCAGCGAATTGTGCAGACAGCTTCTCTCGGGAGGTGCTGAGAGGCTCTACCTCTTCGGACACGGTGAAAACAGTATATACAGAATCGATAAGGAACTGCGGAAACTACAAAAGGGAGGCGTGGGAGATAAAGCGACCATCGTCCCCATAATCGGAGAACTGCAGGATCGCGAATATATGTTTTTCATACTCAAGCGACTAAAAGCCGATGTAATTTTTCACTGCGCCGCTTACAAACACGTCCCGATGATGGAATGCAATCCTATAGAAGCCATAAAAAATAATGTTTTCGGAACTAAAAATATTGTTGATGCCGCCATAGATTCCGGGGTCGAACGATTTGTTCTCATTTCAACAGATAAGGCGGTAAAACCATCCTGTGTGTACGGTGCATCAAAAAAACTAGCCGAGAGTATTGTGCTCAGCAGTAAGTCACCCAAGAGCGACTTTATGGTTGTGCGGTTCGGAAATGTGCTTGGGTCGCGGGGATCTATTGTCCCCCTCTTCAAAGAGCAGATACTGACCGGTGGCCCTGTTACGATAACCCATCCTGAAACGAGTCGCTTTTTTATGACCATCCCCGAAGCGGCAACACTTGTGCTCCAGGCGGGAGGTGTGGGAACCGGAGGAAATCTCTATATCCTAGATATGGGCGAACCTCTTAAAATAATTGAAATTGCAAAGCAGATGATCCGATTTTACGGTTTCAGTGAAGAGGAAATCCCTATTTCCTATGTTGGGATGCGCCCCGGTGAAAAAATCCATGAGACTCTCTGGTCTGGAGAAGAAAATCCCGTCCAGACGGACTATCCCAAAATTATGAATCTGGGGAAAAATAGCTGTTTCGCCAAAGAGGAACTCCAGGAGTTTCTCAAAGAACTGACATGGATCTGCTTTCCCAAAGGGGAAAACAGTAAATTATACAGAAACCGGATTGAACTGAGAAAAACCATATTCCAGTATATTCCCACTGTGGAGGTTCCCTCAAATGAACCCAAATACTGATTTTATCCCCTTCGCCAAACCATCAACAGGTGTGGAAGAGGAGAATGCCGCTGTTCGAGTCATCAGAAGTGGATGGCTAACCAGTGGGATAGAAGTAAAACAATTCGAAAAAGAGTTCGCTGAATTTGTCGGAGTCAAACATGCTTTGGCTATTAATTCTGCCACAGCGGGGTTACATCTGGCCCTCGAAGCTCTCGGTATCCAAAAAGGGGATCTCGTAGCCACCCCCTCATATACATTTACAGCAACATCTGAAGTCATTCGCTATCTGGGCGCCGATCCTGTCTTCGTCGATATCGAAAAAGGCAGTTGGAATATGGATCCCCAAAAACTGGAAGAGGTGATTATAAGCCACAAGGGTAAAATAAAGGCTGTTCTACCTGTACACATGGGAGGACAGCATTGCCGTATGAATGAAATCTGTGCTCTCGCTGAAAAATACGACTTGAAGATTCTCGAAGATGCCGCCCATAGTTTTCCCGTCGATACAGACCGAGGATATTCCGGTACAATTGGTGATGCGGGAGTGTACTCTTTCTATGCCAATAAAACCATCACCACCGGTGAAGGCGGGATGCTGGTAACAAACAATGATGAAATAGCCAAACGGGTTTCAATTATGCGACTCCACGGCATTGACCGCGATGTTTGGAATCGCTATACCTCTTCCGAGGGATCCTGGAAGTACGCCGTAGTCGCAGCGGGATTCAAATACAACATGACCGATATCGCCGCCGCCATTGGAAGAGAACAGTTGAAAAAAGCACAGCGGTTTTTAAGTGACAGAAAGGCGATCGCCGACCAATACAGTAGTGGTTTATCCCATATCGATTTTATCCAGTCTCCTCCCACTGCAGTTTACCATTCATGGCATCTCTATATTATCCGGCTGATTGAAGAGAAACTGACTATTGGCAGGGACCGTTTTATCGAAGAATTGAAGAAGCTGGGGATTGGAACTTCAGTCCATTATATCCCCTTACACACTATGCCTTATTACAGGGAACTCTATTCCTTAAAGGAGAGTGATTTCCCCGAGACATGGGAAAAATACAATTGCAGCATTAGTATTCCTATATTCCCCGGAATGAGTGAAACCCAAGTGAATAGAGTTATTTCTGCAATTAAGAACATAGGAGAGCAGTTCCGCAGGTCACATATATGATTGAAAACAAGCGTTTAAAGGATAAACTGGCAGGAAAGATCAGGTTTCCCGAGGACTTAAACAGCAAGAGGACAATTACGGCTAGAGTGCTGCGTTCAGAAGTTTCCCACGGCCGAATCATCAAGATTCACATTCCTCCTGTACCTGAAGGTATGATTCTTCTTACGGCAAAAGATATTCCCGGCGTTAATAAAATTTCAGTCCCCGGAGGTTTTGTACCGCTACTGGCCGATAAAAAGGTCATGTATGCGGGAGAGGCCATTCTTCTAGCCGCCGGTCCCGATGAAAAGGATCTG
>JADGDJ010000102.1:0-501 GCA_016744925.1 Spirochaetaceae bacterium
AACCAGAGAACTCGACGATATTCGTGTCAAAGGGAAAATGAGACCTGTCAAAATTTATGAATTGTTAGGTTTTGAAGATTAGATATTATTAGACACTGAAGCCGAATTCTGGTATTATACATTAGAATTCGGTTTATTTATGAAGAATATATTTATAAAATTGTTATACATAATTATTATTTCTCTTTTTGTTACAAGCTGCGGACTACCTTCATATACGGTTGTTAAGTCGCCTGTCAAAAATTCTGATGAGTCTACTTATTTAGGATTTTCGGCTCCCAGTGATGATTCTAATATATCTGGATATGAAATCTATTATAAAATTTATAAAATTTCTGATCCTGATATTGATAAGGATGAAAATAAATTTTTAACTACTGCTTCTAATTATACATATGATTTCGGAGTTACGAAATTAAATCAATTAAATTTTAAACGCCTTATGAGATCTGATAATGGGACTGATATAACTTCAGGGAGTTATACATCGGAAACCCCTTC
>JADGDJ010000102.1:511-15649 GCA_016744925.1 Spirochaetaceae bacterium
ACACAATTACGAGCGCAAGAAAGCCTCGTTTCTTTTTTGATAAATTAAATTTCTTAAAGATCAACCCTGATGATGGGACTATGACTACAGCAGGTAGTGGTACAAAAGACGCTCCTTCATATCCTTTTATAAATGCTGGTACCAATATTTATCAATTGGACAGCAGCGAAATCTGTCGAATATTTCTCGGATCGACAACTGATTACATCGTGCTTGATTTTGGCGGTAGCAGTACAGTTAATGGAACACCACTGAGAATAGCGACAGATTCAACTGTTGATAAAAATTTTAAAAATTTTTCACATGACACAATAGAAAGCACTGATTCAGATAGAAACGGTGCAGAAGGAGACTCCAATTATACAGTTAGTTTTGTTGTATACTCCTATGTGAACAGCGCAATACTTGTAGACTATGAAAACAGCTTACCTATATTTTTAGGATCGATGGATATATCAATAATACCTTAGAAATTCGGAGTACACAATCTTATGAATCATTATTTGATCAACATTGCTTTAATCTATTTAATCAGCGCAACATTCGCCGTAATGATTTCAGTATTTATTTTTAAAATCAATTTTATCGGTAGTTTCTGGGGAGCTTTAACGGTATCTCTTTTCGGAGCATTTTTAGGTGGCTCTATCGGGGCTCACATTCCAGTGTTGCTCAACAGGGTTCTCCATTCATTTATTCCATCATTATTTGGTGCCTGTATGTTACTCATTGTGTACAGATGGCTGAGTGTTCTCAAAGAATATTAAATATTACTTCCGATAATATATATTCTGTCTACTTAAGTTTATGTTCCCAATTGTTCTATGGAAACCTCTTGACCTAGTCATTAAAATATAAGTAGATTGATTCATGATTGAAACTAAAGAAGCATTTGAAGAACTCTATAATATCATTAAAAAACTCCGTAGTCCTGAGGGTTGTAACTGGGATCGTGAACAAACTCCCCAATCACTGAGATCGGATCTTATAGAAGAAACTTATGAATGTATCGAAGCTATCGATGATAAAGATTCTGAACACACGAAAGAAGAATTAGGCGATCTATTTCTCCTAGTGACTATGCTTGCGTATATGCATGAACAGGAAGGACTTTTTTCTGTATCAGACAGTCTTAATGGGATCTCAGAAAAACTTATTCGAAGACATCCTCATGTTTTTGGTGATAGCGATGCTTCTACTCCTGAAGAAATAATACGTCAATGGGATGATATAAAAACGAATGTTGAGGGACGTAAAGCTAAAGATTCAGTTTTGGATAAAGTTTCCAATGGGCTGCCTCCTCTTGAAAAAGCCTATGAGCTTCAGAAAAAAGCAGCTAAAGTTGGATTTGATTGGAAAAATATCAAAGATATATGGGATAAGGTTTACGAAGAGATTGATGAAGTTAAAGATGCAGAAAACATCTCATTTGATGAACTGGAAGCTGAGATCGGAGATCTTATATTTGCCGTAGTCAATATTGCTAGAGGATACAAAGTTGATCCTGCTATTGCACTTCAGAGAACAAATAACAAATTTACTAAACGCTTTCACTATATTGAAAAAAAAATGAAAAATTTAGACGAAGAACTCAGTTCAGAGAATTTTGAATTGATGGATTCCTTTTGGGACAAAGCAAAGGTTACAGAACGGGAAGTATAATTCTAAAGGTGTTCCCCCTGCTCCATTTCGCTCTATATATTCATAATTCCTCATTTTATTTCCGGAAATTCCCCAATAAAAAGTTATTTTTCTCTATTATCAATTTTAACTATTAGTAATTTAAGCATTTCACAAAATCCCCAATCAACTATTATCAATATATAATGAAATTATTAGTTTTTTGTTATTTCATGAAAAACAATTATAAAATAGTAACATATCGTGTGTACATTTGGGTTTAATCAAGTAACGGAGACAAAACTTTTTTATGGCTATAAATATTGAAGACTTCTACAGAAAATATGGTCCTATGGTATTGAGACGATGCCGTTCCATATTAAAAAATGAAGAAGCAGCTCTCGATGCGATGCAGGATGTTTTTGTAAAGATTTTGAAAAGAGAGAAAGTGCTCAATGGCAATTCCCCTTCAAGTCTATTGTATATAACCGCAACAAATGTGTGTTTGAATATTCTGAGAAGCTCTGAAAGAAAGCGGGAAACTACTGATAATTCAGTATTAGAGATACTGGCCAGTACTTATGACCCGGAAGAGAGGATTTTAGCACAGATTTTTCTCGATAAACTTTTTAAAAATGAAAAAGTATCAACGAGAACAATTGCCATGCTTCATTACGTAGATGGATTCACTCTTGAAGAAACAGCTGAACATGTAGGGATGTCTGTTTCAGGGATAAGAAAAAGATTGCGTGTTCTTCGAAAAAACGGTCTTGAGTTAAAGGAGGTATAGTCTGTGAAAAAAGAAGAATTAAACGAGTTTTACTATGAGCAGATCTTACTAGATGAATTTCCACAGGATAAGTTTAGCCGAGAAGATATAAACCCAGATAAACTTGAAAAACTAAAAATGTCCAATAAATCAATTTTGGATGAATATCCACCAGAAATATTAGCCCGTACAATCAATGATAAACTAAAAATTAATTTCTCGTCAGCCCGATTGTATATCCCATTATCTTTTGCTGCTGTATTTTTATTATTTTTTACTATTTTCCCATTATTTAATAAGACAGAGTCTATTGGGGATTTAAATGAGTTTGAAAATATACGATTGAAAGGCAATGTTCCATCACTTTACATTTATCGAGGTAATGGTAATAATGCTGAGCTTTTGGCTAATAATGCATTAGTTAAAGAAAAAGATCTTTTACAAATCAGCTATGATAGTGCTGGAGAAAAATATGGTGTCATTTTTTCAATAGATGGTCGGGGAACTGTAACTTTGCATTTTCCAGACAATATATATTCTAATACGAGACTTGATTTTGGTGGTAAGGTTTCACTACCCTTTTCCTATGAACTTGACAATGCTCCTTTCTTTGAACGCTTCTTTTTTGTGACATCAAATAGTGAAATTAATGCTGAATCTATAATGGAGAATGCCGGAAGAATTGCCAAAGGAAATAAATCTGAAATGTTAAATTTAACTGATGGATCGCGACAGAAGTCAATAATCCTTTTCAAGGAAGAGGTTCACCGATGAAAATAGTTCTATATTTTTTAATCATCTTATCTGTACTCAGTCCTGTATTTTCACAATCGGAACCTACAGGTTTAAAACGTTTCGCAATATTTGCCGGTTCAAACGATGGTGGATCAGAAAGAGTTCGACTGGAATATGCAGAAACAGATGCACTGTCTATGTATGAGGTTTTATCAGAAATCGGTGGTTTATCTGACCAAAACACAATAATTATAAATGATCCCGATTCTAATGTGTTACTCAATGCTTTCGCTGAAATGAAAACAATAATTGAAAGGGAAAAAATTAATTCCAGAAGAACAGAGTTTTTCTTCTATTATTCCGGTCATTCTGATGAGATGGGAATTTTGCCGGATGGAGAATTATTTAAGTACTCAGAATTAAGAAAAGAGATAGATTCCATGAGTACCGATGTAAAAGTCGCTGTTTTGGATTCTTGTTCCTCCGGTTCCTTTACCCGACTTAAAGGGGGCGTTAAAAAAGCACCCTTCTTAGTTGATGAATCAGTTGATACGAAGGGTCATGCATTTCTCACTTCAAGCTCAGAGAATGAAGCGGCACAGGAATCAGATGCGATTGAAGGATCCTTTTTTACCCACTATTTAATTTCCGCATTGCGTGGAGCTGCGGATAGTACTCTTGATGGCACGGTAACTCTCAACGAAGCCTACAGTTTTGCAGCAGATGAAACACTAGCAAGGACAACATCATCCATAGCTGGTGCACAGCACCCCTCTTACAGCATAAATCTCACGGGATCAGGAGACCTTGTTCTCACCGATCTCAGGGAAGTCTTTTCATCCATTACGCTTGAAAAGGATATTGACGGGCGGATCTTTTTTCGTGATGACTCTGATCGATTAGTTATCGAATTCAGAAAAAGATCCGGTATTCCTGTGTCCTTATCACTTCCCCGAGGGGTTTACAAAGTAGACCTGGAAACGGAAGCGGGACTTACAAGGTCTGTAGTAACAGTGGAAAGGGGTGTGATAAATCTCAATGGTGATAGTTTTAGATCTGTGGAACGATCTTTTGCCAGAAGTAGAGGCGATAATCCACTAGTGGATGGTGTACTTTCTGATGAACCCACTGAAAAAACAATTGGAGAGTCGATAGATAATACCCTGGATGCAGTAGAAGAGTCTCTTGAAGAGAAAATGGAGGAAATTCGTACTCTAATAAATGAAAAATTCAGCAAAGACTCTATAGAAGAGAAAGAAGATGTCCCGGATAATGAAGACCTTGTTTTTGAAGAGAGATCCGATCTGGAATATTCTGTTTTCGGTTTTTCCCCTACTCCTTCTTATGCCAGCTCAAATGATGTTAGAAATATCTCGTTAAATTTGATTGGAAAACCTTATAGCATTAATGGATTTGCCCTTGGTTTTATGAATATGACCTACAACGATGTCTATGGAGCCCAAATAGCTGTTTTGAGTAATCAAACGGGAAGAGATCAATATGGATTTTTAGCTTCCAGCATCTACAATATTGTTGATAGAGACTTGCGGGGAATGTCAGCTGCTGGTATTTTCAGTATCACTGAAGGCTCTTTATATGGAGTACAAACATCAGGAATATTTAATATAAGCTATCACAATATGGACGGAATGCAGGCAGGTGGTATTTTCAATATTGTTGAAAATCAGGGAACTGGACTTCAGGCTGCGGGAATCTTTAATATTGTTGATGGAGAAATGAATGGGTTACAAGCTGCGGGAATCTTTAACATTGCCGATGGCCTGCTAAATGGTGTACAAGCTGCAGGAATAGTTAATACGGCAGAAAATATCAACGGAGCCCAGATCGGTTTGATAAATATCGGGAAACAGGTCAATGGTGTGCAGATTGGCCTTATCAATATCAATGAGAATATCAATGGACTCCCGGTTGGTCTTATTACTATCTCAAAAAATGGAATTACTGATTTCGGTGGATGGTATGAAAACTCGGGTTTTTTCTATACAGGAATGCAGACTGGTTCTAAAAACTTTTACAATATAGCCTATCTGGCTTTTCCTGTTGAGAATCAAGGGACGTATCTTGTTTCCGGTTTAGGTATAGGAGGAAGAATAAATCTTGGTTCATTTTACTTTGATACTGATATATCAATAAAAAATGTCGCAACAGGAGCAGACCTTGGTGCGGCTATACAACAGACGTTTTCTACGGATCAAAGGAGTTCTCTCTTTCCGAATATGAGGATTAGCGCTGGACTGAAGTTTTTTAAAATCATGAGTGTTTTCGGTGGTGTCTCAGTAGATATTCATATTCCGGGGCATACAAATAAAAACTCCTTATTCCACAACAGTTCCAATCCCTGGGTTATTTCTAATATTCAGAATGGAAAAGATATCCTTGAATTCCATCCTCACTGGTTCTTGGGATTGAAAATATAAAAAAGGCGGATATTAGATCCGCCTTTTTTTCATTATATTAGATTGTCAGCCGTAAATGTTCACCGCCATAAGCTATATCACGGGCTTCTTTAACATTATCACTAGTAAGATAGTCATCAAATTTCATTTGCCTATCTATAACTCCACTTGGAGTAAACTCAATAATTCTGTTGGCAACTGTGTTTACGATCTCATGGTCATGTGATGATAAAATCATGACTTCTGTAAACTCTACCAAACCATTGTTCAGTGATGTAATAGACTCAAGATCCAGGTGGGCAGTCGGTTCATCAAAAATAAGAACATTAGCCGATGCCAGCATCATTTTGGATAACATACATCGGACCTTTTCTCCCCCTGAAAGCACATTGACCTCTTTCAGGGATTCATCACCGGAAAAGAGCATTCTACCGAGGAAACCTCTTATATAGGACTCATCCTGTTCTGTTGAGTACTGTCTCAGCCAATTAGTCATATCGATATCTGTATTGAAATATTCTGTATTATCCTTAGGAAAATAACTCTGAGTTGTCGTCACACCCCATGTATACTCTCCGGAATCAGCCTTTAATTCACCGGCAATTATCTGCATAAAAACAGTTTTTGCATAGTTGTTGGGACCTACAAGTGCAACTTTATCCCCTTTATTGATAGTGAGATCCAGATCTTTAAAAATAACATCGCCATCGATGGTTTTACTCAGTCCTTTAGTTTCGAGAATCATAGTACCTGTTTCTCGTTCAGGTTTAAATGCAACATAGGGGAAACGTCGAGATGTATGAGGCATATCATTTATTTCGAGTTTATCCAGTTCTTTTTTTCTGGAAGTCGCTTGTTTTGATTTAGAAGCATTGGCCGAGAACCTTTGAATAAATGATTTTAATTCTGCAGCTTTTGCTTCTGATTTTTTATTCTGATCTTTTCTCTGTTTGGCAATCATCTGGCTAGCCTGCTGCCAGAAAAAGTAGTTACCGGCAAACACAGATATTTTTCCATAATCGATATCGGCAATATGTGTACAAACTTTGTTGAGGAAATGCCTATCATGAGATACGACAATTACTGTATTCGTAAATTTTAATAAAAAATCCTCAAGCCAATTGATAGATTCAAGGTCAAGGTGGTTTGTCGGTTCATCGAGGAGTAAAGTATCGGGGCTACCAAAAATTGCCTGAGCCAGAAGAATACGAACTTTGATATTGTCTTCGAGGTCTCCCATCTTTTTTTGGAAAAGATCTTCATCTACACCGAGTCCTGCCAGAAGCATTGCCGCTTCACTTTCAGCTTCCCAGCCTCCCAGTTCAGCAAAATCCCCTTCCAGTTCAGAAGCTCGCATACCATCTGCATCAGTAAAGTCTTCTTTCATATAAATGGCATCTTTTTCAACCATAATATCATATAACTTCTGATGACCTTTTATAACAGTATTCATAACAGAAAATTCATCAAAAGCAAAATGATCCTGAGCAAGTACTCCAAGCCTTTCGTTTGGAGGAATAATGACATCTCCTGCATCCTGCTCAATTTCTCCGGAGAGAATTTTCATAAATGTAGATTTACCTGAACCATTGGCTCCGATCAATCCATAGCAGTTACCTGGTGTAAATTTTATATTTACATCTTTGAAAAGGCTTCTTTTTCCAAAAGCCAAACTAATATTACTAGCGGTTAACAACTGTCTCTATCTCCTCAACACCGGTTTAATACCCTATAACCGGGCTTTATTTTTAGCGGCTTTGCGCATTTAATTCTTTGTATTAAGAGAAGTTGTATTAAGAATAGCTCAAATTGTCAACAGAGAAATATAATAGCTTTCCTCAATATATAAAAAAACCTGTTTCCGACTGTGGAAACAGGTTTAATTGATATTTTTTAACTATCTCATCGGTTGAAAAATTTCTGATTTTTCTAAAACAGAAGGGCTTTCTTCATCGATAGATTCGATATAATCGATTTTGTCTTTTTGACGTTTATTTCTGATTTTTTCTAAAGTACTATGTTTAACACTCAACATTGTGGGAACTATGATCAGTGTCAAAAATGTTGAGAAAGTTAATCCAAACATCATAGCCCAGGCAAAGGATTTCCACATAACTGCCGTTTCTGAATCAAACTGCATTCCCATTGTATGGAAATCAAAACTGATACCCAATCCCATTGGAATCAGTGCCAATACAGTCGTGAGAGCCGTTAAAATTACAGGTTTTAATCGGGTTTTCCCCGCTTCTGGGATCGCAAGACGCCACTCCATGCCACCTCTTATGAGGATATTTGTATAATCGACGAGAACTATGCAGTTGTTAACGGCAACTCCGATTAAGGATATACACCCTATACCGGACATAATTATGCCAAAACTCATTTCGAAGAGGAAGAATCCCCAGAATACTCCACCAACGGCCAAAAAGGAGGCAAATAAACTAATGAAAGGATCTGCAATTGAGTTAAATTGTCCGATTAAAAGAATGAATATTAAAAACAGTGCAACAATAAATGCTTGCCCCAGAAATCCTGTTGCTTCGCTTTGCATCTCTCCATCAGCTCCGAGTACAATGTCGTAACCTTCAGGTAGTGCCGCTTTCATATTACTGACTTTTTTATCTATTTCATTTTTGATAGTCGCGGTATTGGGCAAATCTTTCCTAAAATTGGCAAATACATTGACCGTCCTTTTCAAATTCTCTCGTTTAATGACTCCTATTGTCGTCCCGGGAACTATTTTAGCGATGTTCCTCAAGGCGATACGTTTACCATCTACGATCAATTGTAGGTTTTGTAAACTTTGTAATGAATCCCTCGAATCTTCTTTATATCTTACGTTTATATCGTATTCATCATCTCCAACCCGATATTTTCCAACAGAAGATCCATTGATCGCATTTCTGATTGTCGATGAAATTGTCTGAGTGCTCAGTCCGTAAAAAGCAGCCTTCTCTCTGTTTACTTCGATAAGATACTCTGGCTCGGAAGATTCAAAGTCTGTATCGGCAATTTTTATTTCATCATACTCTTTGATTATGCCTATAAGCTGGTTGCTCAAATCTCCTAAGATACTATAATCATCACCGACAACCCTATATGAAATATCATTACCACCCATACCCGTATTGCTTTCAACAACAATATTTGCGCCACTTATATGTTCAAGATTTTTACTGAGAGCCAGCTGAGCATCTTCACCCGAAATATCACGTTCAGTATAATCAGCATAGTTCACTGTAATCGATGCATCACCACCGGAGTTTGTATTGGATGTATAACTGGCGAGAGATGAGGGAGAATCGGGGATAATCTCTTCAATTCTTTTAACGATTTTATCTGTTTCCCCAATCGATGTTCCGCTGGGGGCATCTATACTGACCCTGACCTGCCCCGGATCCATATCCGGAAAGAATACCGGTTCTTTACCAAACATAAAATAAAGGACTATGCCAATTATGCAGATAATTACAGAGCTAATGATAAATCGCAAAGCTCGTTTAATGGAGAAGGTCAGCACTTTGTAATAACCATGCTGTAATTTTCCGAAAAATCCGCTACCTTCAACCATTTTTTTCTGTGCTTTGTCTGAAATAGTTAAAAATTTTGAACAAAACACCGGTGTGATTGATAAACCTACAGCAAGAGAAGCCAATAGAACGATGATAACCGTTTTAGGAATAAATGACATGAATTCACCCATGACTCCCGGCATGAATAGAATGGGGAAGAATACAAGGCATGTGGTCATTGTTGATGCAATGATTGCTCCCGCAACTTCTTTGGTACCTTCAATTGCAGCTACTTTTCTCGTTTTACCCATAGCGGCATGTCTAAAGATATTCTCAACAATGACTATCCCATTATCAACGAGCATTCCCAATGCTAAAATCAGACTGAATAAAACCATTTGATTTAACGTAATATTCAAAATCTGTAAAATAAAAAATGAGATCAGCATAGAAAATGGGATGGCAATGGAAACAAATATTGAGTTTGTTTTACCTAGAAAAAGAAATGTGATAAGCAATACGAGAATAATACTTGTGAACATATTATTCTCAAGATCTGCAATCATATCATTAATCGTATTGGATGAATCATTTGTAATGGTTATTTCTCCACCACTGGGAATTTCCAATTCCATTTGATCAATAATAAGCTTAGCATCTTCTATCAAACCTATTACATTGGCTCCGACTTTTTTCTTGACCTGAAGGGTTATGGCGGCTTCTCCATTGATTCTGGCTAATGAAGACGGATCTTCCGGCTTAAAAGATACAGAGCCTAAATTGTTTAATTTAACTTTGATATCTTCAGATTGAACAATAATTTCAGAAAACTCTGTAGGGTCTTTAATTTCACCGGTAACGGATAATGAATAGTTTTTCTTGTCATTTTTTAAAATTCCACCGGGAATTGTTGTGTGTTCACTCATGATTGCATATTGAACATCATTTATGGATAAACCATAGTGTTCAAGCTTTACCGGATCAAGTTCAACAGCCAATTCCCAGGTCTGGTCACCAGACATTGTTGTATCGAGAACACCATCAATAGAATTTAACCTTTCCTGCAAGTCCTTAGAAAAACTATCCAGTACTGCGACACCTTTTGGATGTGATAATACAATTGTCAGTATGGGAGCCCAGTCCGACATTGTTACTTCTTTGATTATGGGTTCATTTGCATCTTCAGGAAGATCGCTTTGTACGTTATCTACTCCGTCTTTAACCAGTCTGAGGGCTTCTTCTACTGTTTTATCAGCTGAAAACTCAAGCCAGATTGAAGAATAACTCTGATATGTACTGGATGATATGAGTTCTAATCCGTCGAGTCCATTCAATTCATTTTCAATTTTTGTGGTGATCAGTGACTCAATATCTTTAGCAGCCACTCCAGCGTAAGCCGTGTTGACCATTATCCAGGGAACTTTTATTTCAGGTTCTGATTCTCTCGGTAGAGTATTGTAGGCATTAACACCAACAATAACTATTAATATGGCAAAGCAGAGAACAGGTATAAATTTATTTACGAGAAATTGAATCATTTTTTACCTCTTCACCAACTACAGATACATGCTGAGAATCTATTATTAAACTAAGCCCCTCTCTGACAATAATCTCACCAGCATCTAAACCGGAAAGGATTACACTTTGATCTACATCCGATGGGCCTAATTCTATAAGTCGTTTATTCACAGTATCACCTGTAAGCACCATCACGTAATTGCCATCTTCTGCTCTGACTATGGTGTCTGTTGGCAAAACAATATGATTTATATAACTGTTTCTAAGCAATTGTACATTGGCTGTTGTTCCAGAGAGAATCTTTCCATCCGTATTGTCTACAATTATCGTTGCAGCGAATGTCAAATTACTCTCTGAACTTTTTCTGGAAAAACGTGTTAACTCACCCCTCCAGAATTGGTTCGGGAATAAGTCCAGTGAGATCTGAGCCTCATTGCCTTCTTGAATACCATTCATATCGGCTTCGGGAATGCCTATTTTAATCTCTATTTGTGAAAGGTCTTCAATAATAAACGATTCGTGGCCTGATAGAACTTCATCATCTTTATCTACATTCCTGGAAACAACAATACCTGAGATCGGAGTAATTGAATAAGCTCCATTATAGGCTTTCTCTGCATCGAGTAACTGAGTTTCGCTATTGAGCCATTGCAGATGAGACTTATCTACACTGAGCTGGGAGCTCGAACCGCTTTTAAGAAAATTTCTCTGGGCTATGAAATTATCATGATTGATTTTTTCATTCAAAACTGCAGAATCGAGTGTAATGCGAGCCTTTTCAGAAGATATCAGTGCAAGAGAATCTCCTTTGGAAACAAAAGATCCTTCTATTACATTTACTGTCTCGACCGTACCGCCTGTCATGCTGATTATCGAGGCTCTCTGTATGCCCTGGACACGGCCGTAATACTTTCCGTATTCAAAAAAATCAGATCTTTGAACTTCCAATATAGTTACTGGAGTCAACACCAATTCTTTATTAGTTACAGATGTCTCTTCTATTTCTTTACTGCACCCCATGAGCAATATAAGTATTGCCGAGCCAAGTAAGATTATATTTTTATTAGCCATTAAATTGTCCTTTAAATAAAACTTTCTATTCTTTAGGTATCTAGTAAACATAATATAATGAGAACTTATAGTAATGTGGAAGAGAAATGTTACAAAAAGAATAATTCTAAATCGATATTTAATATTTATCTGAGAATATAAATGGATTTGAAAGATTTTTTAAAAAAAAGCCCCATTCATCGAATGATGAACAGGGCATAAATTACATTAGTTTAGTGCTTATTCGCAAGCCATAATACTCCGGAGTTTGCTCCGGGGTATTCATTATCTATTGATAATAACAGCGTGAGCTGCTGCGAGTCTTGCTATTGGTACTCTGTAAGGAGAACATGATACTACATTCAATCCCGCTCTGTAACAGAACTCAATTGATGAAGGTTCACCACCGTGTTCACCACAGATACTTGTTTTCAAGTCTGCTTTAGTCTGACGACCTTTAGCAACACCCATGTTTACAAGCTGTCCAACACCATCCTGATCGAGAACCTGGAATGGATCATCTTTCAGAACTTTTTTGTTTATGTATTCAGGAACGAATCCACCAACATCGTCTCGAGAATAACCAAATGTCATCTGTGTGAGGTCATTTGTACCGAATGAGAAGAAGTCTGCATATTCAGCAACTTCGTTAGCAGTAAGAGCCGCTCTTGGAATCTCGATCATTGTCCCGATCATATATTCAACAGATGCACCGGTATTTTTCAATACAGTGTCGATTACTACCTGAGCATTTTCTCTGAGCATTTTAAGCTCACTGACAATACCAACTAGAGGAATCATAATTTCAGGAAAAACTTTTATTCCTTTTTTAGTCATTGTTGCAGCGGCAGTCATAATGGCTTCAACCTGCATATCATAGATTTCAGGATAAGTAACACCAAGACGACAACCTCTGTGACCAAGCATAGGGTTCTGTTCTGAAAGACCTTCCAGTCTTATTTTCAGTGCTTTAGCATCCATACCCATTTTATTAGCAAGAGCATTAATTTCAGCATCTGTGTGAGGTACAAACTCATGTAGTGGAGGATCGAGAAGACGTACAGTTACAGGAAGCCCGTCCATTGCCTCAAAAATACCTTCAAAGTCTTCAATCTGAAGTTTAAGAATAGGTTTAAGAGCCTTTTTTCTCTCTTCCACTGTATCAGAAACGATCATAACTCTGAATGCTTCCAGTTTTTCACCTTCGAAGAACATGTGCTCTGTTCGACAAAGTCCAATACCTTCAGCACCAAACTCTCTGGCCTTTCTGGCATCTTCAGGAAGGTCGGCATTGGTTCTTACACCGAAACCGTCTTTGATTCCTGCTCTTTTTGCTCCGGATCGAACTTCATCTGCCCAACTGAGGAAAATATTGAGGTTACCGGAAAGCTCAGGAACTATAAGTTTAGCCGTACCTTCAAATACATTTCCGTCAGTACCGTTGATTGTGAGTGAATCACCCTCTTTGTACACTTTACCGTCAATTGTTGCAGTTTTATCAGCAATAGAGATAACTACTGCTTTACAACCGGCAACACAGGGGCGACCCATACCTCTTGCAACTACCGCCGCATGAGAAGTCATACCACCGGTAGCTGTAAGAATACCTTCAGCAGCATTCATACCACCAATGTCTTCAGGTGAAGTTTCCTTTCTAACAAGAATGACTTTTGCACCTTTTGCTTTGGCTATTTCTGCTGCTTCAGCTGTGAAAACAATAGTTCCCGCTGCCGCACCAGGTGATGCGTTGAGACCTTTTGCAATAGAAACAAGACTTTTTTCGTGTGCAGGGTCAATCATCGGGTGAAGGAGCTGATCGAGCTGATCAGGAGAGACCATCATAAGAGCTTCCTCTTTGGTTCTCATTCCTTCATTTACAAGATCGACTGCTATATTTACAGCAGCGTTACCTGTTCTTTTTCCATTTCTTGTCTGGAGAAGGTAAAGAATTCCTTCCTGAATAGTGAACTCAAGATCCTGCATGTCTTTATAGTGACCTTCGAGTTTATCTTTAATGTCTACGAGTTCTTTGTAGATGGCGGGATTCTGTTTTTCAAGAGCAGAGAGTTTTAGAGGAGTTCTAATACCGGCTACAACATCTTCTCCCTGGGCATTCATCAGGTACTCACCATAAAAATAGTTTTCTCCGGTGGAAGGGTCTCTTGAGAAACATACACCTGTTCCGGAAGTTTCTCCGTAGTTACCATATACCATAGACTGGACATTAACAGCGGTACCGATCAATTCACCGATTTTGTTAATTTCTCTATATTTAATAGCTCTTTCGTTGTTCCATGAACCAAATACGGCATCGATTGCAGCCCAAAGCTGTTTTTTAGGATCCTGAGGAAATTCTTCCCCTGTAGTTTTTTTATATACAGCAAGATATCTCTGAACTACTTCCTTCAGATCTTCAGCATCAAGATCTGTATCAAACTCAACACCTTTTTCTGTTTTAACAGATCCTAGAGCCACTTCGAAGTCATGGTGCTCACAACCGCTCACAACATCACCGTACATCTGGATAAATCGTCTGTACGAATCCCATGCGAAACGTGGATTCCCAGTATTCTTTGCAATACCTTCTACAGCAGCAGTAGTTAAACCGAGGTTGAGAACAGTATCCATCATACCGGGCATGGAAACTGCAGCACCAGAACGGATCGACACGAGCAGAGGATCATTGGCATCACCCAATTTTTTCCCCATCTCTTTTTCTAGTTTTGCAAGGTTTTCATCAACCTGTTTCAAAATATCATCTGAGTAAGTTCGATTATTTTCATAATAACTTTTACACACGGTTGTTGCGAGAGTGAATCCTGCAGGGACAGGTATGCCCAGGTTGGTCATTTCACAGAGGTTAGCACCTTTTCCCCCGAGGAGGTTTTTCATAGATGCATCACCTTCGGTTGCATTTTTACCGAAATAATAGACTAGCTTGTTTTCATTCATAGTCAGATTTCATCCTTATAATTGTTTTCGGAAGCCGTAATTCATCGAAGATTAGCTCGAAGATCCAGGCTATGATAATTGCGGTTTACCGCATCCTTAAAAATCATAAAGGCTATGAAAATTGCTGTCAATAGACAGGGCTATTTTTCCCGTCTCATTTCATAAAAGAGATTATAAAAAAAGAACAGCCGTATATCTTTACTGGATAAAGAATAAAGATATACGGCTGCTCTATGCACAAACAATATGAATCAGGCTACATACGCTTCCAAGTATTGTTTTCTGGAAGGGTGTTGCAGTCTGGAAATCGCTTTCTTTTCAATCTGGCGGATTCTCTCTTTAGTCAGATTGTATTTATCACCGATCTGTTTGAGCGATAGTGGTTTTTCATGATTTAAACCAAAACGATACTGAAGGATTTCAGCCTCTTTTTCTGTAAGAGTTAAAAGAATATTATTGATATCATCGACAAGTGATTTATCTATAATCTGCTCTTCGGGAAGTTTGTGTCCCTGATCTTCAATAAAGTCACCGAGATTTGATGAATCTCTATCGGAGTATACAGGAG
>JADGDJ010000103.1 GCA_016744925.1 Spirochaetaceae bacterium
TTTTGAAGTTTATCCATGTCGAAGTTTTCTACCACTCGATCGTAGTAGAGGCCTTCCATATCAATAAGTTCTATTTGACCAGACGACTTGTATTCTTGGTAGGAAGTTGAGGTTCCTACGGTATCATCTTGTATATAGTCTTCTATTTTTTGTACTTCAGCAGGAGAAGCTGGTCCGCCATAATGAGCTTTAATTTTAAACCCGTTATAACTTGAAGCCTGATGACCGTGGAGTACAAAAATAGAATTGTCTTTATATTTCAGTCTCAGTCCCGGGATAATATCGAAATTGATGTCTTCGGGTTTGAAATCGATTGTATTTTTTAGAAGCATTAATTCCCAGTCGTGATTCCCCACAATTTTATAGAGATCTCCCCGCTTGCGAAATAAACTGAACTGGTCGTACAAATCGTGCCATTTTTTATAAATTGTCGCTAAAGAGACCCGCTGCAGTTCTTCAATATCACCATTGAGTATCAGTTTAAAATTATTTGTATAATAATAATTTTGAAGGATGTGGGAAAACATCTTCGAATTGGGTAGAAAATCATCTCGGGTCTTGCGTCCTCCCAGATGGAAATCGCTGAAAATTACAATCTTGTCTGAATTATCAATTTCCAGTTGGGGACATTGGTTGAACAACTTTTCCAGTTTTTCGTGGCTTTGATGCAATTTATTCATTATCTTAATTATATTGTCAGTTATATGATTTTCAAATAAATCAGAATAAAGCATAAAATTCTTGACTATATATGAAAATATATATATATTCTATTTATCAAAATATAAGAGAGGTGATGTTATGGCTGAACATCTGACAGTAGATACTTTCAAAGAAAAGGTATTTAACTTTGCTGAAAATAAAGAATGGAAATTTGAGGGAGAACTTCCCTGTATTATAGACTTTTATGCCGACTGGTGTGGACCCTGTAAGATGGTAGCTCCCGTATTGGAAGAGCTTTCCAGTGAATATGAAGGGAAAATGAATGTGTATAAAGTGAACACGGAAGAGCAGCAGGAATTGGCTCAGGCTTTTGCTATTCAGAGTATTCCCTCAATTCTTTTCGTACCTAAAGACGGCCAGCCGCAGATGGCTGCCGGAGCATTACCCAAAGACGGTTTCAAAGACGCTATGAAATCTATTATGAACGTTGAATAAATCCTCCATTTGTTTAATTATATAAGAGGCGTTGCTTTTCGAAGTGACAGCCTCTTTTTTTTTGAAATTTATATATTCGAGGTACATAATGGCAAAGCTCTGGGAGAAGGATTATTCCACCGACAAATTGATTGAAGAATTCACAGTAGGGAGAGATTATCGACTGGATATGAACCTTATCCCTTCAGACTGCATCGCTTCCATGGCTCATGCCCGTATGCTCAATTCCATAGATATTTTAACTGATACTGATTACAACAAACTCAAAAAGGGACTTCTTCAGATTATTGATGATCATTCGGAAGGAAAATTTCTCATCAAATTATCCGATGAAGATGGCCATACGGCCATAGAAAATAGACTGTCTGAGCTGTGTGGTGATGCGGGAAAGAGAATTCATACAGGACGGAGCCGCAATGATCAGGTTGTGACCTGCGTTCGAATTTTTTCGCGATCCATGCTTCTGGAAATTCTCAGTGCCGGAATGGTTCTTACAGAAACACTGCTCACATTTGCTGAAAAATACAAAGATATTCCCATGCCCGGTAGAACTCATATGCAGACTGCCATGCCTTCTTCTGTAGGCTTGTGGGCGGGAGCTTTCGCCGAAGAGCTGGCCGATGACCTGAAGATGGTTTTCAACACATTGGAAATCATCAATCAGAATCCACTCGGTGCCGCTGCCGGTTATGGTGTTCCGCTACCTCTCAACAGGGAGATGACTGCAGAATTGATGGGATTTCCCAAAGTTCAGAACAATGTTATCTACGTGAACAATTCAAGGGGTAAGTTCGAGTCAATCATACTCGACTCTCTCGATCAAATCGGTTTGACTTTAAGCAAGATGGCACAGGATCTCATCCTCTTTTCACTCCCGGAGTTCGGATATTTCAAACTGCCCGATGAACTCTGTACCGGTTCGAGTATAATGCCTCAGAAGAAAAATCCCGACGGACTGGAGCTAACCAGATCCGCTTCGGCAGTAATCTCCGGAGCTTCGGCAGAGGTTAAAAATATAATACGTTCACTCCCTTCGGGATACAATCGAGATTTTCAGGCGGCCAAGGAACCCTTTATCAGAGGCAATCGCATGGCATTGACTATCCTCAATGTTATGGAGCTGACTGTGAGTAAATTACAGGTCAACAAGGATAAACTCATAGACGGATTTACTTCAGATATTCACGCCACCGATGCTGCGTTGGAGTTGGTTGCCTCGGGAAGCACTTTCCGCGAAGCCTATAAAGAGGTGGGGTTGAACCTGGATAAGCTTGGTGACAGAGATCCCTACAAAGCGATCAAGAGCAGGACCCATAGCGGATCGACAGGTAATCCCCGTTTTGACTTGTGTCGACAATCCCTGAGCGTGTTGAAAGAAAAAATAGAAATAATAAGCACTGCTCAGAACAGTGCCGTTAAAGAACTGACGGGCAGAGATATCAAAATCATTCTGCCTGTCGATTATAGATAGAGATTATTCATCATCTGAAACTGAGAGGTCCTGTATCTGTTTGATCAGCTCTCTCAGTTTGTCTTCTCTTGATGTACTTTCTCCCAGTTTTCTTGACAATTCATCAATTTCTGATGTGAGATCGGTTTTTACCTGTTCCAGCTCCTGTATTTGACTGGTCATTTTTCTGATCCGGTTTTCCCAAGAGCTGCTGTCAGATTCGAGTTGGCTGTTTTTCTCTTTTAATTCCCTTATCAATCTTTCCACTTCTTCCAGTCTCTCTGTGCGGGACTCCAGCTCTCGTCGTAATCTGTCGAGGTTATTCTCTTCGGTGTTCTTAATTCGCTCTCTGTTAAGACTGTTTTCTGTCGTTTCTTCAGGATCGAGATAGATGGTGTATTCCAGATCAGTAATGGCTTTGACTGATAACACTTTATCCTCATAACCCCGTTTTCTCACGAGAAATGTCAATTCCTCTTCTTTGGGGAAGAGACCCGAATAGGAGCCCTTACCGGAGAGGATACCGTTTACATAGATCTGGGCATCTGAGGGCACAGTTACCAGGGCTGTTTGAATCAGGGCAGTGTTCTGTGTATCTAAACTAAAAATATTAATATTTCCGGTTTCTTCCATGATCCGTTTATTTGAAGCGGAAATCTCCGACAGAGTTTCTGTTTCTGAACCTGTAGCGATATAAAGCTCTTCTCCTCCGGCAGTGGATCGGGATTCAACTGTTTCATCCTCCTTGGAGACAGCTATTAGACCTTCATCGACAATGAGGTAGGTACCATCACTATTGCGGTCTACAAGGAAAGTGGTTCCTCTGACAGAAAAAATTCTGTCAGCTGATTTAACTTCAAGTTTTTCACCTTCACTGAGTTTATTAACCCGGTAGAGCATGGAGCCTGTAAGTATTTCTGTTTTGATATCGGGAGTTTTATCGAGGTTGAATATATTTTTTATTTTAATGACAGTGTTGCTTCTTATTTTTGCTGCCGCGATATCGGAAAACTGAACCTGACAGAATGAATCATCTACAACTTTGATTATATCACCCGCATAGAGGGCCTCGCCGATTTCAGCGCTGATAATTGATTCGTCTCTGAGAATATAGACTTCACCGGATATAGCTGTGATAAAGGCTTCTTCTTTTCCACTGAGACTGACGGGATCGAGTTGACGGATATCTTTGCCATCTGTGGTAAAACTAAAATAGAAATAAGCGGCGATTGAAGCGGTTATTAGTCCAATTAAAAAGATTATAGCAGTGCGAATTATTTGTTTCATATGTATTAATATATATATTTCCTAAAAAAATACACATTATTATAGTAAAATAAAATTATGAATATGATAAACCGCATCTTTAAGAAGTTCAGCTACGCATTTCGGGGATTGAAAATAGCCATTACGACAGATAACAGCTTTAAAATCCACTTCATTTTTATTCTTCCCGTGATGGCATCGGGCTTATATCTCGATTTCGGGCAATTTGAATGGATTGTCATATCTATTTCTATCGGAATTGTTCTTATCGCTGAGCTTTTCAATACTTCGATTGAATATCTCGTTAAGATGTTTACCGATGAATATCACGAACTGGCGGAAAAGCTACTCGATATTAGTGCCGGAGCCGTGCTTATGTCAGCAATTCTCTCGGTCATACTTGCTTTGTTTATTTATATTCCCTATATCTGATCTCTTAGCTGATGAAGAATAAAGTTCAGAATATCGCGATCCATTTCTGAACCTTTCTCTTCCAGTAATCTGATAACTCTCTTTTTATTGTAGGGACCGTCGCAGGTGAGGGAACTACCGGAACGTGCCTGCTTAGAAGATTTCCAGGTGATGGTTCTCTGCACCGATCTTTTATCGTAGGACACTTGAAAACCAATCATGATATTGATTTCATTTTCATACCAGAGAATCAGATCCATGTCTTTATCCATAAACCAGCGTCGGAATCCCTCCAGGGGGAACTGTCTCACATTTTCAACTTCTTCCAGCACATAATCCTCCGAAATTAAGTATATTACGCCTATCTGAATATTTCAATTTTGAAATGAAGAATCCCACAGCAAGCTACGAGGTATTATGGCTTGGGAATAAAAAAGCTGTCCTGTTTATTGATCAGGACAGCTTATTATTCTTTTAAACTTATCTTAAGCGAATTTTCTCAATGTCTGTGCGATATTGAGACAGTAGTCTCCGATTCTTTCGATATGACGAACGATATCTATATAGAGAAGTTCACCTTTAACATCAGCACCTTCAGATATCTGATTTCTCGCTTCCTTTCTCAGCTTGTTTCTATAATCGTCAATTTTATCTTCCAGTTCATGAGCCTTGTCGAAATTCTTCTGAGACAGGTGTTCATTAATATGGTTTTTAATAAAGAGGATAAACTCATCGACCAGTTTTGTATAAGACATAATCTCATTTATAGCATTAGCATGAAGGGGAATGTCTTTATTGTATTTTTTCTCCGAAAGCATAATCAAACTAAAACAACTGTCACCGATACTCTCGAGCTCAGAAACGATTCTGATCATATTTGTGGCATTGATTCGACCGTCTTCATTGAGATTGTCTTTTGAACACTCCATGAGGAATGATGTAATCTCTTCCTGCATCTGATCGGAATAATCTTCCATATCTCTCAATTTCTCGACTTCATCACCCATTTTTTTATCAGGATTCTGGAAGACGTTTAGATACGTTTTGAACATATCTTCAACGAGTTGAGTCATATGCACGATCTCCTTCTGCGCTTTAACCAGGTTCAGTTCAGGAGTATCCTGAATTGTTGATCTGATATATTCCAGCTTATAGACATTGGGATCTTCATCAGTGGCTCTGTCAGGTACCATTTTTACAACCAGTTTTGCAATCTGTGGTACAAATCCAATGAATACAAGGGTGTTGGTTATGTTGAATATAGTGTGGAACATGGCCAGAGTTGTTGTTATCTCATCTCCGGGGACAATGGTTCGAATAAGAGTCATAAACGGTTTAAATATAAGCAATATGACGACTACACCTAAAATATTGAACATAAGGTGAACTCTTGCGGCTCTTTTCGCATTGACTGTCGCTCCAATTGATGCGAGGTAGGCATCAATGGTCGTTCCTATGTTACTACCCATTATCATGGCTGCGGCGACATCTAGCCCCACTAGTCCCGAGGCAGCCATAGTCAAAACAATGGCCATTGAGGCACTGGATGAGTGCACTATTATCGTTATTATGGCTCCGAATACTACGAAAAGGGCAACAGATCCAAATCCCAGGTCAGTGTAAGGTGCGATAAAATCTATTAAGGTCTGGTTGTCCGAGGGGACAGATTTTTTCAAATAACCGAGGCCGATAAAGAGAAGACCGAAACCGATCATAAACTCTCCCCAGTTTTTTCTGTTTTTCTTCTGAGAAAAGAATAATGGCAGGCCTACACCTATAATAGGCAGTGCGAGAGCGGCGATTTTAAATTTGAACCCCAAAATGGAAACAATCCATCCTGTAATAGTCGTACCTATATTGGCACCCATGATAACACCAATTGACTGAGTCAGAGTCAGTAATCCCGCATTGACAAAGCTTACGACCATAACTGTAGTTGCAGAAGAGGACTGTATAATTGCCGTGATGGCAAAACCTGTAAATACAGCCA
Source organism: Spirochaetaceae bacterium (assembly GCA_016744925.1). Classification (GTDB taxonomy): domain Bacteria; phylum Spirochaetota; class Spirochaetia; order DSM-2461; family DSM-2461; genus Spirochaeta_F. Next base: position 6,276 of record JADGDJ010000103.1, read on the forward strand.
CAAATCGGTTTGAAGTTATATGGTTTAATATACTCTGAAGTTTCTCTCCGGCGGCTTTCTGTATTCCATCACTCATAACCTTCATTCCGTAGAGAAATAGCCCTAGTGAACCAACTATTTCCATTATTGTGATAATAATACCCATTTTTACTCCTAAGTATCAGCAATTTTCTTATATAAAATAATTATCAAGTATGTTTTAGATTGATTTTTTGTATAGCAAAAATTTATGCAAACTATAAAACTCTTTTATCAATTTATTGGGAAAAAGTAAATGATTATTTATTTTAAATTATTAAGATTTGCTGAAATTATCGCTCGAGTATTGTTAGAATTGTGTTAGGGAATTGTTTGGATCGTGTTAAAAAGGCCGCAATTGCAGCCTTATTTCTTACACAAAGATCAGTATATGCCCGCTTCTTCTTTGCCTTCTAAAACTCTTAGAACGCCACTTGTCATCGAGAGTAGTTCATTCTCGCCGGGTAATATGTGAAGAGGAGCGATAAATGAAACTCTGTCCTCAATTCTATCAGTTATAAAGCTGTTGTAGGCGACGCCTCCTGTGATGACTATGGCATCTACCGATCCTTTAAGGACAGTGGCACAGGCTCCGATCTCTTTACATATCTGATACACCATCGCCTCGAGAATCTCTTTGGCTTTTTTATCGCCATCTTCGGCCATTTTAACAACAGCTTGGATGTCAGAAGTTCCCATATAGGCTGTCATTCCACCGCGGCCGACAATTTTCTTTTTCATTTCATCGAGAGTGAAATCTCCCGAATAAGCCATTTTCAGAATTTCCAGAACCGGTAGGCTTCCCGATCTCTCGGGAGTGAAAGGTCCTTCTTCAAGCCCGTGATTCACATCGACAGCTCGTCCTCTCTCATGAGCGGCTACCGTGGCTCCTCCTCCGAGATGGGCAATGATCATATTGATCTCTTCATATTTTTTTCCCAGATTATCGCAAACAGTCCTGGCTGAGGCTTTTTGATTCAAAGCATGAAATACACTGACTCTTTTTATGTCCGGATGTCCAGAATATCTGGCGAGGGGACTTAATTCATCGGTAGTTACAGGATCTACAATAAAAGCATCCACGCCCGCGAGATCAGCGATCTCCTGCGCAATAAGAGCTCCCAGATTGGAAGCGTGTACCCCGTATTTGCAGCTTTTCAGGTCTGAGATAATATTTTGATTAACCTTAAAAGTTCCACCATGAGTCGGTTTGAGTAATCCTCCTCTGCCCACTACGCCGTCGAGGTCATGAATTTTAATGTTCTGTTCTTTCATCCAGTCAGTGATGGCTTCTTTTCTCATGGGGTACTGATCTATCAGGGAGTCGAAACGGGCTATTTCCTCCTGATTATGACGGATTGTGATAGATGATACACAATCCGTCCCTTCAAAATATCCGATTTTTGAACTTGTTGAACCGGGATTTATTGCCAGTATTCTTTTCATATGTACACTCCATAATACGACTTTCAATTTATGATACTGTTAAAAGTACTGTATAAATAAATATGGCGCAAGAAAAATACGGAATTCTTTGTTATCTTATTTTTTTCGGAAGATGGAATAAAGGACTAATCCCAATATGGTAATAAAATAGGGGAAACTCAATATCACAGTAGCGGGTATTTCAATCAGTCCCTGAGCTGTATCGGAGAATGTTTCAGCTAAAGCAAAGAGAAAACAAGCTATGAGGATGGGGACGGGCTTCTTGTTCCCCAGGTATATGGCTACCAGAGCTATCCACCCTTTTCCTGCAGAGATTCCCGGTATATATACACCCAGGCGGAGTGAAATAAGAGCTCCTGCAAGCCCGCAGGCAGCTCCGGATATAACTATTGCAATAGTCTGCACTTTTATAGGTTTTATAGCTCTCGATGCCAGAAAAGCGGAATTGATTCCTGCTGCTTTAACGTGAAGTCCAAAAGCCGTGTATTTTAGGACAATGACAGCCAAAAGGGTAAATGACAGAAGGAGAAGCAGGGAGAAGAGCGCATTGTGAATTCCAAGAGTTTCCTCGAGACGTATAACTCCTCTCGTTCCGAAAAGGCTTTTAGAGAACATGGCTGTTAAAGAGGGGACAAGCAGATTGATGGCCAGGCCGGTAACAAATATATTCCCTTTGAGATGCAGAGAAGTAAAAGCGAAAAGCAGGGCGATTAGCATAGATGCTGACATTCCCGCTATGATTCCCACTGTTAAGCTGCCGCTGAGTTCTGTTGCTATCACTGCGGCATAAGCTCCACTCAGAATCATTCCTTCCAGAGCAATATTCAGAACTCCTGCTAACTCTGTGAATAAACCTCCCAGTGCGGCGATGAGGAGAGGTACCATAAAGATTATTGTTTTGCTAATCAACAATCCCTCCTTTCTTTTTGGGGAAAAGCGCAAATATTCCATTTGCTTTATCACTGATGATTTTTGATGAAATGAGAAGAAATACTATTGCTTGAATCAGACTACCCAGTTCAAAGGGAAAATCAGCTTTCAGCATGGCTGTTTCTGAAGCCTGGTTCAGATAGGCGAATATAAAGGCAGAGGGAATCACCGCAAGAGGATTGGTTCCGGCAATAAGGGCTACGGCAATGCCGTTCCAGCCTATACCGCTATAGAAACCCTTAATTGTCGCATGATGTATACCCATTACAGCTGATGATCCAGCTAAACCGAGCAGTGCACCACTTAATACCAGTGGTGCTGTTACATAAAATGCTGTGTTGAGTCCACCATAATGTGCAAATTCTCTATTCATGCCGCAAATCCTCAGTTCATATCCCTGTTTAGTAAAAAAGAAGATAAATGTGATCAAACCTACGGCGATAAGGGCACCGAATATGGAGGAATTGAGATTAGAAGGCCTTAGAAAAGATAATAATTGGAAACGGATATCGATAGTTCTAGTTGTTAACAGATAACTTTCTTTATCCCATAAGGGGCCCGTAATCAGGTAATCTATAATATGGATAACGGCATTGGAGAGGAGGAAAGAAGAGATTAATTCGTCCACATTCCAACGATTCTTCAAGACACCGGAAATCCCGGCCATCATCCCTCCTGCAGCTGCTGCAGCAAGTGAAGCCAATATAAAACCACTGAAACTGTTAAGTCCCGGCAGATATACCAGGACGGCAGTGGCGGCAATGGCCCCGGAGTAGATCTGCCCTTCGCCGCCAAGGTTGAATACATCGGCTTTGAACGCTACTGTAATAGCCAGGCCTGAGAAGACGAGTAGGGTAAATGAACTGAGCATGTTCCCTATGGATAGACTGTTTAAGAATGGTCCTGCAAAAAAATAGTAAATGGATTCAGATTTATCAGAACTAAAAAGCAATAGGAAAATTATAGATATAATCAGAACAGCTACTAAGGTTATTATGGTCCCGGCCATATGGCCGAATAGCCTGTTTGTCCGTTTCATCTTTCGCTCCTGATCCCCAGCATATATTCACCGATGGATTTTCTGTTCATTTCACTTTTTGCTTCGGTAATATTGATTTTTCCATCGTATAACACAGAAATCCTGTCGGAAAGAGCGAGAATTTCATCAATATCAGAGGAAATTAATAGAATCGCTGTTCCTCTCTTTGCTGTCTGATCAAGCTCTATATGCAACTGGTTTCTACTGCTGAAATCAAGACCCCAGCTGGGTTCGCAGATAATAATAAGGTCTGGATTTTCTCTCAGTTCCCTCGAGAGGATCACTTTCTGGATATTGCCACCTGAGAGATGTTTTATCTGCTGTTGCGGTAGTCCATCAATATTGTAAGTGTTCTGCATGGTCTCTGCCCACTTGTTTATAGATGCCGGAGCGAGAATTCCCATTTTGTGCATCCTTTTATAATTGAGAAGAATGAGATTATCCGCAATTGTAGAATCTGCACTGACTCCTCTGTTGAGTCGATCAGCAGGAACATAGGAGATTCCCCGGATTCTCAGCCCTGCAGGTGATTCACCGCTCACATCCATGTCGTTGAAGATTAGTTTTCCCTTCTGAGGATGAGTCATACCGGAAATTATATTTTCTAAAATCTCCAGACCGTTTTCCCGGATACCCGCAATGCCGAGAATTTCCCCCTGATGGATGTGAAGATTGATATTGGAGAGAAACTCGCTGTCCGACTTTCTGTATGAAAGATTTTCTATGGAATAGATAATGGGGGCTTTCCTCAGGTCTCTGTCATGGTTTCTTTTCGGGTAGTTCACATCTTCAGCGCGTCCAATCATTTCCTGTGCAGTTATTGCCGGAGTCAACTTGTGGATCGGTTTTTGTAAAATTAATTTTCCTTTTCTCATTACAGCAATCTCGTCGGCAATTCGGAAAACTTCGTTTAGTTTATGGGAGATGAAAAGGATTGTTTTCCCCTCATTTTTCAACCTTGAGATAATAGTTATCAATTCTTCTATCTGATTATCCGAAAGGCTGGCAGTTGGTTCATCAAAAATCAGGATATCTTTTTTTCTGTAGAGAAGGTGAAGAAGCTCCATTCTCTGAACTTGTGCGGAATTTAATTCCGAGCAGTTTTTGTGAAGATCCAGATACAATCTGAAGTCTTTCTGGATAGACAAAATCTCCAGTTCTGCTTTTTTCAAAAAAGTAAATATTTTGAATCTACGGGGTTCATATCCTAAAACTATATTTTCAAGAACCGAGAGGGGACCGGCACCTTCCGGATGCTGGTGAATCATCCCGATACCCGCCAGGGAAGAGCTTTCGGGGCTACCTGATTTGACATTGCGGTCGTTTACTGAAATCCGGCCACTATCAGCAGACACAGAACCGCATAAAATATTCATCAATGTGGATTTTCCAGCACCGTTTTCCCCTACCAGGGCTAATATATTCCCTGGTTCTGTTGAGAGGTACACTTCGTTACAGGCGTGTACTCCTGTTTCTTTGTAGTATTTGTTTATGCCTGATATTTTCAAGCTGGGGGAAGCGGCCAGTTTTTTATCCTTAGTTATCTACGGGAAGTTTTATTTTACCGGTTCTCATTTGGTCGAGCAGTTTATCCATCTTTTCTCTAACTGTTATCGGGACAAATTTCATGTAGTTGGGATCATCGTCTATAAAATCGACATATCCTTCAGAAACACCTGCAGATATAGAAGTTCCCCTTTTAAGAGTACCCTCAATAGCTTTGCTAACCATTTCTTCAGCAGCTTTATCCTCGCGGATAACACCCGAGCCTACGACAACACCCTGTTCAATAGCATAGCCGTTCGAATCGTACCATAAGACATATTTCTGGGCATTCTTTGCCGCAGTAAGAACTCCCTGATTTGCACCACCTGCAATTGTCAAAATTATATCCGCACCATTGGCATACATATCTGAAGCAAGCTCAGAAGCTTTTGATGCATCGTACCAGTTTCCGATAATTCTGAAATCCAATTCAATATCGCTGTTGACGTTTTTAAAACCCATTTCGAAACCGGGCTTGATGTAATTGTTCATTTCCGGATATTCCTGTCCCGCAATTAATCCGACTTTCATAGGTTTGTTTTCATCACCCTTGTAGCTCTCAGCGAGAAATCCTGCGAAGTTGCCCAGAAGGAATGCAAGTTCTTTGTGGTTGAAGAAAAAGGTGGACACCTGATCATCTTTGATGCCGCTTCCCTCCAGGTTGATAAAATCCTGTTCGGGATAATATTTTTGTATTTCTCTGCACAATTCGGGCATTGACGGGTTGGAAGTCACAATAAGGTCATAGCTTTTTTCCGCAGCCAATGCTGTTACTTGTTCAGCCCATTGAGCCTGATTAAAACCGCCTTCAATTGTCTTTACGGAGGCTCCATTACGGACAGCCGCTTTACGAACCCCTTGATCCATCATTTCATATGTCGGGCTTCCCGCAAGAACTCCCGGTACAAAAACGGCGATGGAAAAGGGCTTGTCCTTTTCAGATATTTCCTCTTTGCTGCACCCTGCTATAGATAATATCATCAATATTAGTAGAGCTGAGCTCATAATTTTTAATTTTTTTGTTTTAATAATCACTATTTCTTCCTTATATACATAATATAACAATTTTAAAGGTGAGTGTAGCAAATAAAGAGCCTCGGAACAAGTTGTCAGGGTGAAGGGCGGCTACATCATAATTTTACAAACAATAATACTTCACTTATCTGTGCGTCATTGACCTCAATTTATCCGCTATGATACTCTTAAGGCAAATATATATATTTTGAAAGGGAGACAAATGAGCTTCTCAAAGCCAACGACTCTGGGGATTATTGCTTGCCCCGGAGGTGATAAGTTTGCCGACTCTATTATAGCCCATCTGAAGACTATCTATTCCAGAAGATTTGATAAAAAAGCCTATGGAATAGCTAAACTTTACGGCCTGGATAAAGAGATTGCGGTAAAAGAGCTGAACCTGTCAAATGACTTAAATAGTCATAGGGTAAAAACGATCGGAGATGGAAAATCCTACAGGATTCCCTCTTTCAAAGTCCCGTGCAAATTTACAAAATTCGCCAATGGTGAATTTAAAACTGAAATATTGAATTCAGTTCGCGGTAAGGATGTGTTTATTATTCAGGATGTGGAAAATAGGGCTGTATTGCCTTTTTCCGGTGCCGAAAAAGGACATATTTTATCAGTCAATGACCACATCTTTAATCTATTCGTGACTATAGATGCGGCTATTCAGTGTGGAGCGAGAAGAGTCACTCTTGTTATGCCCGCCTATCCCTATGCGAGACAGCATAAAAAAAAGGGCCGCGAAGGCCTTACAGCGTCCAGCCTTGGTAGGATATTCGAGAATATGGGAGTGCATCGGATAATAACCCTTGATCTTCACTCCAAGGAAATCGAACATACTTTTGACAGGCTGCATCTTGAAAACATGCATGCCTCTTATCAAATACTGCGAAAGCTGAATGCTCATTTTAATCTTTCCGCAGAAGATCTTGTTGTCGTTTCTCCCGATACGGGGGCTATTGACAGAAACAAGTATTTTGCCAATTCACTACAGAAACCCCTCGCTTTATTATATAAGGAGAGGGATTATTCAAAAGTGACCACCAGTGCTAACGATTCCAATATCATTTCCGCAAGATTGCTGGGAGACGTTAAGGGGAAAACTGTATTTATAGCAGATGACATGCTGGGGACAGGTGGTACTCTTATAAAGGCCATGAGGCTTATAAAAGATCTGGGAGCCAATAAGATTGTCTGTGCTATTTCCCTCCCTCTATTTACAGGGAATGCCATTGAGCATTTTGACAGTGCTTACAAAGAAGGTTTGTTCGATTATATAATAGGTACAAATGCTGTGGCGGCACCTGAAGAATTGCAAAAAAGATCCTGGTATCTCAATGCTAATGTTTCCAACCTCTTTGCGAGGGTTATTTCGAGACTTCATCACAATAGATCTCTCTCTCCGCTGCTCGATAATAATAAAATGATTCAACGCATGCTTGCCAGCGGAAGGAATTGATTTGATACTGGCTGTCGATATTGGCACATCATCGATAAAAGGGGCAATTATCTCTCCTGAGGGTTATGCTTTTGCCTATCATAAAGTACATCTTCAGCCAGTAGATAATTCCTATCCGGGAGAGGGTTATGCCGGTAGCTGGAAGTCCGGCTTTATCGAGATCGTGTCCATATTATTGCGGAAAGACATATCCGCTGTTGTTATCAGTGGTAATGGGCCTACGGTTATTCCTGTTGATAAAGATGGGCGGATTCTCTATGAACCTCTCATGTGGATGGGGCGGGAGAATATCTTTGTAGAGGGGACCAGTTCCTTTTATCTTCCCAAGGTTCAGTGGTTCAGGGAAAACAAACCCTCGCTCTATGACAAAACCAAATTTTTCCTCACAACATCTTCTTATATGACCCTTCTTCTTACCGGTGAAAATTCTGTCGTTACGGCTCATGGCGGGTTCAGTAAGTATATATGGAATGATAATGATCTGAATTCTTATGATTTAGACAGTGAAAAATTCCCCCCATTGGTAAGGATGGGAGATCAAATTGGCACTGTCAGCACCAATGGTGCCCGGCTTACAGGGTTGTCAAAGGGTATTCCCGTAGTTGGCGCAGGTGTTGACTTTATGGTTTCCCTTATCGGAACAGGAGTGATTAAACCGGGAAGGACTTGTGATCGGGCAGGTACTTCAGAGGGGATTAATTTTTGCTCTAAAATTGCTGTTCCCGACAAAAGACTGAGAACGTTACCTCATGCCGTTGAAGGTTTGTATAATGTTTCGGGAATTCTCTCTTCTACAGGAAGTTTATTTGAGTGGTATCGGAGAATAACGGGGCAGGAGAATTATACCTATCATGAAACTCTGTCAGCTATTAACAATGTCCCGTCAGGAAGTGGGACTCCGATGTTTTTCCCCGGGTTAAAGGATGGAGGGTTATGGGAGTTCTCCAATGGAATGGTTGTGGGGCTTGAGGCTTATCAAGGCCGTGATGAACTAGGACGTTCTGTGATGGAATCCATTGGGTTCGCTGTTCGTCGAGCCATAGAGCTTTTTGAGGAAAATTCATGTTCTATAGAGGAACTTCGTGTTTCCGGAGGGCAAGGAAAAAATGTTATATGGAATCAGATAAAAGCCAATATCACAGGTCGTCCCATATTAGTTCCTGAGGTAGAGGATGCTGAACTTCTCGGGGGTGCCTGCCTTGCAGCCGCATCTCTTGGCCGCTATAATAGTTTTGTCGAAGCGTCCGATTCTCTGGTGAGGGTAAAAAAAATATTTTATCCGGTAGAAAAAGAATGTAAGATCTACAATGAGGCATATCAGCAGTATAAAATTGCATCTGAAGAAGCGAAAAACTTTCTCGGCAGACTGGCGAAATTAAATATAAGCTTTTAATTTCTATTTTCTGTAATATCTGTTGACAAAGAAAATGTGATTTGCTAATCTACCTGAGCGTTGAAGCTAGCCTCTGTAGCTCAGTCGGTAGAGCGCATCCATGGTAAGGATGAGGTCACCGGTTCGAATCCGGTCGGAGGCTCTACGTTTTCAATAGGCTTGGAATGTTCTTTATTCCGGCGTACATAGGAGAAATTATGGCTAAGAAAAAAGGTGGCGTAGAGCTGATAGCGCTGCAGTGTTCTGACTGTAAAAGAAAGAATTACACTTCACAGAAAAATAGAAGAAATGTTCAGGGAAAACTTGAGCTGAAAAAATACTGTAAATGGTGTAAATCCAGTACAGTTCACAAAGAAACGAAAATTAAATAGTAATTAACATACAGGCCAATAGCTCCAACTGGCAGAGCGCCGGTCTCCAAAACCGGATGTTGCAGGTTCGAATCCTGCTTGGCCTGTATTTTTTTATATCTTTGGGAGTAACTTATGGGAAAAATCTGGTCTTTTTTATC
>JADGDJ010000104.1 GCA_016744925.1 Spirochaetaceae bacterium
GCTATACCCTCTGCACCATACCCCGCCTGATATGTCCCCTTGTCTTTGAAACCATCAAGCTCTGTGTCAAATGCAAATAGCATATGTGGAATTTCGACCATTTCTCTATTATTTACAACTGCAACAATTTCATCTATTGATGTTGAACCATCCGAGTATACTGCTTCCATAGTGAATACTACTTCTCCTGAAAGTTGTGGATACAATGCAGTGTCCAGCACCAATGTTCCTGAACTTGGCACATCAAAGATTTCATCAACACTTTCAATAGTTAGCGTATAGCTTTCCAGCTCTGCGTCGTTTTCAACAGATTTAGCTTTTATAGCATATACTCCTGAGACCTCTTCATGGTCTGTCGGGCTTATAATATACACATGAGAATCCAGTTTTATCTCCTCGCCCTTTATTAATGCTGCATGGTTCTTCAATATTTCGGTAGTCCTTGAGTCATCATTCATTATTCTAAAGCCGTCAAAGTCAGGATACATGCCATTTGCATCTGCACTATCTCCTGTGTCAATAGATGTTAATAACCAAAACATTGTACCATCAATGTTATTTTCAACTGCAACATTAGTCCATGTTTCATATATATAATCTCGATTAAGCTGACCATATTTTTGTATACCGAACTCCTCAAATACAACCGGTTTTCCTATTTCGTTAGCAGCATCAATGTGGTCTGTTATCCATTTACTGCCATCCTTTACTTCGTTAGCAAACTGATCACCCCAATGTTCAGGATACAAATGGAATGTGCCATAGTCGATAGTATCAAGTGATAAATTACTCTGCCAATCTGCTCCTGAATAGCCATTGTATGCCCAGTTATCACCATCATTCATCTTGAAGAACCCTTCATCGCCTACTGTTACCATGTGGTTCTCGTCAATAGACTTTATATATTCGCTCATCTCTTTGACCCATTTATAAAGAGTATCTCCTGTTTTATCGCTTTCACATCTCGGTTCATTACAAAGCTCCCATGCAAATATAGTAGGATCATCTTTATATTTTACTCCGGTTAAAGAATTTTCTCTGTTAATTAGATAGTTTGTATAGTCTTTGTAAATTTGCTTACATGTATCATCTATATAAAAATCATCATGAACCTCTGCCGTATTACTCCAGTTTACATACTGAGGTATTCCGCCGAATGCATCCCAGTTGTTTACTAATACTAGTACGAGTTTAATGTCTTTTTCTGCAGCTGTTTTGAGTGCAAAGTCAAGTGCTTCAAATCCATTCCTTGCACCTTCAGGAATTTCATCATATACTCCTGGCTCTGTTTGCATAAATGCATTGTTGTTTACGTTACTGTCTACAAAGCCGTCAAGAAATGCCCAACACCGAATAACATTCAATCCCATTTCACTGGCATCGTTGATAACCGCTTCTATCATTTCATCATCTTTGTAATCTAAGTAATAATTATTTGTTCCAGCAACCTTATAAACTTCACCATTAAGAACAAAGTCACCATTTTCTGCTTTTACAAAGTCATCAGAATTCACTTTACTGCATGAAACTACAGCAAAAATCAAGACTAGTATAAATAATACTAATGCAATTTTTCTTGTTTTCATCTTTTTCTCCTTATAATTTGGTTTAGTAAATAAAACTCCCACTTTTCGTGGGAGTTTCACTGTGAACCCACTTAGAGTACACTAAAATATATTAATTCAATTTTATTATGAAAGTCTTATTCTACATGCGTCCGTCGTCTTGCTGGTCGCCTACTACTTCGCTGTTTTCTATTGTATATTTTATTATTTCATCTATAGTTGTAAATGCTAATCCTACATATGTATCTGCTGCACCGTAGTATATTGCAATGCGTCCGTCATCATCACACAATGCTGCACACGGGAACAATACGTTTGCAACAAAGCCACGTTCTTCATACCATTCCTCAGGTGTCATTACAAAGTTCTTGCAGCGATATTTCACTTTTGCAGGATCTTCTAAGTCAAGGATTGCACTACCAATAGAGTAAACATATCCATTACATGTCTGCGTAACTCCGTGATAGATAAGCAACCACCCTTCACTAGTTTCTATTGGTGCAGGACCTCCGCCTATCTTTAGAGTCTGCCACCAGCCATTGCCTCCGCTGCCCATTACATGCCGATGTTTGCCCCAATATGTTAAATCTTTACTACGACTTAAGAATATATCTCCAAATGGAGTATGTCCTGAATCACTTGGTCTTGATAATAGTAAATACTCACCATCAAATTTTCTTGGGAAAAGCACACCATTTCTATTGAAAGGCAAGAAAGGATTTTCCAGCCTAACAAAGGTTTTAAAGTCCTTTGTTTTGGCCATACCTAATGATGCTCCATAAAAATCCCCGCACCAAATTATAAAGTACTCATCTTCTATTTTCACAAGCCTTGGATCATATGCATATAGTGGTTTATATTCTTCTCCATTTTCATCGACAAATTTAATTGGGTTTTCATCAATATCCCATTTAATTCCGTCATTACTGTGACCTAAATATATATGAGGTCTGCCATCTACTAGCTCTGCCCTAAATACAGCCACAAATGCATCTTCATATTGTGCAACTGCACTATTGAATATTCTTGCAACTCCAGGTAGAGGATTACGCTTTATTACTGGATTTTCGCTATAGCGCCACATGGGCATATTACAGTCTTCAGGCTTATCCTGCCAAGGCATATCTATGTTTACATTACTTACTATTTTCACTTGATTTATCTCCTTAATCTTATATAACTACATCTTTACAGAGCCTGCTGCAAATCCATTATAGATTTGCTTCTGCAAGGCGATAAACACCAATACAGTAGGTATTATAGTTATAATTACACATGCGCAAACCAGTTCCCAACGTCCTCCGTACGGTCCCATAAATTTATATAGTACAGTCGATACAACACTTAGTTCCGATTTTGGCATATACAAAAATGGAATGTAAAAGTCATTATATATTGCAACACCTTTTATTATAATTACTGTAGCTATCGCAGGACGAAGCATAGGCAGTATTACTGAGCGATATATCCTAAAATATGATGCTCCTTCTACAATTGCAGCTTCATCTAATGACTTCGGTACACCTTTCAAGGCTTGTAAGAAAATATAAACCGAAACAATGTCAGTACCCATATACAAAAATATTGCTGCCCATCTTGTGTTAAATACACCTAATCCGGATATTATCCTAAACGTTGCAACCTGTGTAGTTACACCGGGAATAAATGTTGCAAAAAGGAATAGTATTACTATTAGCTTTTTACCTTTAAAATCAAATCTACTTAACACATACGCAACCATGCTGCCTAATATTATTGCTACAGTTAAAGAAACTACAAGTATTATCAAAGTGTTTCCAAATGCTCTAAGCATATTACCGTCTACAAACGCTGTATAATAGTTTTTTAAAGTCAGTTCCGAAAATCCCGGTATCTCCAAAACCTCTGTTGTTCTAAATGCTTCCTGCGTTTTTAGTGATGCCAATACTACAACTAATGCAGGCACTATAGCACACGCCGCTCCCAGTATCAAAACTGCGTATTTCATAATCTTTGCAACCGATTCACTGACACCTGTTCTTTTTCGAAAGTCTCTAATGCTATTTTCAGTATTTACTATCATTTTCATTATCCTCCCGAAACTTCATCTTGCTTGAAGGCAGCTCTTTGAATCAATGTAACTATTACCACAATAATCAAAAATTCAGGCAATCAACAGCCTCATTTAAAAGATATCTTATTCATTACCCCAACGGTCCCTATGCTGCAGAAGCTAAAGAAAAAATCAGCTATGGAGAAAGTATGTTTTCCAATGCAGAATCTGAAGGAATGCAGAGTGATGCAGTCCCTGAGTACTCCTTTTCTGAAGCGATGGAGTACTATGAGAGTGGGGAATTTAGAAAAGCACTGAAGCTTTTTTCCCGAATACAGGAATCCATGTCCGATGATTCAGTCGAATCGGAGCTTCGAGTAGGTATTTGTCTATTCAGACTGGGAAGAAGCAGCGATGCAACCATTAGACTTACTGAATTCATAAAGAATAACGGACACAGTAGCTTGATTCCTGAAGCTCTTTTTTATATTGGTGAGTGTTACAAATCAAACAGAGATACAGATAAGGCAATTAACTTTTATAAAAAAGCTCTTTCCATGAGTGAGCCTTCTCAGCAGATATATATCCTTTTGACAGAAACTCTTCAGAAACTGGAAGGAGATAAAAAATGAACATAGACCTTTCTGTTTTTGAACGGTTTGCCGTCACATATAAACCCGGAGATATAATTTTTTGTGAATACGAACCTGGAGACAGCTTTTATCTAATTCAGTCGGGGAAAGTGAAAATTGTCAAAATTTTCGGAGAGATAGAAAAAACTGTAGATATTCTCCATCCCGGTGAGTTTTTTGGGGAGATGGCTCTTCTCGAAGAAGCTCCCAGAAGCGCTTCTATTATTGCTGATGATCACTGTAAACTTCTCGAGTTCAACAAAGCGAATTTTGAGGTTCTAATGAAAGGAAACCCTCAGATGGCACTTAAACTATTACGCCTTTTTACGAAGAGGATATTCGATCAGAAGAGAAGATTTATGATCTTAACTCTCGACGATCTCGATGCGAAAATTATGGATGTTTTTATTATGTTGTATGAAATTGGAAATTATATCTCAGAAGATGTAAACGCATCGGGGAAAGTTATCTATAACAATTCCATCGATGATATTGCTCATTGGGCTGGAATCTCTCCCGAGCAATGTCAGCCAGTTCTCAACAATTTTTCCATACAGCGGAAGATAGAGTTGGATAATGATAGAATTCTCGTAAAAAATATAAATGAATTTAGAAGACAGGTCGATTCCAAGAGACGACGACAGGAATTAGTTGAGGAATAATTACTTCTTTCTCAGAAAGCTCAATTCATTGGCAATCTGGTCTGCATTATCGGAATTCAGCTCAACAAGCCTTCTTAGGTGTATCATACTTTCCACATCAATTTCTTCAAAACGAAATCCCAGATGTTTATTCTCTTTATGCTGAAGTTTTGCTTTGGTTTTAATTTCAATATCTGTTGATGAGAGTTTTACAGATAGAGAGACGACAGTGTTGTGGTCAATTTCTTCTTGTGATTCAGGTTCCAGTAGAATGCCATTCAGTGAAATATTTATGATCTTAAAATTTATATCTTTCCCGTCTATTGTAAAATAGCCATTTGTGTGAAAATCAGCTCGATTAAATCTTCTGTGTTCTTTCATAAATTACCTCATCTTAATTATTGAACAATTTGCATTTGTATGTCAATTTTGTTTGAATAAATAGTTCAATGATTACTAAAAAGGAGACAATAATGAATCTGGATTCTCGAATGACACCTTACACTCTGGTTAAAAATATCGGAGGTATACTTTTGGGGAGTCTCATTTACGGTATTGGACTTTCCTGGTTTCTACTTCCTTTCAAGGTAGCCCCTGGTGGTGTTGGAGGATTGAGTCAGATCTTTCTTCATTTTTTCGGATGGAATGCGGGAATATCTATGATCGTTATGAACATTCCTCTCTGGATAATCGGTGTCATATTTATAGGTAAGGAATTTGGACTAGGTACATTTGCCGGCTTTTTTATAAGTTCGATTATGGTGGATCTCGTCGCTCCCGCAAGACTATATAAATGGAACATAATGGTTTCCTTAATTGAGAAATACAACACAGTAGACGGACAGCTCAAACCTCTTTCCGAATTGGCAATGACCGATGAAATCTTTATTGCCACAATTGCCGGTTCAATTCTTCTTGGAGTGGGAATAGGGATTATTTTTAAATCAAGAGCTTCAACAGGTGGAACAGACATTCCTGTTGCTTTTTTAAAAAAGAAATTCAATATATCTGTTGGCAACGGATATCTTATAATAGAAACAGCAATAATTCTCTTCACAGGAATTATGTTTGGAGATCTCAATCTTATTATCTGGAGCTATTTTTCTCTTTTCCTCTCATCCAAATTTGTGGATATGATAACTGAAGGGCTCTCGAGAGTGAAAGCCGCTCATATCATATGTACTGATAACGAGGCGGCTGAACGGATTAAAGAGAGAATATTTGATGAACTCGAAAGAGGTGTTACTTTCATTTATGGAGAAGGTGGTTATCTCCGGAAAGAAAAAAAAATACTTTTTGTCTCATTCAGTATCAGACAGGCTGCACAGTTGAAATACATCATACTTCAGGAAGACCGTGATGCCTTTATTGTGATGAATGATGTTCATGATGTTATCGGTTCAGGTTTTAAAAGCCGGGGGCTCAGTCTTTGATAAAATATTTCTGATCCCTCTTAAGAAAAAAAATCATACTCCGATCATTGAAATAGAAGAATGATTCGGAGGGATTCATGCTAAGAGGGATATATACCGGTGCGAGCGGAATGCAGGCACAGCAACATAGGCTGGATGCTTTGTCCAATAATCTTGCCAATGTAGATGTAACCGGATATAAAAAAGACACATCAGTACACAAAGCTTTTCCTGAAATGCTAATGAGACGGTTCGATGACAATGGCGTTCACCGCTTTCCATTCGGTTCTGTCGATACGACACCGATAGTGGGGAAAATCGGAACAGGAGTTGAGTACAACGAATCTTTTACGGTATTTACACAGGGAACTCTGAAACAGACAGAAAATCCATTCGATATGGCTCTTGAAAATGAGGGCTTTTTCTCAATAAAAACAAATAACGGTGAACGATACACGAGAAATGGTTCTTTCATATTGGGGAAAGAGGGATATCTTCTTACCAAAGAGGGGTATCAGGTTCTCGGTGAAAACGGCCCCATTCAGATAAAAGCCAACAATTTTACAATAGATGAAGAGGGTAATGTCTTTCAGAACCTCGACTTTGCCAATGATCCCGAAAGACTTGTCTCAATGGAAGAGAATACCTGGGATGATACAGAACTGGTCGATCGAATTAAAATAGTCAGTTTTTCAGGTCATGGTGATCGTTTTATAAAAAAACAGGGTAATTCTCTATGGACGGCAACAGAAGAATCGGGGACGGCCAAAATTATGAACGGTCTTGATAGACCAAAAGTCAGGCAGGGATTCCTCGAGGGATCCAATGTAAACCCCGTTTCAGAAATGGTGAATATGATTGAAGTTAATAGAGCTTATGAAGCGAACCAAAAGGTGATTTCCACACAGGATAGTCTTTTGGATAAATTGATCAATAATGCGGCCAGATTCTAGATAAGGAGAAATATTATATGATGAGATCACTTTGGACTGCCGCTTCAGGAATGAATGCGCAGCAATTTAATATAGACACAATATCCAACAACCTCTCCAATGTTAACACTACGGGATTCAAGCAGACTCGAGCTGATTTTGAAGACCTTTTGTACCAGACATCAAGAATAGCGGGAACACCTGCAACTGAAGATACTGTTGTTCCAACAGGAATCCAGGTCGGACATGGTGTTAAGGTCGGTGCTTCACAAAGGATCTTCACTCAGGGGTCTCTTCAGGCAACGGGAAATGAAGCCGATATAGCCATTCAGGGTGAAGGCTTTTTCAGAACTCTTCAAATCGATGGAACATACGGATATACAAGAGATGGCGCTTTCAAAATTGACTCTAATGGTCAGTTTGTCACCTCTAATGGCAACAAAATGCTGCCCGAATTAGTTCTACCTGAAGATTTTATCCGAGAAAGTCTGAACATTAGCGCCGATGGGCGAGTCACGGTGAAAATACCGGGGAATGACGACTCCTTACAGGTGGGACAACTTCAGATTTACAGATTTGTCAATCCAGCAGGTCTTCAGGCTATCGGGGATAATACATACAAAATTACCAATGCATCTGGTGATTCTATCACCGGTACACCGGGATTTGACGGGATGGGTAAAACAATGCAGAAATTCATAGAAAGCTCCAATGTTTCCGTTGTAAAGGAAATGGTCAATATGATTGTTGCTCAGCGTGCATATGAACTGAATTCAAAAGCGATACAGACATCAGATACGATGCTCGGTATAGCCAATAATCTAAAACGATAGGTAATGAGGATTAATTAATGGATATTACAGCAGCTGGAATGAGTAGCTTTATGAATTCTTCAGTCGATTCATCTGTCGCAGCAGGTGTGCGCGGCACCAAATCCGGTGAAGATGCGCCATTGCGCGAAGCTACAAAAGATTTTGAATCTCTCTTTGTGAAACAGATGTTGAACAGTATGAAAAAAACCATAAATAAAAGTGGTTTACTCGACGGCGGTATGGGTCAGGAGATCTTTGAAGATATGCTGTATGATGAATATGCTGAAAAAATAGCCGAAACAGCAAATCTTGGAATTTCCGAAATGATGTACCAACAATTATCTACTCAACGACCGGTTTTTTAGTGTCAATTGAGTTATATTATAAAGAAAGATGTATAAATAAAGATACATAATGAATTAGTATTATATCAGAACAAATAGCATAATAGCTTTAAACCCTTGTACAGCAAGGGTTTATTTTTTATGTGATACTCTATTGGCTTGTTGGCATCATTCTTGCTGTATTAGGAGTAGGAGTTGTTATGAGTAAAAAAAGTAATACGATAGACCATGAAGATACACTGAAAACCTATTTTGAACAAATAAGCCAATTCCAACTATTAACCTTTGAACAGGAAATAGATCTATCAAAACGGATAGAGAGCGGTGATGAACTTGCCAGACAGGAACTTATAAATTCAAATCTCCGTCTCGTTGTAAAAATTGCCAAAGCGTATACAGGAACAGATCTTAATCTGCTCGATTTAATTCAGGAAGGAAATCTCGGATTAATAAGATCCGCGTCAAAATATGACTTCAGAAAAAATGTACGATTTAGTACCTATGCCTCATGGTGGATTAAACAGTCAATTGTCAGGGCTATTTCAAATAAAAAAAGAGCCATAAGACTGCCCCATAGAAAAGAGGAATCTTTGAGACGAATACAAAAGACCATTAATATTCTCACTCAGACTCATATGAGAAATCCCTCAATAGATGAAATTGCCGATTATGCAGGTATGGAACAGGATGAAGTCATTTCTATCCTGGAGATTTCAAGTTCTGTCGTTTCACTCGATAGTGAGATAAATATCGACAATGGAACACTTTTGGATGTTGTTGAAGATACTACTTATTCTCCCGATAAAGAATTGATCAGAAAAAGTCTCAAAGAAGATACTGTCCGGTTTCTTGAAACTTTAATGGAGAGAGAGAAAGAGATTCTTAAATACAGATTCTCCTTCTATGGTGGTGAAAAATATACATTGAAACGCATTGGTGAAGAGATGGGAATATCTCCTGAAACTGTACGTCAAATTGAAATTCGCGCCTTGAGAAAATTAAGAGATCAGGCGGAAGAGTACAAAGAGTTTTTATTTAATTGATAAGTTCACTTGACCAAATATAGCTTTAATCATAAATTTCTTTTATTGAGACTGTCCCTGAAGACTCAGGGACAGTTTTTTATTTGTATATAACTGGAGATAATAATGCTGATATTGGGAATAGAGAGCTCATGTGATGAATGTTCTGTAGCCGTAGTTGAAGACGGAAAAAAAATTCTCAGCAATGTAATTGCTACGCAGATTGACCTTCATAGGCCTTTTATGGGAGTTGTTCCTGAAATAGCTTCAAGAATTCATACTGAATGGATTTATCCTGTCGTTGAAGAATCATTAGAAAAAGCTGGTGTTAAAAAAGAAGATCTCCACGGTATTGCTGTAACCAATAGACCCGGGCTTGTGGGATCTCTGCTAGTCGGTCTTTCTTTTGCCAAGGGCTTGTCCTGGTCTTTGGGCATCCCTTTTATCGGAGTAGATCACATTCGGGCTCATCTCTATGCACCTCATCTGGAATATGAAATTGAATACCCCTACCTGGGACTTCTCGTTTCCGGAGGACATACAATTATATCAAAAGTTTCCGGTTTTGATGATATCGAAGTAATGGGGACAACTATTGATGATGCCTGTGGTGAAGCTTTTGATAAAGTCGCTAAGTTTTACAATTTCGGCTATCCTGGAGGTGTCATTATCGATAAGATGTCTTCGCAAGGTGATTCCAGAGCGTTTCAGTTTCCCAAACCGAATCTTCACAAAGGTAATCACACTTACGATGTCTCTTATTCCGGCTTGAAAACTGCAGTCATAAATCAACTGGATCAATTCCACAATAAAGAATATGAAAAAACACCCGAGAATATTGCGGCTTCTTTTCAAAAAACAGCCATAGATATACTTATGAAACGATTAAAAAAAGCCATCAAAAATACGGGGATTAACCGAGTTGTCTCAGGGGGCGGCGTGACGGCTAATACATACTTTCGCAAGACGATTTCTGAAATTTACGGCATTGAGGCTTATTACCCGTCTCTGGAACTGTGTACAGACAACGGCGCAATGATAGCGGCTATTGGATATCATTATCTGAACAAGGGTATTTATTCTGGATTTGAAACTAATGCCATGGCTAGAGTCGCTTCATTTAGGCGGAAATATCCCTGATTCTATGAAAAGGTAAATTTAAAATTTTTCATTATATAATCTGATAGACCATTGATTGATTCCTCGTAAATACTGTCCTGGTATAACTGAAGATAGGGCTTCATTACAATAGAAGAACGCCTCATCTCATTAACCCATGGAATCTGAGCAGCGGTGTTTATTTTTTTATCAAGATTTTTTCTGGTAATATTTATTAATTTGTCAGTAATTAACTTTTCATCATCACTAAGTGACATATTAAAAATAATATGGGGATTGAAATGCATCATAGATTTGTGAATTCTCTCTCCGAGATCCTTATCAAAACCCTCTAGCGTTTTAATGAGCTGAGTTAAGCTGTTTTCCCCTTTTTCGATTGACTGTGTGCAGAAATTGTTAAAAAATACCCTTTCCTCACTTCTTGGAGGTAAGGCGAGATAAACTAATCTGTATAGACTGTTTTTGATAAAGGAATATGCGTTTAGCAGTGCTGTTGTTTCCGGTATCGTCACTATCAGACTTTCCGGAGAAATGAGGAAAAAATCCACTACATTATAAGAAGATCCGGATCCGATATCTAATAGAATATAATCGGCAGTAAGATCCTTAATGGATTTGATTATTTTTTTCTTTTGAAAATAGGGGAGATTCGCAGCACCGGGGAAAAGAGAATCTCCCGTGATCAGGTAGAGCTTATCAATCCCTGTTTCCTGGACAAGTGATTCGAAAGAGCTTTCCCTTTTGTTGATAAAATGACCTAAACCAGGTTTTATATTTTTTATCCCCAAAGCTGTATGCAGATTGGATTCTCCCAGGTCTAAATCTATCAGAATTACAGTTTTTCCTTTTCTGGCTAAAGAAATACCGAGATTCACCACTGTCGTTGTTTTGCCGACGCCGCCTTTTCCACTTGCAATAGGTATAATTTGTTTCATATAAAAATGATAATTTGCACTTATCTATTTGTGCAAGCAGAAAATATTCAACAGTGGTGTTAAATTTTTCAATTGACATTGCCTGTTCAGGTCATTAGTATCTCCTATGTATTAAACAAAAAGGAAAGGTAGATGTTAAAAGATTTTAACCTCGATAGTGTTATTCGAAAAATTCCCGATTTTCCCATACCGGGAGTACTATTTTACGATATTACAAGTATTATGATGGATCCCGAAGCTTTTTCTTGGGTCATAGACAAATCGGTAGAAATATATAAAGAAAAATCTATTGGAGCCATAGCCGCTGTAGAATCGAGAGGTTTTATTTTTGGTGCACCTTTAGCTGAGAAATTGGGAATCCCGCTAATTCTAGTGAGAAAGTCAGGAAAACTACCTGGTGATACAATAAAAACTTCTTATAAACTTGAATACGGTGAGGCGGAAATTGAAATTCATAAGGCAGATATTCCCCAGGGTGAAAATGTTCTTATTGTTGATGACCTTTTAGCCACAGGTGGAACTTTGAAAGCCGCGGCAGAACTTCTTGAAGAAGGTGGAGCCGTCATTACGGATGTATTCAGTGTAATCGGTCTCCCATTTCTCAATTATAACAAAGTACTCAAGGGTTTGAATATTACAACTTTGATAGACTATGACAGTGAATGATAAAATTTCATTTGTATATTTATACTGATTACTTGCAATAGATTGTGAATAATCGAGTAAATATACAATAAAAATGAAAAATAACATTAAAATATGAATATTTTTTGAAAAAGTGTTTGCATTGAACAGCCAATTTATATTACAAATACGAAAATGTATAAAAAGGCTGGTATAAATGAAAGTAAATTCTTTTCTGGTTCTTGAAGATGGTTCCTGCTTCAAGGGGGATGGATGGGGTGCCGAGATACCTCTGGTTAAGGAATTACGCAATGGAGAGATAACGAACATTCCTGTTGGAGAGGTTGTTTTTAATACTTCTATGACTGGTTATCAGGAAATCGTTACTGATCCATCCTATACGGGCCAGATAGTCCTTATGACTTATCCCCACATCGGTAATTACGGAACCGATGATCATTGGTCTCAATCGAGTCCTTATGATAAAGGCAATTCTCCCAAAGGGAAACAAGCCGCTGCTTTGATAGTCCGATCATTTTATAATGGTCCGGTTGTCGAAGGGCGGCTTTTTTTTAATGATTTTTTGAAGAGAGAGGGAATCTCCTGCATTTCTGATGTAGATACACGAGCCCTAACGCTGAATCTGAGGGATATGGGAAGTCGGAACGGTATAATTGTGGGAAGTGAAAACAATGAACTAACTGTCTCTGAACTGGATTCAGTCTTGGATTATCTCGATGCCGTTCCTTCTATGGAAGGCCGGAATCTTATCAGTGACCTGGGTACTGATAAACCTGTAGAATACTCTAAAGGTACTGCCGGTTCTAAACATTTTGCCTTAATAGATTGTGGAATTAAAAAGGGAATTGTTCAGGAAATGGAATCTCAGAATGTGAAAATAACACTTTTTCCTTCTGATATTTCAACAAAAAACCTTCTGGTAAGCGGAATTGATGCTGTTCTCTTCTCCAATGGTCCCGGGGATCCCGCCGTACTTAGCGGACAAATAAATCTATGCAAATCTCTCATAGGCAGGAAGCCGGTTTTCGGTATCTGTCTGGGGCATCAGATAATGGCACATGCCCTCGGAGGAAAGACTGCAAAGATGAAATTCGGTCACCACGGAGGAAATCATCCCGTACGTGACGAGCAGACAGGACGAGTATTTGTCACAGCACAGAATCATGGATTTATGGTTGATGAAGATTCTCTGCCCAAAGAGGTTTCTGTCAGATTTAAAAATGCCAACGATGGATCAGTTGAGGGACTCATATCCCAAAAGCATGAAATTTTTTCGACTCAGTTTCACCCGGAAGCAGAACCCGGTCCTGATGATTCTACATGGATTTTCAGGGAATTTATTGATCTGGTAGAAAAATGGGAGGACAAATAAATGCCGGCTGATAAAGAGATTAGAAAAATACTGATCATTGGTTCTGGACCGATTGTGATCGGTCAGGCCTGTGAATTTGATTATTCGGGCACACAAGCTGTAAAGACACTTAAAAAAGAGGGCTACGAAGTCATTTTGGTGAATCCCAACCCTGCAACTGTAATGACAACCCCCGGTACAGCGGATAAAATCTATATTGAACCTTTGACTGTTGAATATGTTGAAAAAATAATATCTGAAGAAAAACCTGACTCGATTTTGTCGACAATGGGGGGGCAGACAGCCTTGAATCTGATACTCGATCTTGATAAAGCCGGCGTACTGAAAAAGCACAATGTCAGAATTATCGGAGCAAATGTAGAAGCGATTAATCTCGCTGAAGACAGGGGATTGTTCAAGAAAGTTGTTACAAAACTTGGATTAGAGTCTGCGAAATCGACAATAACAGGATCTATTGAAGATGCCCTTAAAATGGGGAATAAATACGGCTACCCTCTGGTTATCAGACCCAGTTTTACCCTTGGAGGTATGGGTGGGGCTATTGCAGAATCGGAAGAGGAGCTCATATCTGTTTTTGAAAAGGTTCTGATAGAAAGCCCTGTCG
Organism: Spirochaetaceae bacterium; assembly: GCA_016744925.1. GTDB lineage: Bacteria > Spirochaetota > Spirochaetia > DSM-2461 > DSM-2461 > Spirochaeta_F. Next base: position 14,068 of record JADGDJ010000104.1, read on the forward strand.
GTGAAGCTCTGGTCGAAGAGTGCCTTATCGGTTGGAAAGAGTTTGAAATGGAGGTTATGCGGGATAAGGCCGATAATGCTATCATTGTCTGCTCCATAGAAAATATTGATCCCATGGGTGTGCATACTGGTGACAGTATAACCATTGCTCCCATTCAGACTTTATCCGATACGGAATATCAGAAGATGAGAACAGCTTCCATCGATATTCTACGAGCTGTCGGTGTGGACTGTGGAGGAGCAAATGTTCAGTTTGCTGTTGAACCTGCTACGGGAAGACAGATTGTTATTGAGATGAATCCCAGAGTTTCACGATCATCAGCGCTGGCAAGTAAGGCGACCGGATTTCCCATTGCTTCATGCAGTGCTCTTCTTGCTGTAGGTTATACTCTCGATGAGGTGGTCAATGAAATCACAGGTAAATCAGTCTCCTGCTTTGAACCGGCTCTAGACTATTGTGCCGTAAAGGTTCCCCGATTTGAAACAGAGAAATTTCCACTCAGCGGTACAGCTTTGGGTACGCAGATGCGGTCAGTTGGCGAAGCTCTCGCTATAGGAAGAACTGCACTTGAGGCTCTTAATAAGGCTATTTGTGCTGCGGAAATCGGATTTGAAGGGCTTGAAGAACTAGAATCTGTCGGTGATGATGAGTTGAACACACTTCTTAGAACTGCCAATCCTTACCGGATAATGGCTATTTATACCATATTGAAAAAAGAGGGATTCGGGGCAATGGATCAACTCTATGAAATTACTGGATTTGATAAATGGTTTCTCTACATAATGACACAGCAGATAGAACTCGAATCTCAAATATCAGAAAAAACTCTTAAAACACTCGATTTTGATCTACTTCTGGAAGCGAAGAGAGCAGGAGTAACTGATAGGAGAATCGCTAAGCTTATGAAAGTCGTCGTGGAGGATATTTCAGGAAAGAGAGAGGATTTTTCATTGTCACCTTCCTATCATATTGTCGATACCTGCGCAGGGGAGTTTACTGCGGAAACACCCTATTTTTACTCCACCTGGGGTGAGATTGATGAGGGCGAAGCGTATAAAGAGAAAAGTGTTGTCATTATCTCCAGTGGTCCTAATAGAATCGGACAGGGGCTCGAGTTTGACACCTGCTGTACTCTGGCTTCTAAGGCCTGGAGGAACAGAGGTTACAAGACCATTATGGTCAATTCCAATCCAGAGACTGTATCGACTGACTACAATGTATCGGACAGACTATATCTCGAACCTCTGAGCAGTGAGCATGTAACATCTGTAATCAAGAAAGAAAAATCTGAAAGAGTAGTTGTGCAGCTCGGTGGCCAGACGCCTCTCAATATGGCTGAAGATCTTCTAAAGACCGGCATTAAGCTCGCGGGAACCTCACTTGATAGTATCAATACAGCAGAAGACAGAAAACTTTTTGCGCGGATGCTCGGTAAGCTGGGATTGAAACAACCTATTAATAAATCAGCGGAAACAGAGGAGGAGGTTGTTCAATACGCCCATGAAATAGGATACCCGGTTTTATTG
>JADGDJ010000105.1:0-1821 GCA_016744925.1 Spirochaetaceae bacterium
GGCTTTATCCAATGTCACACTTGAAGAAAATGATGTTTTATTTAATATAACCGGAGCTTCAATTGCTCGTTGTTGCGTCGTTCCAAACGGCTATTTACCAGCTAGAGTTAATCAACATGTTTCAATTATTAGAGCAAGGAAAGATATCATTTTACCATCTCTATTAAATCTAATATTAACGTCTTCATTTTATAAAAAACAGCTGTTAGCAACTGGTGAAAAAGGAGCAACACGACAGGCAATTACTAAAGCACAGCTTGAGTCATTCGAAATAAAATTTCCCAAATCTATATCTGAGCAACAGCTTATAGTTGACAAAATATATAAAGCTTTTGCTGCTATAACAAAGGCAAAAGCTAATGCGGAACAGAATCTTAAGAATGCCAAAGAACTTTTTGAGAGTTATTTGAATAAAGTATTCGCTGAAGGACCAATTCAGACGACTATTGGAGATCAAATAGCACTCCAACGTGGTTTTGATATCACTAAAAAACAACAGATAGAAGGTCTGATACCTGTCGTTTCGAGTGGCGGGATCAAAAGTTTTCATAATGAAGCTATGGTTCAAGCACCAGGTGTTGTCATAGGTCGGAAAGGGACTTTAGGTAAAGTTTTTTATTTGGAAGACGATTTTTGGCCTCATGATACAACCCTTTGGGTAAAAGATTTTAAAAATAATAATGAAAGATATGTTTATTATTTTCTTATGAGTTTGGATGTTCAGAAGTTAGACTCTGGTGCTGCAAATCCAGCACTAAATCGTAATCAAGTACATCCTATCAAAATCAATTGGTTTCCAGTTTCACAGCAACAAAAAATAGTTCAAATACTAGATGGATTATCATTAGAAACTGAGAATTTGAAAATTATTTATCTAAAAAAAATAGTTGATATAGAAGAATTGAAGAAAAGTATTTTGGAGAAAGCGTTTAAAGGGGAATTATAGAATGTTCTTATCTAATTTAAAATTATGGAACTTTAGAAAATTTGGTTCAGATTCAGATTTTGATCTGTCTTCTCCTCAATTGGATTTAAATTTTAATAATGGGCTAAATGTCTTAATTGGTGAAAATGATTCTGGAAAAACTGCAATTATTGACGCAATCAAGTTAGTCGTGAAAACTCATAGTTATGAGTGGATCAAAGTTACACATGATGATTTCTACAAATCATCTGACCGATTAAGAATTGAACTCAAAATAACAGATTTAAAAGATGAAGAGGCAAAAAACTTCACAGAGTGGCTTGGTATAGAAGATATTGAAATCATTGAAGAAGGTGATAAAAAGAAAGAAGTCAAAAAACCTTATCTACGTGTAATTTATGATGTTTCTAGAAACCTCGAAGATGCTTATATCTTCCCTTCTGATATCCGGGCTGGTGTAGATGAAGTCGGTTATCCTTTAACAGCAGAAGCTCGTGAGTTTCTAAAAATCACATACTTAAAACCTCTTCGGGATGCATCCGTTGAATTAACTCCTCGACGATACTCGAGATTATCACAAATCTTACAAGGTCATGAAGCATTTCGAGGTCAAGAAGAAGATCATTATCTAATTAATCTGTTTTCTCAGTTTAACAAATCGGTTGAAAATTATTTTGATGGAAAAGATGTTGAGAGTGTTATTTTATCTGAAGATAATTTAAAAGGAAAAGAACTTAAGGATGAAATAGATCGGTTTGTAAAAGCTTTCTCTAACATGGATAAAGAATCGAGATTTGGTGTTGTCTCTGACACTTTAAGAGCAATTCTTGAAACTCTAGAACTATCGATGAAAGACGATATAAATCCAGGTCTAGGAACGATGAATCGTTTATTCA
>JADGDJ010000105.1:1831-6274 GCA_016744925.1 Spirochaetaceae bacterium
TCATGGCCGCTGAATTACTTCATTTGCACAAAAAAAATTGGGATGGGATGCGATTAGGTCTTATTGAAGAATTAGAAGCTCATTTGCATCCTCAGGCTCAAATGAAAATAATTGAATCATTGCAGGAAGAAGAAAATATTCAGTTAATACTTACAACACATAGTCCAAATATTGGATCTAAGGTTAAATTAGAAAATCTGATTATTTGCAATTCAAATTCAGCCTTTCCCCTGGGTTCAAAATACACAAAATTGAAGAATGATGATTATGTATTCCTTGAAAGATTCCTTGATGTAACAAAATCCAATTTATTTTTTGCAAAAAGTGTTCTATTTGTAGAAGGATGGGCGGAAGAGATTCTGTTACCTTCATTAGCAATAAAACTTAAAAAAGAAGGAATTATTTCAAAGGATCTGACTGAAGCAGGGGTTTCTGTTGTAAATATCGGGAATACAGCTTTTTTAAGATATTCAAGGATATTTCTAAGGAAAGACAAAGACAATATGTTGAATGTCCCTATCTCAATTATAACTGATGTCGATATCAGAGAATATGAAAAAAACCCCAAAATAAATGCTGAAGGAAATGTAGTAAAAGAGAAAGATAAGATTGTTTATGTTTTTACTAAAATCGATAAGACACAATATGAAAAGGATACAAAAGCAAAAATCGAATTTAAAGAAAAGGAATTCAAAGACCAGAATGTTAAAGTGTTTGTTGCTCCCCAATGGACATTAGAATATTCACTCTTTAAATCACCATCATTTTCAAAAAAATTCTGTGAGATACTTAAAAATGTACATCCAAAAATTGATATAAATAATTATGAACAAGAACTTGCTAAAAAACTGATCAATGAAGGATTAAAAAAAACAGAACTCGCTTATGAAATTGCACAAGCATTAGAATCTGATCCTACGATATCAATTGATGTAGAAGATTCAGGGATTGAATATCTAATAAAGGCCATTAAATATGCAGTCAGAAATTGAAATATATGATGAAGATATCCTTTATGCAGAGAAAATATTATTAAATGATGGCCAGTGTTTTGATGATGAGCGACGAGTGTTTATTAAAGATCTAACAACCCTCGATGTTCAAGCTGTTCCCGGAAGTGGTAAGACAACAGCTCTTTTAGCGAAACTTTTAATTATTGAAAGAAAGATGCCATTAGTATCTAATTCAGGTGTACTTGTCATTTCTCATACGAATGCTGCTGTAAATGAGATAAAATCAAAGATTGGGAAATATGCTCCTAAACTATTTCAATATCCTAATTTTGTTGGAACAATTCAAAGTTTTGTAAATCATTTCTTAGCGATTCCTTTTTATCAAAATCATTTTAAGAAAAAAACATATCGAATTGATAACGAGATTTATTATGAGCAACTAGAAAAACTTTTATACAAAAGAAAATATTACACATTAAACGCATATCTAAAAAATAAAAGAGATGGATTTGATTTTTTGAAATCAATCCGATGGAATGATAATTTTGAGTTAATAGATGGACTAAATGGGAATCCTCTCAAATTAAAAAGTACAACAGCATCCTATAAAAGTATAAATGACATTAAATTTGAATTATTAGAAATGGGATATTTACATTATGATGATTCTTATTTTTTAGCAGATTGGTATCTTGAGGATTATTCCAATATAAGAAAAATCATTCAAATACGATTTAAGCATGTTTTTGTTGATGAAATGCAGGATCTGGATTTACACCAAAGTAGAATTCTTGAAAACATTTTTTACAGCAAAGATTCAATATCTCTATTTCAACGAATAGGCGATATAAACCAAGCTATTTATAATGGTTATCAGATTCATGTTGATGAAGTTTGGAACACTAGAGATAAGATATTACATATCAATGGCAGTCATAGATTAAATAAAAGAATTGCTTCTGTAGTTGAACTTCTTGGTCTTACTCCGTGTCCAGTCTCAGGATTAAAAAAGAATTCTGATTGTTCAGAAATTGATATTAAACCGCATATTATAGTATTTGATGATATATCTAGAGAAACAGTTATTTCAAAATATGCAGAAATAATCAAAGATCTTGAATTAAAAAGTTTTATTCCAATAGAATCTCAACGATTGTATAAAGCTGTTGCTTGGAGAAAAAAACATGATTCTGATGTTAAGCTAGGGTTAACTGATTACTGGAGTGATTATACAAGCGTAGATATAAAGACTAAGAATGATTACCAAGTGTTATACGATTATATAGTTTTCTATAATAATGAAAATAAAACTCTGGGAGTAATCAGAAAACAGATCTTAAATGCATTTTTAAAAATCTTGAGACTTGAAAAAATCAAGAATAATGAAAATAGAAATTATACAAAAAAGCAATTATTAAAATACATAAAGAAAAATCATTATACAGAATATAATGAACTAAATCTCAATCTCTACAAGTGGTCAATAGATCGGTTGAATAGTAAAATTGAACAAGTCTATAAATCAATTCAAAATTACATTCCCCAAATATTAAAAATTTTTGACAAAGAGATTTTAAATTCAAGAGATTTTATTAATAATAAACCTGAAATGGAGCTTGTTCCGGATATTCGTAATGAATCAATTCTTTCAAATATTTATGAAAAAGACGGTGTACAGGTACATATTGGGACTGTACATTCTGTAAAAGGTCAAACTCATACTGCAACTCTTTATTGTGAAACATTTTATGAAAGAGGCTACGGGAATTATGAATCTGAAAGGTTAAGAAATCAATTTTCTGGAATAAATGTTTGTGAAACTTTAAAAAATCTTAAAAGTGGTGGCTCTAAAGTAAAACAAACAGCAAAAATGGCTTATGTCGGATTTTCTCGACCAACTCATCTACTATGTTTTGCTGAGATCGTCGATGTCTACCAACAAACGGAGTTAACCCCATGACCCAAACCTTCCGCAACTCCGCCGCCTTCGGCAAACGAATAGAATACTATATAATCGGCCTCATGCTAAAAGAAGGTCTCGATGTCTACATGCCACTAGTAGATGATGACGCAATCGACGCCGTAGTAAAAAAGCCCGATGGAACATTCGTCGAAGTCCAGATTAAAGCCCGTTCAAAAGAAGTCAAGTTCGGAGATGCCGGCTTATTTGCAGCTCTTACCCATGAATACAGACCCAACTACTGGTTCGTCTTCTACTCCGAAAGACTCGACAAAATCCTGATTCTCTCATCAAAAGAATTCATAAAAGAATCAAACCAAAATAAAACAGGAAAAAATGAAGGGAAGCGCTCCCTCTGGTTTAACGGTAAAAATACAAAAGAACAAACAGAACATATAAAACCTCAATTTGAAAAGTACATAGTCGAGAACTTCAATAGAATTCAGGAGGGCAATCCCGATGAATAATTATGACAAAGAAACCGAAATAATTATGTATTCAACATCAGAGGGTGAAGTCAAAATAGACACTATCTTAAAAGAAGAAACAATATGGCTTACCCAGAAAAAAATGGCTGAACTTTTTGATTGTTCCACGGATAATATTTCACTTCATTTGAAGAATATATACAAAGAGAATGAACTGTCAGAAATTTCAACTACCGAGGATATCTCGGCAGTTCAAATAGAGGGGAATAGATCTGTTTCCAGAAAAGTTAAACACTATAACCTCGATGCCATCATAGCCGTGGGCTACCGAGTAAACTCAAAAAGAGCCACACAATTTCGTATATGGGCGACTAACATATTAAAAGAATACATCATCAAAGGTTTTGCCATGGATGATGACCGCCTGAAAAAAGCCGATAAATGGGACTATTTTGATGAGTGGCTCGAAAGAATCCGTGATATCCGAGCATCAGAGAAACGTTTCTATCAGAAAATTAAGGACATATATACAACAGCAGTTGATTACGATAAAAACAGTGAAGAAGCACAGCTTTTCTTTAAAAAAGTACAAAATAAAATGCTCTGGGCAGTTACAGGTAAAACAGCCGCAGAGCTGATTGCTAATCGAAGTAATCCATCAAAACCTAATATGGGTTTAACAACCTGGAGAGGTTCAATTGTAAGAAAACCCGATGTTTCAATTGCTAAGAACTATCTGAAAGAGGACGAGTTAAAAGATCTGAATGAGATTGTGACAATGTACCTCGATTATGCTGAACGTCAGGCAAGGCAGAGAAAAACAGTAAACATGTCGCAATGGAGTGAAAAACTCGATGCTTTCCTTAAATTCAATGAACAGGAATTACTGACTCATGCAGGAAAAATAAAAGCTGAAGTCGCAAAAAACACAGCTGAAACACGATTCGATGAGTTTAACAGTTACCGAAAAAAACAAGATGCCATAGATGCAGATGAAGAAGATATGAGTGTACTGGAAGATTTTGAAAAATATATAATTTCAGATTTAGACCGAATGCAAAAGGGTAAGCCCGATGAATGAAGCCGAAACAAGAGCAGAATT
>JADGDJ010000105.1:6284-15559 GCA_016744925.1 Spirochaetaceae bacterium
GCGGATGGGGAGTTGTCGAAGATTCAAAAATCCTTAGAGAACGGAATGTCTGTAAAATTACTGATGGTCGAATCCAATTGGGAGGTCGGCGAAGTAAACCGCTGATTGCCGACTATATTCTAGTTTACAAAGGGATCAAACTGGCTATTGTTGAAGCCAAAAGTAACGAATTGGAAGTATCTGAAGGTGTCATGCAGGCCAAGTTGTACTCCAAAAAACTGAACCTCGAAACGACTTATTCTACAAATGGAAAAGAGATCTACCAAATATGCATGAAAACCGGAATAGAAGGACTTGTGAAAGATTTTCTGTCACCACAACAACTCTGGGATAAAACATACTCCGATCAGAATGAATGGCGGGACAAATTTGCATCTGTCCCCTTTGAAGATAAAAGCGGTACCTGGCAGCCTCGTTTTTATCAGGAAATAGCAGTCAATAAAACACTCGAGGCTGTAGCACAAAAGCAAACCCGGGTTTTACTAACACTTGCCACGGGAACCGGGAAAACGGCCATAGCTTTTCAAATCGCCTGGAAACTTTTTCAGACCCGGTGGAATCTATCTTCGACAGGCTCAGATACCAGTTATCTATCGAGAAGACCAAGAATCTTATTTCTGGCTGACCGCAATATATTGGCCAATCAGGCTTTCAACTCTTTTTCATCTTTTCCCGAAGATGCCATGGTTAGAATTAAACCGAATGAGATTAAAAAGAAGGGTAAGGTCCCGACAAACGGAAGTCTATTTTTTACAATTTTTCAGAGTTTTATGAGTGGTACTGATGCGAATGGAGACTCGAAACCCTATTTTGATGATTATCCGAAAGACTATTTCGATTTTATTATTATTGATGAATGTCATCGTGGTGGAGCCAATGATGAAGGGAACTGGAGAGACATTCTTGAGTACTTTTCTCCTGCAGTGCAATTAGGGCTGACTGCCACACCTAAACGGAAAAATAATATAGATACTTACCGCTATTTTGGAGAACCTGTTTACATCTATTCTCTAAAAGAGGGGATCAATGATGGATTTCTGACACCTTTCAAAGTAAAAAGAATTAAAACAACTCTCGATGATTATATCTACACCAGTGATGATGACATTATAGAAGGTGATATTGAAGAGGGTAAAATATATACAGAACCCGATTTTAACCGAATTATTGAGATCAAAGCACGAGAAGCAAAACGGGTCCGTATATTTATGGACGAAGTTGATCAGAATGACAAGGCGATTATATTCGGGGCGACACAGGACCATGCCGCAGCAATAAGAGACCTTGTTAATCAGTATAAAAAAAGCAGCGATCCCGATTATTGTGTCCGAGTAACGGCCAATGATGGTAAAACGGGTGAGACCTTCCTGGAACAGTTTCAGGACAATGAAAAACTGATACCGACAATACTCACAACATCACAAAAACTCTCTACTGGTGTCGATGCCAGAAATATAAGGAATATCGTTTTAATGAGACCGGTGAACACCATGATTGAATTCAAACAGATTGTCGGCCGAGGAACGAGATTGTTTGAAGGAAAAGAGTTTTTCACTATCTATGATTATGTCGATGCCTATCATCATTTTGCCGATCCTGAATGGGATGGTGAGCCTTTGGAAGAAGAAAACTGCAGCAAATGCGGGCAGAATCCCTGTATCTGTGAAAAAACACCACCAAAACCCTGTCCTGAATGCGGAATGGTACCTTGTATTTGTATCAAAGAACCATCCGGACCGTGTTTTCGATGTGGTGAAGATCCCTGTGTCTGCAAAAGGAAAGTGAAGATAAAACTGAAAGATGGAAAAGATCGGGAAATCCAACATATGATCGCCACTTCCTTCTGGAGTGCCGATGGAAAACCAATCTCCTCTGAAGAATTTCTCCAGAATCTCTTTGGAGAATTACCCAACTTTTTTAAAAGTGAAGAGGAATTGAGAGCTCTCTGGAGTAATCCCGTTACCCGTAAAACACTTCTCGATAAATTGGATGAAGCAGGGTTTGGCCGGGAAGAGTTAACAACCCTTCAAAAACTGATAAATGCAGAAAAGAGTGACTTGTTTGATGTCCTGGAATATGTATTCAACAGTGATGTAAAACCAATAACCCGAGAAGCCCGAGTGGCAGCTGCCGGTGCCACGATCTTTGCACTGCTCAACGAACGGCAAAAAGAGTTTATCGAGTTTGTACTGAGTAAATACATCGAAACAGGCGTTGAAGAACTGGATCAGGAGAAATTACCGGTTTTATTAACAAACAAATATCATTCTCTTGAAGATGCTAAAGAGATTTTGGGTGATGTTAAGAGTATCAGTTCGCTGTTTATTGAGTTTCAGCAGTATTTGTATCAGATGAGTGTGGCGTGAGAATGGCTGAGTTGCAAATGCAGCTCTAGAGTGGGATGAAGAGAAAAAAGGAATAGATATTGAACGTTAAATTAGAATATGAAGATTCATACATAGATACAAATGACTTGTTGAATGAATTAAATTCTAGAAAAACTAATTACATTATTCTCGGGCATCAAAATGTATCATTTAAAAAACATAAAAAGAAATTATCATTGGATTATTGGAACCGGACTCACGCAAAGCAATCAAATACGAAACAGGTAACACAATCTTTCATAAATAAATTAGTTGAAACAAATTTATTTGAAGTCAAAAAGGGAATCTGTCCAGAGTCAGGAAGAAGCTGCAAGGCACTATTTATTAAAGATCAAAGTCATGAATAGTACACAAACCACCTATGAAAATGAAGTAAGAATGTCTCTCTTCCTCTGGCTAAAAGAAAAAGAATCAAAAAATGGCGGTATTTTCACCCGAAATGAACTGGCAAACGATTTCTACTTCAATAACAAAAAGATAACCCTCTTAGGAGCATCAGGAATTTGGTTTCCTCAAGGATTTCAAATACCTATATCAATAACCACAACAACAAAAGGACCATACGACGACGGCCTTGGAGAAAATGGGATACTCTCGTATCGATATCGAGGAACTGACCCAAATCATCGAGACAATATCGGACTAAGAAATGCTTGTTTAACAAGAACTCCACTAGTCTATTTTATATCTGTGTTACCAAGTCGATATCAGGCTGTATGGCCTATATTTATCTATAATGATGATCCTATTAACCTGCGAGTAGAAGCCGCCATAGACCCGGCATACAAGCAACAACAATATTTACCTGCATTAGCTCAGATAGGAAATGATTCTGATGAATCTCAATTGAGCATGCGAAGATATATAACGACTGTTACACGACAAAGACTGCACCAATCAAGTTTCAGAGAATATGTCTTAGATGCTTATGATAAAAGTTGTACCATATGCCGCTTACAGCACCCAGAATTATTAGATGCTGCTCATATAATTCCAGATTCCCATGAACTAGGGCTTCCTGTTGTACCTAATGGATTATCACTCTGCAAAATACATCATAGTGCTTATGATCAGAACATTATTGGAATATCACCAGATTATCGCTTAAGTGTTAGAGAAGATATATTGGAAGAAGTCGATGGTCCCATGCTGGAATATGGGTTGAAAGCCATTGAAGGACAATTATTAAACTTACCCAAAAGAAAGAGTAATTATCCCAATAAAGATAATTTGGCATTCCGATTCGATGAGTTTAAAAAAGTAATATAATACGTATTTTATCTGTTTTTTTTATGATGTTTAACCTTTAGGTATTTAAAGAATTTATGATAAGTTTTTTATATTAACTATTTTATCTCCAGTAGATTTTAATGCCCCTTTATTACGCTGAAAACATTCTGCTAGCAACTTAAGATCATTCGTATACTCCAGGGCTGTCCTTAGAAGATTTTTCTCTTCATTAGACCAAGCTTCATAAGCTCTGGGATGTTCTTTTCTCGCCTCTAAAACATAATCAGAAAGACTCTCATTTTTCAAAACACCCAAATTGTCTACTCTATCTTTCAGCCTCTCAATAGCTTTATCTGAAAGTTTATTAAATTTATCACCCTTGAAATATGAAGAGTTAATTTTACTATTTTCAGAATCAGCAACGAGTTCCTCAACTAGAATATCCTCTTCTGAATTCATCTGTATTCTACACAAAACTTCTTTGTATTTTATATGCTTTTCATCATTGGGATCAGACCAGTAGACAATCTCTTCTACTATACAATTATCCATTAAATTATAACCCAACCCCTCATATTTGAGGATTTTACTGGAAAGCTTTTTGTCATTTGTCGCTTTGGATAGAGTGACTATCTCTTTCCCATTTTTACAAATAGAAAACCCGGTTCCATTGGAATAGATCTTCTTTACAATTTGCACCGATTCTCCAGCTATTGGTTTTGTTGCTTCAATATTGTCGATAATTTTGGTATTTCCCAGCCATAGATCACTCAGATTCATGGAAAAACTGATAATCCTGGGATTTTCGAAAGAATCTTGTATATTCTCATTCTTGCTGAAAAAATCAATATATGGTTCAAAAATTTGACAGGAAGTATGCAGATGTAAGTTGTTTTTAGCTCTTGTCATTGCAACATAAAGCAATCTTTTAGAATATTCATCCCGATCAATCCCCGGATTTATTCCAAGATATACAGTATCGAATTCACGTCCTTTCGATTTATGCATAGTCGAAACAGTTATTTTTGTATTGTTTCCCAGAAATTCATCCTGTTTTATCTGTTTTAAATATTCATCGAAACTTTCCGAGAAAGTTATTGGAGCTTCTGCTAGTTGTGTCATATCTTTATCATCAATAAATTCATTGATCACTTTCTGTGCCAGTTCAAAATTACTTGATTTTTTATATTGTAATTCCAAATTCATCATAGCCTCTTCAAAACTGCGAAGTTCTTTCCAGTCATGGAGGAAATCCTGTAATTCGACCAATTGCCCAAAACTGAATCCCTGGCGCTCTGAAATATATTGTACATTGGCTCCGGCCAACTGTAAGAGAGAATAAACCGTTAAGACTTCCTCATTCGTTCTGAGAAGAATTGCAATATCATTCGAGGGATTCGTAGCCGCATCTTCAGCCAAATTCGTCAAATAAGTTTTCGATCCTTTCTGACTGTCAATATAACAGTAAAGAATCAAATCTCCGTCTTCATTATTCACAGGAATCAAATCTTCCTGTTTCTTTCTATTGTGCAGACATTTAGCATATTCATTTGTGAAGTTAATGAGATTCTGACGGCTCCGATAATTTTTGAGAAGTTTATATGTTTTAACGGGAACTTTTTCTTCATCATTCTCAGCATCTGAAATGGAATAGGAATAATCATTCAGGAAGTCTCTCATTAAGGCTATCTCGGCTTTATTCACACTGAAATTATTAATGCATTGATCATCGTCGCCCACGGCAATGATCCGCTTTTCTTTTCCCATATGTTCAAAGATAACTTGTACAAATTCATACATAAGTATGCTTATATCCTGAAATTCATCCAGTACGAGCATTGTTTTGAAGGGGAGAGTGTATTCTTTGTTTTTTAGAATCTTAGTAGCTTGTGGAATAATTTCATCCATTGAATCTTCGCTAGTAAGTAATTTTCCAACAATATTGCCGGCATAAGCGTGGAATGTATAAATATCAACTAAGCCGGCAGTAGATCCCAGTAGCTCTCTCAATCTAACTTTAAATTCTTTGGCGGCAACCCTTGAATGAGTCAGCATAAGAAAATAATCCGGTTTGTTATTTTCCATAGTAACCATAGAGGCTATTTTGTGGACAAGTGTTTTTGTTTTTCCTGAACCGGGACCTGCTAATACCAGAATGGCCTGATTAGTATCATCTTTGATGATCTCTTTTTGCTCATCGTTAAGCCCTTCATTAATTTTATCCAGAGCTTGTTCAGTAATGGCTAGTTTGAGACGTGAATTTACCAGTCCATATTGCTTTTTGAATGATTCATAGGGTAGTGCGAAGTAATCACGCATATATTGTTTCTGATTATTCCAGCCTTTATCTCTGAGGTCATCTAAGAAGCGTCTGAGAATATGAACAGCTTCTATTTTCTTTTCATAATATATTTTCAAACTTTCATTGTATTCTTTTTTGTAATAGGGAGTATTTCGGAGAATCTGAGGTCCCTTTTGAAAGGATAAGGCGTTGTAATAAATCAATCGTCCTTTTGTAAGTCTGAAACTATCGAGTAATTCATCGAGATAAACCATAGAATGATGGTAAAACTCTAAATTGATTTTCCCTTTTTTTAAAAGTTTTTCAAATAGAAGATTAGAGCAGATTTCAATTTCATTGCTTTCATTCTCCTGTTTTATCAGAGCTTGAAGACAAAAATCAGAAATATATCTACAGATCAATTGTCTTGTCCGGATCCATTGTTTCAATTGTTTGATGGTTTCGGCGGAAAAATCAAAAGAAACGGCAAACTTCTGCATTTTGAGTTTAATGGGATAATTGTTTATTCTAGCTAGAACTTTCCAGTTATTAACTATTTTTTGGGTTTTCTTTAACTTATTCCTCTCAAGTGTTTCTTCGCCAATAAATAGTGATCTAAGATCAATACTGTGATTCTTAGAGTTATCAATTATGTGTTCAAGGATTTCGTTCTCCAGGTGAAAATATTTCTCAATATCTTTAATGATATTCTTTCCAATTAAAATACTTATATCATTTTGATATTCTAGAAGTCCCTCTTTTTGAAGAGCAGAAACTATCTGAAAAATCCTTTTTTTTTCTATACCAACGATATCAGATAATTCTTCTATTTCGATGGCGTGGTCTTTACTTCTCTGAATAATATTCTGCATTAGCAGAATCATAAATTGATAATTTTCGCCATAATACTGCTCTTTAGGATCCAGGATCTCATGGACAATTTCCATGGGCATTTTATCCTTATTATTTTGATCGTGAGGCATAGATGTGGCATAAATTCTTGTATGATTTCTTCCCCTTTTAATGACATCCCATTTTTCCAGTTCTAGTGCTGCCGTTTTAACCAGTTGATCATAGTCTTTACTCGTATCTTCAGCATCGATTCCTACAGCCTCTGCAATTCGCCGTGTCGTCACATAAAAAGGATCTCGTTTCTGAGCTTTACAAACTTTTGCAATCCTTTCTACCTCACTGTATTCCACTTTGCTTCTGCTTAAACCTCTAAATATCCGTTCAAAATCTGCCTCCATATAGAGAACTATGCATTCGGCGTGTATATCTGAACTTCTGGCACCTCTTCCAGATTCCTGCATATAGGCTTCAAGACTATCTGAAGGGTCATAATGGATTACTGCCTGGATATCGGGTTTATCAATGCCCATACCAAAGGCTGTCGTTGCAACAACTATGTTCACTTCATTACTGATAAAGTCTTCTAAAATTTGTGATTTTGATCGGGTTGTATCAATGTAATTTTTTCTATCTTCATCGATATTGGCATAAAATGGTTCTATGACGAGATCATAATCAAACAAACGTTCATCAATATTTAATTTATCTACAAGCTCTTTACAACCTCTGGCATTTTGAGGACGATAAATAATGATGGGCTTAGTCTTAGATTCCTGAATTATTTGTATGAGTTTTTCATACTTATCAAATTCATTGGGAAATGAAATTGCTTTATAGGAAAGATTGGTTCGCTCACTCGATGCTATAAATGATTCAAGGTCAGCATTGAGAAACTTTTTAAAATAATCACGAATATCCTGAAGTACTTCTGGACGGGCTGTAGCTGTGAAGCAGGATACAGCAATAGGCTTTTGATATGTTGATTCCTGAAGTTCTTTAATAAACTGACCAATATAGAAATAATCGTGTCGAAAATCATGACCCCAAGAAGAGAAACAATGAGCTTCATCAATAACAAATCGCTCAATAATCCGACTGCTGAGAGTTGTAAACATTGTATTGGAACGAAGTGATTCGGGGGTAATGTAGAGAATATCAATACTCCCGTTTCTAATCTCTTCCAATGTATTGAGTCTGCCAATAGGACTCAAATAACTACTGATGGCTGCCGCTTTATAATTTTGAATCTCTCGATTAAAGTTCGTTATCTGGTCCCTCATAAGCGCTTGTAGAGGTGAAATCACAACTGTCAGGGATTTTGTCTTATTCGCTTTAATCAAAGAGGGTAGTTGGAATGTAAAAGTTTTTCCTCCACCGGTAGGTAGCACAGCTAAAAGTGATTTTCCCTTGACTGCTGATTTTACTATATCTCTCTGCGAAACCGTAAAAAGGGCATTATTTACATCGGGAAACTCTCTAAAACCGGAGAAACCGAATTCTTCTTTGGAAAATTTTGCTATATATTCATCAGTATTCTGTTTATCAAATAAAATCTCTTCCCGAATTCGTGGTAAATGCGGAAATTTATGAAGAATAATCTGAGAAAATGACTTATTTTCTTTACTGATCAGAGTTGAACATAAAATAGCTATTTCTATAGGATATTTTTCAGCATATTCAGATAATTGATCTTCAGAGAGATGGCTGAATTCCTTAAGAAGGGTTATATGAGCATTAGAATCAACTGATTCATATTGGATGGCATCAAAATACACCTGAAAATATTTATTTTTAAAGAGAAGATTAAAAAAACTGTCTTTCAGATTGCTAGGTGAATTATAAAATAGTTCTGTTAATACCAAAAGAAGTTCTTTTGTTTGAACACAGTCAGCTGCCGGTTGGTTTTCTATGAAAATTTCTGTTTTATATGGTTTGTTTAATTTGTGTGACCTTTTACTCGGGCTTAGGAGCATCGATAGATAAAGCGTATCGATTATATTCTCTTCTTTAACCTGCAATCCTAAATTATTCTTTCCTACTATTATTAAATCATGATCTAAGAAATTATGTCCACAAATATATGTTGGCTTATTGTTTTCTAAAAGGTTTTTAATCTTTGATGCGGAAGAGGATTTATGTTGCATGGTACCGAGAAGAATGCCATAAAGATGTTCTTTACTAGTCGTATATCCCTCAATATCTATAAAAGCGATGTTGTCAGAGTTCATTGTTGATCCAAAATGAGAGCTTTTATTCATTATCGGTGGAGGGGTGATATAAACATGAATCTATTATTCCTGACATGGGATAGGAGGGGCGCGAAGCGGTCTGCCTCCGGCAGACGGAACCCCCGTATAGCCCGGTCGGCGAAGCCGAGTCAGCAAAACCTTATATTCTAATTCTAACTAAAATAGGGAAACGGCAACGCCCATTACGACTTTGCCACAAAATTCCGAGCTCTCGTCGGTAAGAGCCACAGATCAACCGTTGATGAAGTACAAGATGATTTCCCCCATCTTCCCCTG
>JADGDJ010000106.1 GCA_016744925.1 Spirochaetaceae bacterium
TGCTTTAAGCAAATCATCTCTATCATCACATTGAGTACAATCTTTATGATGTGGGTTTATTACTTTACATAATCTGCAAATAGAAAAATCACACTCTTCTAACGCCTCAATAGCCACATCTCTTTGACTCTTCAGATCTTGAATCTCTGATAAGGCTTTCTTGTGGGATTCTTCCAGAGCGCGGACTTCTGATTTATTACAAACATACTGCCCTCCAATTATTTCGAACTCAATCGGCTCATACTCATTTTCTTTCATTTTATGCTCCGAATTTCTAAATTAATATTGCTATTACACCAAGGATTATAACTGCCATTGCTGCCCAGGTAAGCCCGTGGGTAAGTTTTTTTAAAACACCATCTACTTTTAAAATAACCACGATTGAAGCGAGAAACATTCTAAGCATTTTTTTTATTCCTATGAACCTTTTCTGTTATCAGCCGGATATTTTCAATCCGCAATTCACTATTAAGATGCCTTTGCTTTCGAAGCAATTCCCACAAATGCTCTATTTCTCTATTCTTGGCTGTTATTTTCCCCTCTAACTCAAGGACTCTTGAGGCCTTTTTCTTCGTCCTGTTTCGGTTCTTTGCTGTATCAAGATAAAGATTTAATCTTTGAACCCTTGATTGTATATACTTCAAGTCTTCAGAGAGGACTCCAGAACAATGCCGGGCCCCTTTGTTTGGGTAATTTTCAGTTAAATAAGAATCTATCTCTTTCAGTCTTTCTTTTGATCTTTTCATCTTCTACCACCTTTTAAAATAAAATGCCGGGCTCTGAACCTCTTCTGGAGCCCGGCAAAGGAGAATGTTCAACATGAGATTTTCCAGAATATCCGCTTGTAAAACAGAAACTATCTTAAAATCAAATGTTCACCCATACGGGCTATACTGCCAGTTGCCTATGACGACAAACCGCTAAACGGCTGGCAGGAAGGAACTATTCAGCTCCGAAAAACTCTTTTTCTCCTTGCTCTTCAGTATCGTCTGGATGGTCAAAAAGCTCCATCTGCCCGGCTGCCTCGTCAATTTTTGACTGCCCAAAGCTTATTAGTAGTGCCGCCGTTTTATTCTGGGCCATGGCGAGGGTCGCTGTTTTCTCAATAAGAGGAACATCGAATGTTATACGCATTGTCCCCCCCTTTGCTGCCATTGTCGAAACCTTAATGACTTCCGCTTTAATAAAATACTCTTGTGTCATTTCCACCTCCATAATATATAAACCCGATACAGGGCTATTTCCTTGCATATCTTTTTAATTGCTCCGGGACAGATCCATTCTCACAGGAAAATAATATCTGTATTGCTCCTTGTGCCTTCCCGTATCGAAAATGCCGATCACCTCCCGATTCCCATGACGTTGACAACTCTAAAGAAATATTTTCCGCTCTTAATTCTTTGATTGATTCTATTAATTTCGGGTATGAATCCCGGACAACAACCTCAAGACACGATCTATATTGGTTAAAATATAAATATACGTCTTCATTTGTCTGTAAATTCGCCAAATACCGGGAGTTTTTCAAAAATGATTTTGCTTTTTTCAGCCTTGCTTCAGCTGCTGACATATCTTGATATAATTCTTTATTCATTGTTACCACCTACAAGAATATTAACGCATAACGTTAGAGATATCTATCCCTTTTTTCATCTTTTCCACCATTTCTCTAGCAGTTTCATTAATTGGCTTAACGTATGTTAACCATGGCTGCGCAAGTTCCCCGGTTTTGTATTTCATTGTTGTTCCTGCTCTGTCTGCCCTATACATCATCATTTGCCTACAACATTCGCGGCATTGGCACCGGGCGCAAGAGGGTTCTTGTTTTTTCCCGTACAAATTGCAGCCGATCGATGTCATCCAATTCGGATTTTTCTTTATTTCCGGGTAAATTGTGCAATATGAGCAATCTTCTTTTACATCAATGTGATATTCGGGCAATACCGAAGCCGTTGTTAATCCTGGGTGAGGGTCTCCGCATTTAGGACAAACCCGCCCAGTTTTTGAATAATCTGTTTTGCATTTAGGACAAGTCAACCATATCGGATCCCGTTTTTTCTGTTTTTTTTCTGCCTCGATCATGTATCCATTTTTTTCTGCAAAATCATAGGCCAAATAAAGTTTAAAAGGGGTGTTGAATTTATGCTTCCTGACAATATGGTCATAAACATCTTTCAAATGATTCTCTTTGCATTTCCCCGCGAAAGTACTTAGCTGAGCATAGAAGGCCTTGTTCACCTCTTCATCTTTCGATTTGTAGGTTGATACCATATCAATTATGAATGTTTCTTTGTCGATCATCGGCCGTATTTCTCTTGCATTTTCTGGAAGGAAGACCGGTTGTCTTCTTCTTTCTTCGGGGCTGCATCTGTTCTGTTTTTCAAAGGGAATAACCCTTCCCAGTTTGCGGCGAGGGAATTCTCGACAATTTCAGTTGCTATTGCCGGGTTCCCATTAGACAATTTTAAAAGTTTATTAAACCCTGCCTCTACCTGGATCTGATTTTTATACTTTTTGCTTTTCCCCTTGCACCACATTTCAAAAACAAAGGTCATTTCTATATCGAGGATAAAGTCATAATTGGGGATGAACCGGCTATTTTTCTTTGGCTTTATTGTCTGGCCACAATGGGCGCATGTTTTAACATCAGACATGGCTATCCCCATAAAATGGCTTAACAAACAACCCGAGATCAGTATAGAAAACTTTTATATTTGTAGTTCCAGCGCAATATGTTGCAAACCATTTTTTCGGGAATGAAATTTGTGCTCTGTTTTGGGTAAGGAAAACCTTTCTTGATTCGAGGCGCTCAAATCCGGTCGACAGTTTTAATTGATGATCCTGGGTGTAGAACAAAGTATCACCCCTTACAAATATTTCTACCTTCCCCAATTCAAGGCCGATTTCTTTCCCCGCGACTTTTGTTGTTGCATGTGTCCATGGGGTTAACGCTTTTGATATATTTTGAACTATTAGCATCTCTGCTCCTCTTCTATTTTCTCTTCTATAGCCTGTACATGCTTCATGACAAGCTCTGACTTATTGGGTGACATTTGGACTCGGGCGTTGCAATCCCCGGCGTGTGTGAGCCTCATATTCATTGGATGGTGAATTATTGCTTCTCCATACATTTTTAAAATCCACCGTCTTTGGGGTAATATGTGCGCTAGTTCAATCTTTTCACCATTCTTAAAATACTTACCACATGCAGCACATTTGCCGTTTTGCTCTACAAGTTTATTTTCTCTTATTTGCTGTATGCGGTCTTGTTCGTATAAGTTCATAATTCCCTCCATGATCTATTAAGACAAACATCTGTTACTGTATTACTATTTATATTAAACATTTCACCTATCTTCGGACAAGAAAGTCCTGTTTCATTTCTTACTTTTCTTATCTCACGGGCAGTTTCCATATCAATAACATTTGTCCTTTTATTTCTATTGTTTTCTGATGGAGTTACCCACCTACAGTTTTGTGGTTCATAATTCCCATTATTATCTATACGATCTATTTGGGCAGACTCAAATGGTTTTTTACCAAGATCTTTTAAAAAGTTATTAAAATCATTTATCCATGAGTCACAAACAACAATCCCTCTTCCACCATAATTTTTATATTCTGGTAAATCTGGATTAAGGCATCTTCTTTTCATGTTTATCCAGGCTCTATATTCTTGTTTGTGGTCTGTTTTATTATTTTTCTCCCATAGTGGATCCCCGTGTTTTCTTCGTTTATTTTCGTGCGAGGAACAATACCCGTTCGCATGATGAGGGTTTTCACATCCTTGTATAGAGCATCTTCTAATAGAGAACAATTCTGTATAATGTTTTTTACAACACCCTTTTGCATGTGCTTTTTTCTCACAGGTAGGTATTGAACAAGTCTTTCCTTTGTTCACGAAATCAAATGATCCCTCAGGATCTCCATATTTTAAAAACTTATTATAATGTCTGGTACAATAACCTTTTACATATTCAGGACCATCACATCCTATTACGGTACATAATTTATTTTTCTTTCTGTTTTTTTCTAATCGTGATTTGTAATATTTATTCATTTTTGTCTATCCCCTTATAGACATAATATAATATATATACTAAAAGTCAATCCCTGATAATATTTGTTCAAATTTTTTGTTATTTATTCCAACTTGCAACATTTCGTTTATTAAGTTCTGTATTGTATTTGCTCTTTGTGCCTTCGAGTATTCAGACCACGGCTTAAGTTTTCCGAGAATCATATCTCTCTTTTGAGGATCTTTCCTTATCGCTTCAGGAATATCTTCTTTTTTCTTTGCATGTTTTATCACTGGCTTATTATCGATTATTTCTGCATAGATAAACGACTCGAAACCGGCACCAAGATTCTTTTTGATCCGGTCTCTAAACGTTGTATAATCAATTTTATCGTCATTATGCTGCCCAGAATTGTAATAAACCATAACAAGTGAGTGGAAAAGCTTATTTTGGGCTAATGTCCCGTCATGCAATGATTCCAACTGGTATTTATGGCCAACCTCTGGGGATTCACCATCAAACTTAAAATGGTAATTCCCGTCTACAAAGCCGATGCAGATTGCTTTCATTAGAAATCCACCTGTATCGGCTTTTCTCCGATCCACTCTTTAATCAATTCAACAGCTGCAATTAATCTATCTTCAAGAGATTTCAATTCTTCCTTTGATGGCTCAAATCTATGAATTACTAATTGTTTTTCCAGGGGGAATCTCGGATCATAAGAACAAATGACACCTTTTTTATATCCCATGGCCCAGACTTCTGCTATTGATTGCCATTTGTAATCCGCATACAGAATGTTCGAATCAAGATAATATAAAAGATGCTGCTTTGAAGTAGGACACTTTGTTTCCCATGACTCTTTATTGTCTTCAATATCCCCGTCTGGAGAAACGGCAACGAAATCATTGTAAACATAAACTCCGCATTCTCTGACAACAAGCATTTCTTTGTCTTCAAATGCCCGCCTAGCGTTCGATTCGTTATCAATCCCCCATTGCATAGCTTTATTAGTGAAAGTCTCTTCTCGCTCTCCTGTGAGCCTCTCAGCTGCTACTTCTCGGAGTATGGTTAATTGCCCATCGCTCCACGGGAAAGGTAGTTCTACTGGAAGGCTTTTCTTCTCTGCTTTCTCGATTGCCTTTGCAATTGCTTTTAACTGCTGTTCTGTTGGCATCAACTTTTTAATCCTAGTCCCGCCCATCTTTCCGAGCCTTGTATTAAACCATTCCGTTGATAGTGGTTCGCATTTTATTTCTGTACTCATTTTTTAGACCTCAATTTATTTAACATTCCTTCCGCATCTTTTCGGAGCATGTTTTCATTTTTATATTTTATTATCCATGCCTGTGTTTTCCCATCAGAGGAATCAATGAAATCATCTAATTCCTTTAATTGCTCAACCGTCACTACAGGCTCGTTAACTGGGATCCCGTTATCGCTATCGGGGTCATGGTTATCATCAAGGTTAAATAATCCACCCATAGCGGTTTTGCGGGCATAGGAGGAACAGGAGCCGGTTATCTGAGGTAAAGACATACTCATAATAGCTTCGGGCTCTCTTGCCCATCCTGAAGCCTCGACAATCTCACCGTCCTTTTGGACTTTGGCTGTTGATTTGACATAATACCGCTCCCCCTTACAAACAACCTCATCAGAGACCGTCAACAGAACCCCGTATTTCTTACAGATCGGTTTTACTTCCTGAAAGATTTGCTCAGTTGTCCTGTACTTAAATTTAATCCCTGGCTTTGACTGAGCTTTTAAAACCTTCAATTCGTTCTGAATTGCAATTAATTCCTTCATTCTTCTACCTCTTCTAAATCATCGCCACAACCCGGGCATGTTTCAATCTGGAACACACCGCCGCCATTTACAAAATCATCCCCAAAAGGGGCAGTGAATACATTATTTTCTGTCCTGATATTCACCTCATCGTCGTTGTACGTTTTCCCGCACGAATCGCAGAAATATCTCATATCCACACCGTGATTGTTACAAATAGAATAGTTATTTCTAAACTGGAGAGAATATCTTCCGCTTCGTTTCCCCGGTTATCTGTCCACCTGATTAAAAGGCCGAACTGCTTCTGCGTTTCAATGTAAATTCTGTTTTTCATTCCTCCACCTTTTTGCAGACCATGGATGTAAATAAGTCCTTTGTTCCCTCTTCGAGAGATTCATACTGTTTCAGAAATGTAATAATCCTCTCAAATGCATACGTATTTATATGCTCCATACTGGATGAAATCTTTTCTATCTGCTTTTTTTTCTTCTCAAATTCTTCATCATAAAGATGTGTGATTCTATCTAGCCTTGAAGAGATAGATTTCGAGCGGCCGGTAAGCTGTAAATCAAACTTTTCCCAAAAGGAATACATTTCTTCATCTGCGGTAGCGTATGCCTCTTTAAACAATTTCTTATATGAGGCTAATTTTGCTTTAAACATTAAGATATCATCATCAAGGAATTCGACGTGCTGTGATATATCTAGTTTTGTTTTTTCCACATAACAAAGAACCTCTTTTTCAAACAGATCATTTTCGTTCTCTAACTCTTTAAGCTTTACAGCTAAATGCTTTGGAATCCACATGTAATCATAATCTTCCATTCTCTACCACCTTGCTTTTATTATTTTCTCGGTATATTATTTGTATACCACCAGACATATGCAATATATGTCCCCCCTCCTTACCAGAGGGGATTTTTTTTGCCTACTTCTTTGAGGCGTTAATTAATTCTATCTGGTATTTTGACCATTCATCAAAGACCTTTTCTTGAGATAAATGATTGTTATTTGCGTAGAATGATTTTTTGATCTCTATCCATAAGACATCTAATAATGATTTGCTCAATTTGTACCACCTATTAAAGATATTAACTCATCCCGTTATTTTATGCAACACTTATCGCTTTTTTTGTTGTTATTAATATTTATTTTCTTTTATCTCTGTTATTGACAATTAGTTTTTGAGGGGGGTATTATTACGTATCGGATTAATCACCGGTATACAAACACTACATATTATCAAAAGAGATTTTGATGAACCTTTATTCCGATTTGTAGTGTGTCGGGTCTTCGTGTGATAGCGAGGGGGTTCGTCAAAGTTTCTTTTTTTTGTTATAACACCGGGGGTTATCCTGAGACGGGTGTATAAATTGGTTCTCAGGCTGTTGATGTGACGGGCGATACCGGAAGCATTCAGGCTCTCTTTTATCAACCATAATTGCAATGGGGGATAAAGGGGGCTGTATCAGATAACAGGCTCTCCGAATGCATTCTACAACTAATTAAGATTATATTTAATTAATAGAGGTATATATGAGAAAAATAAAGCAAGCAAATGGCCATATTAAATATATTGGGGACGATGTAACATTATATTACAATCCCGAAAATAAGACTGCCAGTATTGCTGCAATGCATGCCCCATTTAAATGCACTCGGATGTTAGCCGTTCAAATTGCTCAGGATATTACAAATCTAATAAATATCAACCCTGTTACTACTGATAGACCGAACCAGAAAGATACAAAGAAAATTAGAGAGAATCTTTATTACAATAACGGGGTTAATTGCTGTTACGTTTGTGATGAGTTTATGGAATTTAAGGATGCTACGTTAGAGCATATAATACCTTTGTCTTTGGGGGGTGGGAATAAATATATAAATTATTCTCTATCCCATTATAAATGCAATACAAATAAAGGGTCTAATCTTTAAGGGGTTCTTATGTTCGATAGAATTAAAATAATAGATATCCCTACTTTATGCGATGCCTATCCTTCGTCAATTCATCATGTCGATGAAAACAATGTAATAACACATCTTTTTAATTATTGGGATAAAGTTGAACAAGAGCAATTCATGATCGATAATTACAACAAAAGACATAAAGAAATGGTTTTGTTTATTTAGGGATAAAAAAAGACCCGGCATTGTACCGGATCTGGGTGTTATTTCTTTTCAAGTTCTTTTTTAAGCTTCAGACCTTCAATTCTTGGAAGATCAATAATAAGCCTAACCATATCATATGATTTATTTATTTTTCTGCCTTTGCTTCTGAAAAACTCAGTTACAACATGCATACACTCTCCTTATTAGAAATCATTGAATTATATTAGGCTTTTTAATACCTTCCAGATATTTATCAGTCCCCCAGGTATAAAACCCCGGCTTTCTGACTTGTTCCTCTTCGGGAGGATTGCTGACAATCTCGGGAGTACTGGAAAAGTCAAAGGATGAAAACTCTTTATATGTCCCGTTCCAATAAACCATGCCCTCTCCGTTAAACCCAACCGGAGTATAAGAGACAGCGATCATTCTATCTTTTCGCAGCACATCGCTATCATCAGCCCCGATCCCTTCGCCAAATGTGAGATTAATAGCATAAGCACCGATCTTTTTAATCTCTTCTAGTTTTTTAATCATTATTACCACCTTATGTTTAGTTAATTAGATATCCGGTTACTAGCCGTCCCATTCTTCAAGATTATTAAATTCAAGGCAATTCATTTTCCCTTCTTTTATTTTGTAATCATCTCGCTTGCTCTCGATTTCAATCATATCTTCTGAAATAAAATATTCTGCATCACTCTCGAATTTGAAAACAATATCATTCATACCTGAATAAGAAACCGTATATGTGACCATCTCTTCAACCTCATGCCTCATACAGATAAATCCTTGTTTTGTTTGGAACCCTGCTGCATTTTCAAATACTTTATTACAACAAATACAAACTTGTTTCATTTCTCTACCACCTTCTTTTTAGTTAATTAAAATATACAAATCTGGTTTGATTGTCTCGGGTTGATATTTATCCTGGAATTATTTTCTGAATATTCTTTCGTAATCTCCATCATACCTTCCATGTCTTCTCTAATAAAATATATATCCCCGTTTTCCATTTTAATTTCCAGAGACCTATTTACAATAATCTCTTTTCGGTCTGTTCCGACTTCTTTGTTTAAAACTTCCATTTCTTTACCACCTTGATTAAGATACTACCTTTCAATCAAATATGATCAAAAGGTGTGATTTCAAATCTCATCGTATAATAGTCCTTTTCAGTTACTACCTTTCCGCTACTGTCTAGGGGCGCATGATATTACCCTCCGTACTTTCGTTAAATAAAACACTAAGGGATTGCTTAATTATTGTCAACACTTATTAACTGACTATTGACAAGTTTCCGTATAACATTTAACATAGCGGCTATAAGAGAGGTATTACATATGAGAAAATCAATTGATATTCCAGATAATATTCTGGTAAAATTGCAGGCTTTAAGAAAAGAGTATTTCCCACATTTAACATTAGGCCAAATGTTAGTTCAGTGGGCTATTGAGAAAATGGCAGAAATTAAAGGGAGTGAAAGCAAATGACAGTAAAAGAATTAGCGTCGTTTACCGGTAAAAATAAATCTACGATCTGTAGATGGATTGCAAAAACACAAATAGATAGTATTACGAGTGCGTTGCATTATGCAACTCAATACTCACCGGCCAATTATGGGCTTGATGAAGTTCAAAGTATTTTGGAATCTGGGTCTATGTCAAAAGATGCAGTAAGGATATTAATGGAGAATGCCAGAAACCAGAATATCCCTGCGACATTAGAATCGACATCAGATCCTAGCTTAATAGTTATTGCAAACCTTATAGAATCACAACAGAAATTCATGGCTGCGGTTATGGCAGAGTTAAAGGGGATGAACCAGAACCCAATTAAAAAAGATGAGATAAAACTTATTTCAGCCCCCGCTATGGCTCCAAGGGCAGAACTTAATAAATTGATCAACAAATATGCTATTGATTCTTTCGGTGGGGATCGTAGAGAGGCATGGAACGCACTTTATCAAGATATCTATTACAGACTTCATAAAAATATAAGGGTTTGTGCAAAGAACGCCGGGATCTCAAAAATTGATTATCTCGAAGAAAACGGGTTAATAGAGACATCGGCATCAATAGTTATTGAGCTAATGGGCGAATAGAGCCCAATGCCGGGCTATCAGCTAATTTGTTGATAGTTATTATATAATTATGCCATTACAGGCAAGTGGCTGTGTGGTGGCGATATAAAGGTGGTTAAATTGAAAGATGGAATGATTTTGTTTTATGTAAAAGACGGGGAAGTTTTGCCTGTAGCGATGAGTAATGAACAGCACCAAATGCTGCAAACCGTTATGCCTATTGTTTTCGGGAATGAGACTATTCAAGTTGTCGGGAACAAACCCCAAGGGACAGTTGAAAACTTAATGTCAGGCCCTGAGATAATGCCATGAAAGACTATATAAGAAAGATTGTTATAGCAATTCCCTATATTTTTATTTCCCTTTTAATTTGTCTAGGGGTATTCCTGGATTTTGCAAAAGATCAGGTTGTTGAAATCGATCTTGCGGCAACAACACCCCCGTTTTATTATCCATTAACTGAGCCTGTTTTCATGCAATATGAGAATATAATACTCAGTTACGAATATATAGACGACGGGCGGCATTTGGTTGCGGTAGATAATGACGGGGTTCAATATATTATGCCGTTGTTCCCTGATAAAGAAACTGCATTAGATTTTATGGACAGATATTTTATTTATTTAAGAGAGGTGGAGAAATGAGATTTAAAGACAAAAAAGGGATTGATGTTATTCAGTTTGGTACTGGTGATGTTGGAATCGGGGTGTTGGGGGAGCTAGCAACCGAAGATTTCTTTGGTATATCTTTCTTCCCAATCCCTGAAACAAAAATAGGGGAATATCTACCCGAATATGACAATAAGCTAGATTATGAAGTCGGGGCTTATTGCAAGCTTGTTTTTTCTCAAGCTTCTTCAGTTACTGTTTTAATAGAGCAACTACAAATAGTTGAAACGGCACTAATATCCAAGGAAGGGCTGGTATGAATAAAAGAAAAACAAAAAAGTATCAAGAAAAGATGAAGCTTAAAGCTGATATCGAAGCGGCCAGGAAAAGCACTATTGAGGCTATCCAATTCCTGGTTGATATCGGAAGCAAAAAACACCGGGCTAAATATAACGGATCGAATAAAGATCTTTCCAGGAATAAAGAAGAAATTCTCGATTATTTCCTTAGAGAAGTAACTGCTGTGACTTTATTGCGCCACTTGTGCAAGGGGAAATCGAGGTGTAAATCTGTGTTTCGGAATGATATTTTTGATGAGGCTGATAAGATTATGGAAGAAATTACCAATGGTTGAAGAAACAATTACTTTTTATCTGCCGTCCTTCGTTGATCTCCCTATTTCTTCAAGAGCAAGATCTGCTAAAAATATCAAAAGACTTCAGGAAGGGAAACCTTACAACCGAAAGCAGTTGAATATGAATGTATACAGAAATCTTAATTTCATGGTCAACAATCAAATGAAACAGCTTTTTAAACCTATCCACGGAGAACTGTTCAAAGCTGAAAAGATACGGATCACATACTTTGTAGAGAAGAAAATGCGCCGGCTATTTGATACCAAGAATATTACCACGGTTGTAGATAAGTTTTTTTGTGACTGGCTGGTAAAGAATGAATGTATTCCCGACGATAACTTCATGCATGTTTGCTATGGAGGGGAGGATGGGGCTATGGGATGTGTTACTGATAGGGTGATCGCAACCGTTGAGGTTTTGAAATGAAAGAAACCGATTACCAATTGTTATGGGACACTATGAAAGCATATTTTGCAACACAGGCCGGATTAGCAAAACTAAAAGATACTGCAAGTGTTAAGAACGTCAAGCATATAGAATTAAATAATTTACTACAATATATGGAGAATCTTGAAAAGAGTTAGAACCCCTTATGCGGACGTGGCCGCAACTGTGGAAATCCTTAAATAATAATAGCCCCCGGCACTGGAGCCGGGGGCTTATTTCTTCTTAACTATAATAATAGTTTCAACTGTTATTATTATGCTAAAGGCAATCAAAACCGATATAGAGATCCTATTCCAAAACTCTTTCCGCTTCAAAATACTCTCTAATGAGTTGATATCCTTTTTTAAGTTGTTCGATAATGTCTGTTTCCTGGATAAAGATACCCGAGAGGCTTTCAATAATTCGTTTTTCATCTTCACTTCTAATTCTTTCTGACTCAATATAGCCATTAAGCTTAGATTTCTGCTCTCCGATGATTCTTTCAAGTTCTTGATTTCCTGCTCTCTCTGACTCGACAAGGCTTTCCAATGATTTAATTCTTGCTGCTTCTTCAGTGTTAAGCTGCTCAAGTTGTTCAATAGATTCTCTTGCTGATTCAATATTTCGCCTATAGGTAGCGCATCCGGGGAAAGAGAGAACACAAATAGAAATAACAATAAATATTTTATGCATTTCATCCCTCTTCCTTTTTCTTTTTAGAGGCACCAATCGCAACATATGCCGTGACAATCCCGATTAAAAGAGCTAAAGCCGGGGTCATCCAACTGGCCTCGAATTTAAGCCAGACACTAAAAAACATTACGGTACTGGCAGATAACGCAGCCCAAACCGTAAACCAAAACTTTCTACTTTTCATCTTTTTTGTCATAGATAATGCCTCACCATATCTTTGAATAGCTCCCACTGCTCAGGCTTCTCTACAAACTCTTTAGGGCAATGCTTATACTTTTCACCACATATCATGCTATGTGTCCAACAGCCTCTTATATCAAGCCCGTAGTAAGATAAAAGCTCACCATTCAACTTAGCAGAGGAAAGGAGGGTTTTTTCTGAATAGCCTCCCCCCTCGAAGTCGTGCAAAAGGCAAACCCCAATAGCGCAGTTGTTGGGAGAATTATTATGAGGTCTTACCCGGTGATCCCAATCAGGGCAGTATATTCCGAAATAAGAAACAGCCTCATCCGTATAAACTGGGGCTCCGCAATGGCTCAATTTTTTCGAAGTACTTGCTCCATAATTCACAATATCCCCACTTACAAACCGGTGATAGAACAGCCCTGATTCGCTGTTTATCATCCACCGTTTTAACGAATCTATTTCTTTTCCCGGAGCTCCACCGTCCCAATGATTCACAACCGCTAATATCTCTTTCATAACTCCCCCATGGGTTATTTATTCCCCGCCGTTATTTATATGTTCTTCATATTTTATTTTCAGGTACTCAATTTTAGCGCATAAGTCCGGGGTCTTCCAATCGTCCGGAAGCGCTTCCCACTTTCCCAGAGCATACTCAACGTCAGACCATGATAAATCATCCCGATTAGTCTGTACCTTGAGATACTGTTTCTCCATGACTCTTACCCATTCTTCAAAAGTCCCATCGGCAAGCACCCCATACTGTTGTCTTATTTCTTTGATGTCCGCTTTCATAGGGGCGGTCTCTTCCTGAATGATCTCCCTGAACATTTCTGTCATGTATTCTTTCGTAATGGCTTTAGCATCAGGGAAAGCTCTGTCAAAAAGTTTCGAGCTTCCTCCTCCAAGAATCAGACAGATCATCATAAGGATAATCGTCGGTGCGTGTTTTGTAAAAAACTTGTTCATGTTATGTACTCCTAAATTTATATTAAGCCCGTGGGCTGTTTTGAGATGTTATGATCCGAATATAAGACAGCTTATATCCGCCATATCTATTAAAAGAGTGGCGGCAGTTGACCCCGTCAATATCCCTAACTGGGTTGTTGTTTTTAGGGTTGGACCAACTGAATCTATCCCTTTTATTAATGCTGTCCTGGCGGTATTTAATGCGCTGGTACTGATTGTACTCAAAGAAACAGCATAATCAGAATTATTCATAGCCTTTGTAAAATTGAGTGTATAATCACCTGTCCCATTTTTAGTTATTGAACTCACATTATAGCTGTCACGAATTACCCCAGTTACCCCATTAAAATTAACCCATGCTTTGCATTGTTGTTTTGTATTCTCATATTCTTTTACAATCCAATTACCACCGAAAGGGAACAATACAGCAATACTATTTTCTCCTCCGAGCTCATATTCACTTGCAGGATTACCGTCAATAGTCTGCCCTGAAACAGTAGCAAATAGAACTTTCCCCAAACCAGCACCACGCCGTTTAACTGTGTATTCCCCTTTATAGGTTGTTGCGTCCGGCAATGTTTCAATCACGTCGACTGCGTCTGCAATATTTTCAACTACATATCCGTTTATTGAGTTTTCTGAACTATAGGGCAAGGTGTTATAGGGGGTTACCCCATCGCCTACCTTAAACCGTAGAGTGTCTGATTCAAATGTTATCTCTCCCTCATACGGGATTAGATTATCTGTAGATAGATCGACCGCAGTATCTCTTCTATTTTTAACGACTGCTTTTATAGTATTTGCCATTTAATTCGCCTCCAAAATCGTAATATTCGCATCCGCTGACCATTCATAAATTAAAACAGGGGATGTACTCCACTCAACTATCAAGTCCACTTCTCTACTATCCGAGAAATAAACCGCTGTTATGCTGTCGGATTCCTCGCTTATCTCTGTTATTTTATATATCCCATTTGTAAATATTGTTTTTTCTATAAAATCAACCTTTCTTATTACTGGGAAAATCACAAAATCGCCCAACGATGCCATAAAAGGGATTTGCCTATCAAATGAAACTGTCCTTGGGATATTAATAAATCTCGTGTAATAAGGGTCGTATATAGTGGGAACATCCGATTGCACTGTCAGATTTGTTTCAAATTCTATATCATCAGCTTTCAGATTAGCGGCAATGGCTTCTTGTTCAAAGGAGTCATTATAATACGTGTTATACAACTTTAGCCGGTAATCATAGCTATACCCTACAGAGATTGTTTTGATAGTATCCGTTCTGTTCGTGTTCCACGGTGGAGGGTTCTGTATTATTTGATAGTTGGGGATTTCTTCTACTGGTGGCCGTTCAAGGTTCGATTGTCTTATTGTTAAAACGTCGCCCTGTGGGTATAGATCACTTAAAATGTCAGAGCATAACTTCTCTATTACCGTTGATAATACCTTCCCATTTTCTGTGACATATACATGAGTTAAGATATTTAATGCTCTGATTTGCTCCACTTCCTCGATATTAAAGTTCTTCGAGATATAAGCAAGCCCGGCATAAGTGGACAAAAGGAATAGGATAATTTCGACGGTTTCAGACATCGTAGTGAAAATACCGTAAATATAGACATCCCCTTTAACACAGTTCGAAATCGTTATTATTCCAGTGGCCACATCTACAGAGTATTCGCTTACAAGCAAAAATCTATCAATATCTTCTGTCCCGGCTCCTGGATCAAGCTGCCCGTCAAAATAAACACCTGAAATGGAAGCTATATCCCCTACCGAAGTATCACAGATTAAATAATCAAAATCCCCTGCGACGCTATCGTCTCTTAAGGGGATTGCTTTAATACCGTTTATTTCTCCTATCGCAATAGGCTTCCTTTTACTTATATATTTGTCCGGAAGGTCAGGGAATTCCACGACTGTCAAAAGATTTTCCCCTATTTTTTGTGTCCAGTTCGACCGCTCATCGATTGCAATAATTACTGGGCTGTCTC
>JADGDJ010000352.1 GCA_016744925.1 Spirochaetaceae bacterium
CCTGTACACAGGAGAGCTCTGTTTGATAGGTCCTTTAGAAAATTCAACAGATTCACCAACATTAATATCTGCCTTAAGAATACTCCCTGCTTTTTCTGCTTTTTCCGGTACATCTTTCCTCATACCGACACTGACATATAAAATAGTTCTTCCTCCATCTATAACTGGACCGGATCCGACCAATGATCCCGAATATGTAAGAACCATGAAACCGCATTCTTCATCAGCAGAAATAGTGTCAGTCTCCTCCATGTCCATTCTGGTTATCTGTTTTGTAAAAGAGCTCTCTTTCTCTTTCCATGAAGCCGCCAGAACTTCCAGCGACTGATCCCCCTCTTCCATCCCACTGCTTTTTAATATGTACTGTAAATGCTCCTGAATTTTTTCATCAAGAGAGTCATAGATTTTTCCCAAAATACACTCCTGTTAAATAACTATTTCTTATACTATAAGCATTAGATTGATCTTTTTCTAATAAATACCATAAATAATTTACACCAGCTTTAGAGTAAAAAACTGCTTTTTTTTCCAATCGGATCAAAAAGAAGAAATGAGCCTTTTCCAAAAAGAAGTATACCATATGAGTTTTTTTTAATATAATTCTAATATTATGAAAAATATTCTTATCTCCTTTATCAGAAATAATCACCTTGAAACGCAAAAGGATGGGATCTCCGAAGATATTGATATTTCCAAGGTCGTGAAAAGTAAATCCATTGATCGGCTTTTTCTCCTAACCAATCAGGATCGCGATGAGTCAATCAGTTTTAAAAACTGGATATCTGATAAGCTTGATATTGAAGTCAAAGCTGTTACGCTTGAAAAAGGTTCGGAAAAATACATCCTCAATAAAATTGAGAGTATTATTAAATACATACTTTTAGCTGAAGAGGGACATGCCCGATTTTTCTACTTGCCTGGAGAAAATACACTCCAGATCAATATCTGGGAGATCGTTCATAAAAATATATATAAGGGAGAAATTATCTATCCCGATAATCTTGATGGATCCCGAAAGAAAAAAGTCACATCTGAAGTAACAAAAATCCCTATTTATACCAACCCCGAAGAAAAAAAGATTTTTACAGTCAAAGTAAATCAGCCCAAACCACTGATAAACAATCTAGGGAAAGGGGCTAAGGCCATAGAAAATGGGATGAATCTCCTCATTTGCGGCGAAGAGGGTGCAGGAAAGCATACTCTGGCAAAAAGAATATTAAAAAGTTGCAATCTTCCCTATTCTGAGATCAACTTCAGAGCCATCAATCCATCTAAAATGGACGAAGAGTTCGCTATTATTTTGAAAGAAATCGAAAAGAAAGAAAATAATTATTTTCTATTTTTGAATATAGAAGTACTCCCCTACCATATACAGGAAAAATTTACGGAACAGAATGGTATACAGATTATTGCTACTATGAATATTAAAGACCCCTCAGCATTAAATGATTTGAACAGAAAATTCTATTACCATGTAAGTAATTCAATATTGAGTCTAGAGCCTCTTCGGTCACAAAAAGAAATACTCCCGACTTTAGTTTCGGAAATTATCCATTTGAATAATAGCAAAGCTGTTTTGTCTGAACATGCCCTGGAATACCTCAAACGACACAATTGGCCTGGTAATATAAATGAGCTCAATTCTGTCATCTCAAGAGCCTGTGTAGAAACGGATTCTATAATAACCGCTGAAATAATCGAAAAGTCCATTGATCATCTTGAAAATGATCTTATGCAGTGGTTATCAGACCCTATTGATGAAAATTTTAAACTGAATGATGTTCTCGGAGATGTTGCAATGCATTATATAATGTTGGCCCTTGAAAAATCTGAAGGGAAAAAATCCACAGCTGCTCGAATGCTCGGTTTTTCAAATTATCAAACTCTGGGTAACTGGATAAGAAAATATAAGAAATGAGTCAGAGTTTCAGATATTCTGAAAGATCCGTTTTTGATAAAAAATTTAATGATGTAGCTATTTGCCCAAAAAGGCGACTGTCACCAAATTCCTGTCTCAGCAAAACAACATTTACAGAGCTTTCAGACATAAGCCCTTTATTTACTAGATTTTCTCCGATTCGACTCTCGATAGCGATTGCTTTACCATACATAAAACTCCCCCTGTAAATGTGAGATTGAAACTACTTATAAAATAGTACATTTCGCTCTATCAAACAAGTTTTCTTATTTTTTTAAGAGTGTTTTCTCTAGTCAGGGTATAGATTATGCTGTTTAAACTCAGGATGTTATGGGATGCTTTTTTTTTCGAAAAAACAAGAACAAACATATTATTGTTTTTAAAAGATCTCCTAATAAGAAATTTACCCGTTAGGGAGAAAATCCTGTCAGAAATGCACAGTTCAATCTCCGTATTCATCTCATTGAGCTCAATATCATTATGCTTATCAAAAGAACAGGACATCCCAGAAGCGCTGATATCGTGAATGACGCCAGTTCTCCACGAATTCCGAAATTTCATTCTGAAAAAAGCAATCCGACTACCGCTATTCCCAAATCGAATATAGTTTCTCGACCCCCACACATTCAATTCGTTAATAAGTTTGATAACATTGTCATCGTTTTGTAAATATGAAGAGCTGCAATGAAGTATCTTATCATGAGTTAGAATGTTCTCAGGAGCATCAACGGAAATAATTTTGATGATTTTTCCATCGTGTTCAGAAATGAGATCACCAATGAACAATTTTAAATCTTCGGTTATTTGTGCTGAATTGAGAACGAGAATAACTTTTTCCAACTGATTTAAGAGCGGAGAAATTATCCTGACGTTATTAATTATATAGATTTCACAATATTCTCTATCGATGAGTTCTTGCAGCCTGATCCGAGCCTGATCATTCGGGGATAATATTAAAAACTTAGCATCCAGTGTTCTGTTCATAATTCCATTATAGCTAGATTCGAAGATTATTTATATTATTAAAAATTCATTTTTGATTGAATAAGTTCTCTAAAATGTTCCGCTTCCGGATAATCTGGTTTCAGTGAAATGGCAGTCCTACAATCTTTCATAGCAGCGGGATAATCTCCAATATGAAAATAGACCTGAGCTCTACTGTAAAAGACCCATGATTGGTAAGGATTAATAGTCAAACTCTTATTGAAATCGCTGAGAGCCTTTGTATAATTCTCATCAATACTATAAACAATGCCTCTATAGTAATGGATTTTATCATTATCAGGTTCTTTTTTTAATGCCTCTGAAAAATCTTTTTCCGCATAATCGTACATTGACTGACCGAAATACGCCATACCTCTATGAACATAAATAACTGGTTTCACATAATCCTGAG
>JADGDJ010000107.1 GCA_016744925.1 Spirochaetaceae bacterium
GGAATGTACTGATCCTGAGAATATCTATTTCATTTTTTTTTTTTTTTTTTCCGATGAAAGATACAGCAAGCTCCTTGATTATCTGATTTTTAAAAAAGGTTTTATCGTCATTACGGTACACCGGAGCAACCAGATTTCAAGTGATGAAAATACTGAAGTACTCTATCAAACAAGTGTTTTATTTCCGCCATTTACCTCTGAAAAAATAAATTTTTTAATACACAAAGCTTATAATTTGGACTTTAATCGCAAACAAACCGAAAAAAAGACCAATGATTATATAAAAGAATATAATCAGAACAAAAAAAAATTGTGTGAACTAGATGCGATATTCAAAATATACAGACTGGTGGACCGGGAAAAAAGTATTACCTCATTGCTCAAACAATCTCTTCCCATCATAGCCAAGGCCTTCTCCAGCGATACGTCCAAATTATCCATCAAGATAACTTTTATGGATATGGAATTTTTATCCGACGGTTTTGAATCTTCAAATCGGGAATTATCTGACATCCTGATTAATCAAAATGGTTTCATAGGACATATGATCCTCTATATAAATGCCGGTAGTCTTGACAAATTCCCCATATCAATGGAAGAACTAGATACTTTTTCAACTATAAGAAGCCAATTATCCAAAGCGGTAGAGGGTATTATTTTAGAGCAGATGAATCGACTCAATTTTGATTACTCAATGACAATTATCAGTTTGTTTCAATCCTTTACAAACAATCAATTCAACAGTCAAACCGATTTGTTCAAAGAAGCCATTATCAAAATAAACGGCCTTTTTCTGCCTGACCAATGCTTCGTTCTTCATTTCCCTGATGGTTTTCATTCAAAGCGACAATATTATACTTTGCAACATATCGCAGTTGAAGACAAAATAGAAATAACTGAATGGATTGATCAGGAATACGACTTTAAAAATACAATATTAAATGAAACGAAATCTTTTGAAAAAGGGAATAATCAATTCACAATAATCCCCTTTACAAAGTCCTCAGAAGTCAGTGGTTTTCTCATTATAAAATACAGGAAACCCCATAGAATAACTGAATACTTCAAAATATCACTATTTTCTATGCTCAGTGAATACCTTTCCCTGTCTATTACAAATCTGGAAAACCTCAATGATATTATGAGTTTTAAGTACGCCATAGAGCAAAGTCCTTCATCAATTGTCATTACAGACCTTCTTGGTAATATAGAATATGCCAATCCTCATTTCGAACAGATTTCCGGATACAGCCTTGAAGAAGCAAAGGGGAAAAATCCCCGAATATTAAAATCCGGCTTACAAAATAAAGAGTATTATAGGGAGTTGTGGAATACGATTTCATCGGGAAAAAAATGGTATGGGAACTTTCAGAACAGATGCAAAGATGGTAAAATTATTTGGGAATCCGCATCCATTTCTCCC
This sequence comes from Spirochaetaceae bacterium, assembly GCA_016744925.1. Lineage (GTDB taxonomy): Bacteria > Spirochaetota > Spirochaetia > DSM-2461 > DSM-2461 > Spirochaeta_F. The sequence goes on from JADGDJ010000107.1 coordinate 1,424, forward strand.
ATTGTTGATAAAAATGGCAAAAAACTCTCATATATAGCGATAAAAGAAGACATCACTGAAAAAGTACTCGCCGAAGAAAATCTGAAACATATAAACAATAAACTTATAAGTACACAAACGACCTTAGTCAAAGAAGAAAAACTGGCTTCGATTGGAAGGCTTGCTGCTGGTGTCGCTCATGAGTTGAACAATCCAATAGGCTTTATCAATAGTAATTTCAGAAGCTTAAAAAGATATATTGAAAAACTTAAGGAATTATATGAACTTGATGAATTTGTGATCCCGCAAAAGCTCAAGGATCTTTATCAGACTGATTTCATCTTCGAAGATCTCCTGGAAATAATATCAGAATCAGATGACGGTTTTACACGTGTAATAAACATCATTAACAGTCTGCGTAGTTTTTCCAGGATCGACGAGAGTAAACAGAGTCTCTCCGTAGATCTTAATGAACTTATAAAAACGACTTTAACTGTTGCCAGAAATGAACTGAAATATACAGCCAATATACATGAACAATACGGTGATATTCCTCAGGTTTTCTGCATTGTGGGAGAAATAAACCAGGTATTTCTCAATCTTATTATGAACGCATCACAATCCATTACAGAGCAGAAAAAAGAGATCCTCGGAAATATATACATTTCCACTGAGTGTGATGGAGAAATGGTTATAATCAGAATTTCCGATGATGGATCGGGGATAAAAAAAGAGGATCACCTGAAGATATTCGATCCTTTTTTTACTACAAAGCCCGTAGGGAAAGGCACAGGGCTTGGACTGAGCATATCATACGATATCGTTGTAAATAAACACCAGGGCTCTTTGAGCATTAACGATGAATACAAAGAAGGCGCTCAGTTTGTTATCAAGCTGCCTTTAGGAGAGACTGATGGAACAAAATAAAAGCATATTGATAGTAGATGATGAAATCCCCATTCAAAGATCTTTAAAAAGATCCTTTTTTGGCCTGCCCTACAAAATCAGCACGACTTCTTCAGCGAAAGAAGCTCTTATGTTTCTCCAAAGCAATGAAGTGAATATGGTTATAAGTGATTTTAAAATGCCGATTATGGACGGAGTGGAGTTTCTGACAATCGTACAGGAAAAATACCCTGCAGTAATTCGTATAATGATCAGCGGTTTCATAGACAAGAATAAACTCATGGATTGTCTTTTCCGGTTTACAACAGTCTCCTTATTACCCAAGCCATGGGATGAAGAATTGCTCCATAGTAAAATTGAATACTATTTTTCTATTTTCGATTCAATTGGGGATAGAGAGGTTTGGAAAAGAATAAACAGCCGCAATCTAATCAGTTACAGAACAGATCAATGCATGGAAGATGTGTCTCTCTCAGACTATTTAAAATGTGAACCGTCCCTACTCTGTGGTTTACTTCATGTTTACAACTCGGACTATTACAACGGAGAAAACACCATAGACATTGAGGGAATCATCAAACATTTTTCAAAAGATTCGCTGCTAAAACTTTTTGATAAAATGATGAATCCTGAAAAGAGTAACACCTTGCCCTCATATGTTCCCTATAACATTAGGGATTTTACAATCCTCTACGAAGAGAAATCTCATGAAGAAGAAGCCCCTATCATTCCCCCCTTCTTATTTAACATTTATTCATACATTTATAGAATTGCCTTTGCACATGAAAATGTTGAAAAACTGCAGTTTATTACCTTAGACTCCGGTAAGATTGAGTTTACAAAAATAGCTTTTGATATGTTTTCAATGGCCATTATCTACTTAAAGTACTGGAATACAGCTAAACCTCTTGAGCAATTTGCAGTAAAGATCTTCCCAAAAATTAAAACAGAGGGATTTTCAGGTTTAGATCGAGAAGATCAGCTTTTATTTCTTTGTGACTATTCTTTAAAGAAAAACGATAGAGAGATTTTCAATGTTATGTAAAAATTAAAGGTTTATTTCTTCACAAACTTTCAAGATATCAAGTAATTTGTCGCTATCCCAGGGTTTCGCCATAACATCGATTATATTAGCCCGGAAAGGCTGAATAAAACTTAACACTTCTTTGGTGACAGTTCCAGAGAGTATAATGATTTTTGTATGGGGATGCTCTTTAACGACTCTGGTAATAAATTCCAACCCGTTCATAACAGGCATTCTTATATCTACAATGACCGTATCGATATACTGACTTTCCAGTTTATTGAGAGCCATAAGTCCTGTTTCAGCTGGAATTACATTATATTTGTGAAATCTCAACTCTCTTGAGAGTGAAGTTCGTATATTCATATCATCGTCAACAATCATTATATTTTTCATATTTTAAATTTTAGTATACAAATGAAATGGAAACAACTTCTACCTAAAGATATTTAGACAGACTTAATAAACGATACGGTTTCTCCCGGCGCCTTTGGCCTTATAGAGATTAGCATCAGCCTTATGAATCGTCTGACTAATCTCCTCGAGTGCATTCCATTGGGAGATCCCGATACTTACCGTTACGCGACAATTATTCTCATTACATGAGCATTTATTATCCGCAATGTCCGATCTCAGTCTCTCAGCAAAATTCGCAGCTCCGGCTAATTCGGTTTGAGGAAGAACAAGAATAAACTCTTCTCCCCCGTATCTGGCAATGATATCGATTTTTCTGGTAGATTCACTTATTATTTTAGTCGTTTGGACCAATACACAATCTCCCGTTTGATGGCCGTAAGTATCGTTAAAGATTTTAAAATTATCAATATCTATCATCAGAATAGAAAAAGTACTCTTATTTCTTGTACATCGTTCAATCTCTTCATCGATTTTCTTAAAGAAGGCACGCCTGTTGAGTAAACCTGTCAGGGAATCGGTAGAAGCCAGTTCCTCCATTCGTTTTTTAATATTTTTGGCTTCACTGATATCTTCCTGTATCCCCAGATAACCGGAAATTTTATCCTTGCTGTATATAGGTGAAATTGAAGCCTGAACCCAATAGAGAGTACCGTCTTTTCTTCTGTTGTGAAATTCACCAGTCCATGTTTTACCCGAGCTGATGGTCTTCCAGAGATTTATGTATTCCTCATCGTTTCGAAATCCCGATTTAATAATTCTGGGATTTTCCTTGTATACACTTTTCTGATCATATCCGCTTAATTGTAAAAACATTTTGTTTGTATAAAGTATGTTGCCGTCTTTATCTGTCAATACGATTGATGCTGGATTGTATTCTATCCCCTGAAAGAACGCCTCCATCCATTTACCAAAAACTCTGCTCTCATAAAATCCTTTTATTTTAATCCAGATTAGTATGCCCAAAAGAATCTGCAGAAAAACAAAAATGAGAATACTGAGCCCATTGATATGCTCAAAAAAATAAAATGGAGAGTCAAAACCTGAAATTGAAATCATGGTCAAATCGAATATTTCTGACGAGAGGAATACCTTATCCAATCGAATCGTCCAAAGAGCCTCCAGGTTTGATTTTAATAGATTTTCAAATGGATTAAATGTGTATATCGATATGAGATTTCCGCTTTGACGTGTTTGAGATATTCTTCCATTTTTCCTCAATTGATCAATTGATGGAAAATCATCTTGGAGTCTGATATCTGAAGCCATTGTCCTGGGTAGACCTGTGCTTAAAATGTACTGTCCCTTTTCGTTGATCAGCATGACTTCTTTGCTCATCCCTATAAAATTATCTTTTAAGTTAAGAAGAGAAGGATTGAGATCGTAGTTGAATATGAGATAGCCCTTGCGTTCCCCTTCTCTGGAGAATACAGAAATGCCGAATCTCATCATATGCCTGAGAGGGATATCAATGGTTCCCCATTCAATATTTAAATCGATAGGTGAGATATATAATTGATCCTGCGCCAATTGCTGCATCTGCCGGTAGTAATATCTGTCAGATTTATCTTGAAGTTCACTTTGGTCAATGAGAGCATATGTACCATTGTTCTCTTCAATTCTTATCGTTTCTCTACCTTGAAGATCTAAAAATCGAACCTGAGAATATAATCTTTTCGTTTTAGTAAAAAATAAAAGTCTGTTTTCAAATTCTTTCAAATTATCAGCGGAAGAATCATTTATATATTCAAAAAGATAATACTCATTATCAATAATGTCTAAATCACCCGCTATTATTTCCATATCACTGGAAAAATAGAGATGGGAACTTTTAATTTTTTCCATCTCTGTCGACTTTCTCATATCCAGTTCCCGGTTGTGCACATACCAGAAATAAGAACAGAATATTAAAGCACAAACAAACAATTGTAAGGGGAAAAAAATGAAAAAATTTTTAATATTGTCTTTTTGTATTTCCGGGAACAGCTTTTTAATATAGTAATTTTCTCTAAACTGATTATTTCTTATTCCGTCCATAAATATATTGTAGACTCATTTAGACAAATCAACCAGATTGGAAAAATACAAAAGTTATTCATTAAGATCCTCACAAATTTTATACTCCACATCTTTAGATTGTAAAAAATTGATCCACATTTCAGAAAGGGATGTGTCAGTAACAAGCATTTGGATCTTATTGAAATCACCTATTGAAGCAAAGGAGGTTTTATCGAATTTGGAATTGTCTGAAACCAGGATTCCTATTTTTGACTGCCTTAACATAGCCTTTCTGACATCGGCTTCCTGCTCGTTTGCATCGGTAATTCCCGTTATCATATCCAAACCATCACAGCCTATAAACGCTTTATCCGCATAATACTGCCCCACAACCGTAACCGAAGAGTGGCCGACAAAAGTACTCGTTCTGAGACGCATGGTGCCGCCGGTACAGATGACTTTATGCCCGGGATTATCAGTCAGCCTGCAGGCGACTTCCGCCGCATTGGTGATCACGATCAAATAGGGGATATTTTTGAGTTCATTGGCGATTTCAAGGGCTGTAGTACTACCGTCGAGGAAGATAGTATCACCTTCTTCAATCATGGAGGAACAGCAACGGGCTATCCGTTTTTTTTCCTCTACATTGATGGATTTTCGAACGGAAACGGGGATCACACGATGCATGGTTTCCTTAATAGTGGCACCACCGTATATTTTTTCAATAAGGTCTTCAGATGCCATCTTGTTTAAGTCCCGACGAATAGTTTCCTCACCAACCAGACATAGCTGGCTGAGCTCGGAAACAGTGATGCTACCTCTATCCTGTATGAGATTGAATATGTACTGCCTTCTCTCTACACCAAGCATATATCTTTTATCTCCTTATACATGTCCACTCAAGAATAAAGAGCCGCGAGGTTTTCTTTATAGGGAGCCCCTATGATCCCCTGTTCAGTGATCAAACCGGTTACCAGTTTGTGAGGAGTCACATCAAAAGCGGGATTTCTCACCTTAATGCCCTCGGGACCTGTACGTCTTTCACCGAAGAATGTTATCTCTTCGGAATCTCTCTCTTCAATCTCGATACTCTTACCTTCTGCAGTATTCATATCAACTGTTGACGCGGGACAGGCTACATAGAAAGGTATTTTGAAATAGGAAGCCAGAATGGCGACACCCAAAGTGCCTATTTTGTTGCACACATCGCCATTAGCCGCCACACGATCTGTTCCGACAATAACCATATCGATCAGCCCTTCAGCCATCATGCTGGCTGCCATATTATCGCTGATAAGGGTGACATCTATCCCCGCCTGCTGTAGTTCCCAACTGGTGAGTCTGGCCCCTTGCAGCAGCGGCCTTGTCTCATCGGCATAAACTCGAAAGGATACTCCCTTTTCATGGGCCAGATACATAGGAGCTGTCGCTGTTCCCAGAATAGATGCCGCCAGGGCGCCCGCATTACAGTGAGTGAGAATGCCCATCCCCTCTTTAATGAGAGCTAAGCCGTTCTCCCCCATGGCGCGACTGAGTTCTTTGTCCTCTTCGTGAATGAGTACAGCTTCCTCTTTCATCTTTTCAAAAATATGAGTTACAAGGGGATTTATGGCAGCTTCTGCTTCAGCCTTTGCAGTCATCCTCTTTAATCCCCATGAGAGATTCACTGCTGTGGGACGGGAAGTATTCAGATAATCAGCCTGCTCCCTGATCTTATCGAGAAAATCTTCAGCAGAGAGATCCAAGTGCTTTCTGACAGCCACGACCAGTCCGTATGCTCCGGCAACACCGATAGCGGGGGCCCCTCGTACTTTCAGTTTTTTTATGGAATCCCATACCTGTTCAGCGCTTTTCTGCTCTTCATGAACCAGCTCTATCGGCAGCCTGGTCTGGTCTAGAAAAAAGAGTTTATCTTCTCTCCACGTAACAGTTCTCGCCTGATCTAATCTATTTTCTTTCATTCTATTTCCTCAAAATTTTTATTTGCTTAATAACCGGGAGTGACACCGATACCCTTATCGACTCTCAGATTAATCCCCGTTATGCCACGGGCACCATCTGATGCCAGAAAAAGAACAGATGCAGTGACATCTTCAACATGCACAAGATCGCTCATAGGTGCTGATGCCCCATAACGTGCAACACCATCGGGCCAGTCTGTTTCGATTCCCTCTCGATAGATCACTCCCGGAGAAACACTGTTGACCCGGAAACCTAAAGGTCCCAGTTCCAGAGCAGAGGCTCTGCTATATTGAACGAGACCTCCTTTAGAGGCTCCATAATGGCTGTGTCCGCATGCGGGAGATTCTGCTTCAATAGAGGCGATATTGATGACTGAAGGCTCTCCTCGTCTCTCGTCCCCTCTCATTCTCACAAACTCACGGGTACAGAGATGAGGAGCCTTCAGATTGACAGACATCATCCTATCCCAATCATCTCCCCCTATATCCTTAAGGGGTGATATATCCTGAAGACCGGCATTGTTTACAAGAACATCTATAGAGCATAACTTCTCTCTTATCTCTTTAAAAATGTGTACAACATCATCCTCGTGGCTCAAATCGCCCTCGACAATAAAATGATCCCCAACCAGAGTATTCATAAATGTGTTTATAGAATCATCACTCTTACGGACATGAAGAATTACCGATGCTCCTGCACTGGAAAAGAAGCTGACAATAGACCGTCCGAGAAGTCCGCCGGCTCCTGTGACAAGAACATTTACGCCTTTGAAGTTATACTTTATGGACCCGGAACCGAAGGCCGTGCTGTCATGCATATCTCTACTCATAGAGTCTCTCCTACCAGCCTGGCCGCACAAACAGAGGCTTTATTTCTGATCTCATCTTCACCTTCGAACATACGGTTTTCCATAAGAATTCGCCCACCACTGATGAGAGTTCGCACGCAGTTTCCCGAAGTGGAGTATACCAGATTTGAGGTGATATTTGTCAGTGGAACCATCTCCGGTCTGTCCAGATCTACAAGAATGAGATCAGCGGCCGCCCCTTCTCTGATGTCACCTCCCCCTGTACCAAAAATATCAGCAGCCCCCTTTGAGGCGATGTGAAAGATTTCTCCCGCTGTCATCACCGTTGGATCTCCCGATTGATGCTTCTGGAGCAATGCGGCGACCTTCATCTCTTCAAAGAGGTCGAGATTGTTGTTTGAAGCGGCTCCATCTGTACCGAGAAGAATGGGAACACCTCTCTCTTTCAGTTGTGCATAGGGAAAGGCTCTACCTGTAGCCAGCTTCATATTCGATACGGGATTATGAATCACAGTAACAGCCATTCGGGCCAGAATTTCCATATCCGAATTTGATAACCAGACACAATGTGCTGCCAGTACACGATCACTGAGAAAATCCAGACTATGGAGATATTCAACTGGACTCATCCCCCCATGGGCGGCCTTACAGTCTTCAACTTCCTTTTCCGTTTCCGAAAGATGAATATGGATTTTTAGATTATTTTCAGAGGTGAAATCGCGAATCCAGCAGAGAGATGATTCTGAATTGGCATAAATGGAATGAGCGGCAATGCCCAATTGCACTCCTTCAGGGGGAATCGTCTCTTTAAAAAAGAGCTCACAATCTTCACTTTGTTTTTTTCCAGACTCCCAATCCAAACCATCGATTATAGGATAATTCACAAGTCCCTTCATGGGAATTTCTTCCAGAACCTTCAGTGCTAAGCGCGGAAACATGTACATTTCATTAAAAAAACCCGTACCGGATTTAATCATCTCTAAAAAAGCGAGTCTGTATCCCATGAGATAATCCTCTTCTGTCATTTGTCCCTCAACCGGCCAAATGCAATCGGTGAGCCATTGGTGTAAAGGCAGATCATCGCCAAACCCTCTGAGCAAAACCATAGGTGAATGAGTATGTCCGTTGAACAATGATGAAAGAACGGCTGTCCCCTGACCATTGATGACTTGCATATCTCCAGTAGTTTCGGACTGAAGGTCACTCCCGATTCGAACAATTTTATTTTCATGGATCAATATGTCTGTGCCCTTACCATTGAGCATTGTATTTTCAATTAAAATCACTATGAATTCCTTCTATAATAAAGCGCAATAAATCCGCTTATGAGTTCAGAGAATCGCCCGGAAACCTGCCGGCCTATTTCAATAACCTCTTCGGAAGTTATAGGTTGATCGAGGATTCCCGCAGCCATATTGCTGATACACGATATGCCTAATACATCCAGTCCTCCATGAACAGCAGTTAGAACCTCCGGGACTGTGGACATCCCCACCACATCGGCACCCAGAATGCGGAGCATTTGTATTTCAGCAGGAGTTTCAAATGATGGACCTGTAGTCCATGCGTAAACACCTTCTTTCAATCTTATATTCAGGTTCTCTGCCGTTTCGACTAAAAGATCTCTCAAATCCTGGCTGTAAGCACTGGTCATATCGGGAAAACGAGTGCCCTCCGAATCATCATTAGGACCCAGAAGTGGGTTAAGGCCATTTATATTAATGTGATCAGATATGAGCATAAGATCCCCGGGGACTAAGGATCGGTTGATGCCACCAGCCGCATTGGTAACGACTAACGTGCTGCATCCCAGCTTACTCAAAAAACGTATGGGAAAAGCAATCTGTTCCATTGAATACCCTTCGTAATGATGAAAGCGCCCCTGAAAGGCAATGACTCTATTTCCATTAAGACTGCCGCAAACAAGCCTTGAAGCATGACCCGGTGCCGTTGATAGGGGGAATCCCGGGATTTGGCTGTAGGGTATTAGAACAGGCTGTTCCAGTTTATCGGCCAGACTACCGAGTCCAGAGCCTAGAATCAAAGCGATTTTCGGAATTTCTCCAATCTTATCACTTACATATGAGCAGGCATTATCCAAATTACATTTTTCCAATATGAGTCTCCTCGAGAGTAAAAATCAAAACATGTTGATTTACACTAATATCATACCACATTTATGTAGTATTGCAACACTATTCATGTTGACTTATGACAACATTGGTCATACAATTCTCTTATGAAATACGAAAAAGAGATGGAAGAAACCGCCAGCATTATGAGACGGCTCTACGAGAGAGGTTTGACAACATCCTCCGGGGGGAACATAAGCATGAGAGTTGGTCCCGATACAGTGCTCATAACACCCTCAGCCCTGGACAAAGGGAATTTAAGCAGTGATACTATCGCAATTGTAAATATGAATGGTGAAAACCTTACATCGAAATACAATACCAGTATCGAGACCGGGATGCATCTTGAGGTGTATAGAAGAAGACCGGACATAACTTCTATTGTCCATGCCCATCCCATCCATGGCAGTTTCTTTACGACAACCGACAGGAAGTTGAGAACCGACTTATTGGCTGAACACCGATTCATTCTCGGAGAGCCAGTATTTGCTCCATACTCATTGATGGGAACAGATGAACTGGCACGAATTGTTGGTGAAGCCTTCTCCGATAGAAAGACGAAAGTTGTGCTTATGGAAAATCACGGTGTTATCACTGTGGGAAACAGTTTGTTTCAGGCTTATGACAGAATCGAGGTGCTTGAAGCGGCAGCCCGGATTTCCTATATGGGAGAATTATTAGGCGGCCTGAAAACACTGGATGCAAAAAAACTTGCGGCGATCGATGCCATGTAGTTTATTCGGCAGGCCAGAATACTCCGTGGCCTGCTATGGAGATTTTTATTTTTTAAGATATATAATTGACTCATTTCCCAATGGGTCAATTTTTTTCAGCAATAGGTCAAAATGCTGCTCAGACAATAATCCAACAGGTGTCTCATCAATATTGATTTTCAAAAAAGGATTGCTGTTTTCGTCGAGATAAAACTCATAAGCGACAGCAGATATTTCATCTTCAGATATGAGATGGTCTTCATTGCGGTCAATGGCCGAAATAAATAATTCTTCTGTCAATTCTATCTGGGAAAGGATATCTATATTGAGGATTATCCCATTCTCACGAACCTTAATGATTGTATAGAGACCATAATAATCCTCCTGTTTAGGAGCAGGACCTGTACAGCCCCAAAGAACTGCCATAAGGAATATCATTGCTGAGAATAAGGGTTTTTTCCTCAATAAGTTCATCTAGCGGATCTTCCTCAAATAAAGTTTTGTAACCCTTCCGACCGAATCAACTCTTTTAAATAGTAGGTCATAATACTTATCCGGCAAAAGAGTCACCGGAGAATCATTCCCTGTAACCTGAATATAGGCTTCAAGGTTCTCGTGGACATCAAAGAGATAGGTGCTCCTGGAAATCTCATCGGGAGAAAATTTATTATCACCATCTCTATCCATTCTAGAAATATAGAAATCTTCAGTCAATTCAATGTGATTTAATGTGGGGGTTTTAATGGAATTGCCTTTTTCCACAACTTTTATAACTCTGTAGACACCAATATAGTCGGCTTGTTGAGGTACAGGTTCGGTACAGCTCAATAAAGTAAGAAATAGAAAAATAGGGATAACTTTTTTCATAACCACCGCTTATTAATTATAGAATTATCTGAGAAAACCTCTCTTTTGTATAGAACTAAACTGTGTATTTCTTCAGATATCCTCTGGGAGTGATCATTTTCCCCCTTTTGCAAATCGTAGAGGAATTTCCAATGATGATAGTTGTTGTCATATCCACCCACACCTCTGAGCTTAATTCATCAAGACGGACTATTTTGACTGTCTGTCCCTGACGATAACCCTCTTTGACAAGCCCCACAGGAGTTTCAGGTTTTCTATGTTTCAGAAAAATTTCTGAGGTCTCGAAAAAAAGTTCTGTCCTTTTTTTACTTTTGGGATTGTAGAGAACCGTGACAAAATCTCCCCGGGCAGCCAGTTCCAACCTGGTGCGGATTAAATCTGCATCGGTGAGAAGATTGCTCAAAGAGATTACGGCAAAATCGTGGATAAGAGGAGCACCCAATAGTGAGGCACAGGCTGTTGCCGACGTTACACCCGGTAAAATTTCGACGGAATCCATCTCTTCCTCTTCCAGAAGTTCCAGCACGAGACCGGCCAGACCGTAAACGCCCGCGTCTCCCCCGGATATGACAACGACAATAGCGCCTTCTCTTGCCCGTTTCACAGCCATAGTGCAGCGGTCGATTTCCTGTTTCATACCATTGCTGATTATCTCTTTTCCTTCGATAAGATCTTCGATTAATCCCAGATAGGTCTTATATCCCACAACCACTTCCGATTTCTCTATGGCTTCTTTTACAGCAGGTGTTATATGATCCAGATTTCCCGGACCTGTTCCGATTACTTTTATTTTTCCTTTCATTTCATCTCCTCCATGGCAAGGGCGATAGTCACATTCCCGTATACTGTTTTCTCCATAATCAATTCTCCCTTTCGGGCAGACAAAAGAGCACAGGGTTCTGAGACTCCCGGCAACCCCAATTGTCTCATAGCAGCCTTTGACTCATTGGTATATCCGGTGAAATTTCTGATTCTCTCACTGGAGATAAACAGCAGAGGAATATTCAATTGATCGAAGGCCATGAGCATCCCCTGTTCTGTCTTTTTGATGTCTACCGAAGCGGCAATTCTTATATTATCTGAAGTTAAATCATTGGCTTGGAGAGCCTGATTCACAGCGCTGAGGATCTGTTCTTCCGTCGTCCCTTTACGACAACCGATTCCGAGAGTTATGCTTTTATTCGTATCGGAAGCCGTTGTAATAACAGGCTGGTTGTCGAGGATCTGTGCTGTTTTAAAAGCCAGATCGTTGGCTCCCCCTTCGTGCCCGGAGAGGGCGGCTATAGAAAAACGCCGTGCATCATCGACGACGACAACCGCGGGGTCGTGATATTTATCGCTGATTAGGTCAGCTATCACCCGATAGACAATGCCCATGGACATGATGAAAATATGACCCTCGAAAGCATGGAAATTTTCATTAACCCACTGACTGACATTGCCCTTTCCAGAGAGATCAAAGACTTGTGATCGGGGGAAATTCCCAGTGAGTTCTTCAGCTATTCTGCCACCGTTTCCTGTAATATGGCATATGGCGATTTTCACAGAGAGGCCTCGCGATAGCCATGGGTAAAAGCCGCATCGTAGAGTTTGGATTTCTCGTAATCGCTCTGGAGAACATCTCCGATAAAGATTAAAGCCTGGCGGGAGATCTGCGCGTCCTCGACCAATGTAGCCAGATTCTTCAATTCACCTCTCACAATTTTCTCATCGGTCCAGGAGGCTCTATAGACAACAGCTACTGGAGTCTCTCCCCCATATTCTGGTTGAAGTTTTTCCTGAACGCTCCTGGCCTGATCAACACTGAGAAAGAGGACCATTGTCGCACGGGATCGGGCGAGAAGCGCCAGGTCTTCCAATGGGGGAGTTTTTGTCCTGCCGGATATGCGTGTTAAAATTACAGTCTGACTGACACCGGGCAGGGTCAGCTGCTGTTTCAGAGCGGCGGATGATGCCTGAAAAGAGGAGACTCCCGGTATGACCTTATAGGAGATATCCCAGAGAGCCAGTAGATCCATCTGCTCCTGTATCGCCCCGTAAACCGAGGGATCCCCCGTGTGGAGGCGGACGATGATCCCCTCTTTGTTTCTATTGTCTCTGTATATTTTGCTTACTTCATCGAGATTCATTGAAGCCGAGTCGTGTATTATTGCAGAATTACTGCAGTATTTGAGTAGTTCCGGAGAGACAAGAGACCCGGCATAAATAACAATATCCGCCTTTTCCAGAGTATTTTTACCTTTGATTGTTATTAGTTCAGGATCTCCGGGACCGGCTCCGACAAAAAAAACATTCACGACAATCCCCCTTTTTTCACAAAAACAATGGACAGATATCCTGTTTCCTCATCGGATATAGTGCTTAGATCCTTAGAGAGAAACTGATCGGGAAATCCGGCTCTTCTGATAAAACCGGCCTTGTCCGTAAGATCTTTTTGCTGAAGATATTCTTTCAGATCTCCCAGTCGGCTGCCAATCTTCATAAGAACAACATTGTCATTGTATTGAAAGACATCGTCGAGATCATTCAGATCTGCGGGCAATGGCTGGATGACACAGTTTTCATCACCCAGAGCCAGTGGTACTTGAAATGCTGCGGCGGCCAACTGAATACTGGAGATACCCGGAACCAATAGGCTTTCCACCTGGGGGGCAATTTCAGAAATGGCTCTTTTGAGATAGGAATAAGTGCTGTAGAGAGATATATCACCCAATGATACGAAAGCGACATTTTTCCCCTCTTCCAAATGGGCAACGACCCTTTTTGCGGCGGAATTCCAGTGTCGTTCAAGCTCTTCTTTATCCCGGGACATGGGGAAAACCATCTCTTCAAAGGGCAGGTCCTCACCTAAGGCCCTGGTTACAATATCTCTGGCAACCGATTCGGCCTTATATCGCGCCTTTGGCACGATAATGCAGTCCGACTCCTTTAAAATCTGGACTGCTTTTACAGTCAGAAGATCCGGGTCACCCGGTCCAAGTCCAACTCCATAAAAATGCCCTATTACTCTATTATCATCACACATAATCTGTACTCTTCCTCTTCCTCTTCAATTTCTTCCAGTCTCATTTTTCTCACCCGCTCATTGTCATAAGAGAGATTTTCACAAGTGTAGGCTGTTCGGTTTTTAAAGCCTCT
>JADGDJ010000353.1 GCA_016744925.1 Spirochaetaceae bacterium
CGACAGGGTGTGTATCATTGAGCTGTATGGCAACAAGGTCGTGGAATTTTGAAAAATCATGACCCATCTTCACCTTATATTTTCGGACAATATCCTTTAATGAGGCGGCTACAAAGAAATACTGTTGTTTAAGCCGTAATGTTTTTCCCAGAGGTCCCATGTCATTGGGGTAGAGTACGCGGGAAATATCCTCAGCGGAATTCGCTTTTTCTACAGCTTTCAGATACTGCTCGTCATTAAAAAGCTGTAGATCGAACCCATCAGGCGATTCGGCTTCCCACAATCTCAGATTGTTGATAGTTTCTGTACCATATCCGATAATCGGCATATCGAAGGGAATTGCCAGAATGTCTTCAGTGTTTACCAGTTTATAGTTGATTCTCCCGTCATTACTTCTTTCAGCGATAACATCCCCACCAAATTTTACAGTTACCGAGTAATCAGGTCTCTTAATAGACCAGGGATTATCGTGTTCAAGCCAGGCATCTGGTTTTTCAATCTGATAACCATCTTTTATTACCTGCTTGAACATTCCGTATTTATATCTGATTCCGTAACCTGTAGCCGGTAGATTTAATGTGGAAAGAGAGTCTAGAAAACAGGCTGCCAGTCTACCAAGCCCGCCATTTCCAAGACCTGCATCGGGTTCTGTGTCCTCAATGAGGTTATAGTCGAGGTTGAGTGATTCAAGGACCTCTTTAATCTCTTTCTCTATTCCAAGGTTTACAAGGTTATTGCTCATGGCACGTCCCATAAGAAATTCGGCTGAGAGGTAATATGCTTCTTTTATCTCTTTTGTTTTGTACTGTTCTCTGGTCTTTGCCCAGTTTTGCCAGATGGATCCCAGAACTGCTTTAGAAATAGCATAATAAAGTTGATTACTAGAGGCATCTTCTACTGTTTTGTCAAAACTTTGACTCAAAGAGCGCTTCACTTCGGTTAAAAACTTTTCTTTATTGATAGTCATTTTTGTCTCCTTTTAGTGCAAGCGTTTGCATAAAAATCTTTATTATAGGATATGAATTTAAAAGAGCTCTGTCAAGAGAGCTACTTTTTTGTAAGTTATTTCATACATTTACTGTAAATAAATCATATATGAGTTAAAATTAGTACATATTTATATAAATCTTAAGGAGAAATAATTGAAAAAAATAATAATTTTTATAATGACCGGATTGATGATCGCCGCCTTAACGGGTTGCGCAACAACAAGTGTAACAAGAACTGCAACAGATGAAGTTATAGATTTGAGCGGTCGATGGAATGATTCCGATGCAAGACTGACAGCAGAAGTCCTCATATCCGATGTCCTTTCAAGACCATGGTTATTGAATTTTGTAGAAGAGGAAGGGGCAAAACCTGTTGTTATCATTGGTTCTCTCAGAAACAAAAGCTCTGAACACATAGATCTTCTCCCATTAGTAAAAAGTTTTGAAATGGAATTGATCAACAGTGGAAAAGTAAGATTTGTGGCTGATAAGGAAGCGCGGGCAGAAGTTCGTGATGAGAAAACAGATCAGCAGTCCAATGCTTCAGAAGATACAGCCACCAGATTAGCTGATGAAACCGGAGCGGACTTTATGCTGCAGGGAGTCATCACTACAACAACTGATGCCATTGATGGTAAAAAAGTTGTTCTCTATCAGACCAATATGGAACTTGTGAATTTACATACGAATGAAATCAGCTGGCTTGGTGGGCATCAGATTAAAAAAGTGGTTGAACAGTCCAAGGCCGGCTGGTAAATATGAAGAAAATTTTACTTCTTCCTGTAATACTGTTTTTTTTAGGATCATGCGCCAGCGTTATGACTATGAATGAGCAGTACAGGGAGATGGACGATCTCCTTTTAAAAAGGGATTTCGTCCAGGCTTCCACAATCATAGAAACTGCCAAAGAAGATGAGCTGTACCAGGAAAAGGATAAAGTTCTCTACTACCTGGATATAGGTATGCTCAACTATTACAATGAGGACTATACCGACAGTATCGACCATTTGACTTCTGCTGAATATGCCATAGAGGAGCTCTATACAAAAAGTATAGGGAAAGCAATTGCCTCCGGTTTGCTCAACGACAATGCTTTGGATTATTTCGGTGAGGATTATGAGGATATATATCTCAATATTTTTAAGGCCCTCAGTTATCTCAAGCTACAAAATTACGATGAAGCAATGGTTGAGCTGAGACGAGTCAATATAAAGTTGAATTTACTCGAAGATAAATACCGTCAGATCCTCGATGAATACAACAATGCCGAGGATGCCGAGTCAGAGCTGAAACCTCTGGAAAGCCAGTTTCACAATGATGTTTTGGCCCGTTACCTCAGCTTACTTCTCTATCGGGAAGAAAATGATTACGATGGGGCTCGGATTGACAGTGAAAAGATTGACGATGCATTTGAACAACAGACTCATTTGTACCAATTTGAGAAACCGCAGATTCCGGCATTGGAATATACAGATCGCACGCTTCTGAATCTTATCGCCTTTACGGGGCGCTCTCCTGCCAAGCTAGCCCATACTATTTATATCGATAGCGGAAATAACATTGTTTATCTGACTTATGCCGGGGAAGATGATAAATATGTTAATCGTCTAATCGGCTTTCATACCATTGTTATGCCGGGTGTACAGGCGGGATTCCATTTTAAATTTGAGTTGCCCTATCTGTCTAAAAGAGGATCTTCAATCACATCTATCAAGGTTCTTGTTGATGGTTCGGAAGCTGGAGAATTGGAACTGACAGAAAATATGGAACTGATTGCCGAAGATACTTTTAAACTTAGGCAGCCGTGGATCGTTGGAAAAACTGTCACGAGAACTGTGACTAAGGGAATTTTAAAAGAATTGGGCAAAGATGCGGTTAATGAAGCTTCTGATAACAGTATTTTTGGATTGCTTGCCGGTATCGTTATGGATGTGGCTGTTGATGCAACGGAAAATGCCGATACGAGACTATCTCAGTTCTTCCCGGCTTTTGCCTATACTGGTGAACTGGAATTAACTCCGGGAACCCATGAGGTAGAACTTGTGTATTATTCTGGAATCACTCCCGTTTTCAGAGATTACAAAGGTATAGTTGATGTGAAACCTGACTCGTTGAATCTGGTTCAGAGTTTTGTATTTCAATGATTTAAAAGAACACTGGGGAAATCCCCGAAGTGGAAGTGGACTTGCAGAACAGCAAACTTTGTTTGAATCTGAATATTGTTCGAAGCTGCGAGTCTCGCTTCTCATGTTAAGGATGCGGAGTA